>NZ_JBFUAL010000019.1:0-130885 GCF_056406295.1 Rhizobium sp. P1_C7
CCGTCTATCCGGCCACCACAGGGGTGCTGCCGGYGTTCCTGGCAAAGATCGCCCGCAAGTATCCGGATGTGCGCATCCATATTTCCAGCGGCAACACCAGCGATATCATCCGCAGCCTGGAAAGCGGCCAGATCAATCTCGGCTTCATCCGACCGGTCGAGAACATCGGCTCGCTGCGGTTCTTCTCGATTGCCCATGAGCGCTATCTGCTGGCGGTCGCAAAGGCGAGCCCGCTGGCAGCGCAAGAGGAGATCGGCATCGAGGATCTTCGCGATGAGAAGATCATCGCCTTCAACAGGCAGAACCTGTCTTTCACCGAGCGGTACTTCAACGAGAAGTTCGAGGCGTATGATCTGACCCGCAATATCGCCTATACCTGCGACGACACCTACTCACTGGTGTCGCTTGTCTCGGCAGGGCTCGGCATCGGCTTTGCACCGGAGTGGGTTCGCGATCTGCCCAACCGTGCCTTCGAGCTCAAGAAGGTGAGGGGGATCGATTTCCGGATCGGGCTCGGGGTTGCCTGGAACAGAGACGATCCCACTGCCTCGCGCGATGACATTGTCGATATCGCCCGATCGCTGGCAAGGTCGGGCAGGTGAGGGCACATTCACCCGTTGGATCCTGCTGATAGAAACTCACTATATTTTTGGTGATCCGGTATCGCGCCAACGTGACGCCCCCAAAAAACGCTGCCAATGCCGACCATCAGGCTCTGATCCCGCTAGTCAGCCAGGAAGTCCGATGCATTGCCGATAGCCTTGCACAGCGTCGCATAAAGCCTGCATACGTCATCGCATGGTCAAGTTGGTGCGCCCGCATCATTCGACCGTTAAACGAGCTCACATGAGATCTAAAATGCAACTGTAAAGCTAGGATCGAAAGCGTGCTGCGCGTTGCGACGGATTGCCTGCGGCGGTTGGCCGAAGGCGCGGACGAAGGCGCGGCGCATGCGCTCGCGATCTGCAAAGCCGGTCTCCGCGGCGACGACGTCGATCGGGTGCCGACTCTGTTCCATCATCAGCCGCGCCGCCTCGAGGCGCAGGTTTTCGACGGCCTTGGCGGGCGATTGTCCGGTCTCTGCGCGGAAGGCGCGGCTGAACTGGCGGGGGCTCAGATGCGCCGCTTCGGCAAGCTCGTCCACCGACAGTGTGTTCTTCAGATTGCCGCGCGCATAGGCGAGCGCCTTCTGGATGCGATCCGACTTCGGTTCCAGCTCCAGCAGGGTCGAAAACTGCGATTGGCCGCCGGCCCGGCGGTGATAGACGACGAGTTTGCGGGCGACGGATCGGGCGACCTCTGCGCCATGATCCTTCTCGACCATGGCGAGCGCAAGATCGACGCCGGCCGTCATGCCTGCCGATGTCCAGACAGATCCGTCGACGATGAAGATGCGGTCCTCCTCGATCGTTATCCTGGGATAGCGGGACTGCAGCTCGCGGGCGAGCAGCCAGTGGGTGGTGGCGCGGCGGCCGTCCAACACGCCCGCTTCGGCCAGGAAGAAGGCGCCGGTGCAGATCGAGGCTACGCGGCGGGACTGGCCGAGGGCCGCGCGAATGAAATCACTCTCGGCCTGCGTGGGCAGCGTGACGCCGGGGGCGCCTGAGATCATCAGCGTGTCGAAGGCCGGATCGTCGAACGGCTCGGTGTCTATGGACATTCCGAAGGAGCTTGGCACGGGGCCGCCGGTCTTCGAGATATAGCGGATCCCGTAGGTTTCGCCGCCAAGATCGATATTGGCGAATTCGAAGACAGAGACCGCGGCCAGGCTCATCACCTGGAAACCGGGGAAGAGAAGCATGGCGATGGTCTGCACGGCCGTAAACTCCATTGTCCTAAAAGGTGGTATATATGACATTCAGGCCGTCGGCAATTCGGCATAGACTCTTCCGAAGCGAGCGGCAGGGGCCGGCGCAGCAGAAGGAAGAAAGCGATGACACAGACATCCGAGGCGCAGAGATCCAAGACACCGGCATCCAAGGGCACGGCGCTGATCACCGGCGCATCGTCGGGCATCGGCGCGGTCTATGCGCACCGGCTCGCCAAGCGCGGCTATGACCTGATTCTCGTGGCCCGCAATGGCGAGCGTCTCTCGGCGCTTGCGAGCAGGCTGACCGATGAAACCGGCCGCACCATCGAAACGCTCACTGCCGATCTCGGCGACCGGGTCGGCCTCCGTCGCGTCGAGGAGGTGCTGAGAACCGACCGCAGCATTGCGCTCCTCGTCAACAACGCCGGTGTCGGCGGGACGTCGCCGCTGCTTTCCTCCGACGTCGACAAGATGCAGGCGATGATCGAGCTCAACGTCACGGCGCTGATGCGGCTGACCTATGCCGCCGTGCCCGGTTTCGTTGCCCGTGGTGGCGGATCGATCATCAACATCGCTTCGATCGTCGCCATCGGGCCGGAGGTGCTGAATGGCGTCTATGGTGCCAGCAAGGCCTTCGTCCTTGCCTTCAGCCAGTCTCTCAAACACGAGCTGGCGGACCAGGACATTCGTGTGCAGGCGGTGCTGCCCGGTGCGACCGCGACCGAATTTTGGGACATCGCGGGGACGCCCGTCGAGCATCTGCCTTCTGAAATCGTCATGTCCGCCGAAGATATGGTCGATGCCGCGCTGGCGGGCTTCGATCAAGACGAGTTTGCAACGATCCCGGCGCTTCAGGACGCTGGATTGCTGAAGGCGTACGAGGATGCCCGCCAGGCGCTGCTGCCAAACCTGTCGCGCTCCGCGCCGGCGCAGCGTTACAAGGCCGCCTGACGATATCGCTTGTCAGAGGCGGGTTTCGGCCCGCCTTTATCCGTGAAGCGCAAGCGCCCTGGCGAAGATGTCGGCATCGACGTTGCCACCCGAGGTGACGACGATGGCGTCTTCTTCGTCCATCTGCTCGCCATGGAACAGGGCTGCTGCAAGCGCCACTGCGCCGCCCGGCTCGACGACGATCTTCAGCCGCGTGAAGGCAAGGGACATGGCGCGTAGCGCTTCGTCGTCGCTGACCACGATGCCGGCACCGGCAAGGCGTTTCAGGATCGGGAAGGTAATGTTGCCAGGCTGCGGCGTGATGATGGCGTCACAGATCGAGCCGGTCAGCGTCGCATTGCGTTCGATCCTGCCCGATGCAAGCGAGCGCGTCGTGTCGTCGAAGCCATCGGGCTCGCAGGGGCGCACGCGGAACGCCGGGGCGCTCGCTTCCAGCGCCAACGCTATGCCGGAGGAAAGGCCGCCGCCGCCGCAGGGCACCAGGACCTCGGCCGACTTCACGCCTTCCTCCTCGGCCTGCTCGGCAATCTCGAGGCCCGTCGTCCCCTGTCCCGCAATCACCTGCGGTTCGTCGAAGGGCTTGATCAGCGTCAGTTTGCGCTCCGTCGACAGCTCAGCGCCGATCGCGTCGCGGTCCTGCGTCGCGCGGTCGTAAAGCACAACTTCTGCACCGATTGCGCGGGTGTTGGCGATCTTCAGCTTCGGCGCGTCCGACGGCATGATGATGACGGAAGGTATGCCGTGCAGCTTGGCGGCAAGGGCGACCCCCTGCGCGTGATTGCCTGACGAAAAGGCGATGACGCCGCGGGCGCGAACAGCCGGATCGAGGGATGAGACCGCTGCCCAGCCGCCGCGGAATTTGAACGAGCCCGTATGCTGCAGGCATTCGGCCTTCACGAAGATGCGCCGTCCGGCGATGTCGTTAAGGAACGGGGATGAGAGAAGCGGCGTGCGGCGTGCATGTCCGCGCAGGCGGGCGCGGGCTGCGACGATCATTTCAATGCTGGCCATGGAAGCTCTTTCAGATGATGGTCCGCTCATGCTTAGGGCGGCATGCTGTCGTTGTGAACGGCGATTTTGTCACGGTGACACGAAAAGCGTCTTTTTTGCAGGCGGCTCAAGCGCAACGAGGTTCGCGCGGTTGCGCCGTCTGAATTCCGTGGGGCTTGTGCCGCTCAAGCGCAGGAATTCGCGATTGAAATTCGACTTGCTGATGAAGCCGCAGTCGAACATCAGCCGTGTCACCGGCTCGGCGGTCTGCGCCAAGAGCTCGCAGGCGGCGCGAATGCGGAAATCATTGACATATTGCGACACGCTCATGCCGTGGACGCGGTTGACAGCAATCGAGACGCGGCGGGCCGGCAGGTTCATTTTCCGGGCTATGCGGCCGAGGCTGAGGTCTGGATCGCGGTAGATTTGGCGCGATTGCATGAGGCGATCGAGAGCCGCCGCTATGGTGGCGTCTTCCTCCGTCGGCGCCGGCGCTGCGGCGAGTTGCGGTTCGGAAGACGGGTTGTCGAGCGACTGGCTGCCGCTTGCAACGGCGGCGGCCGTGCCGAGGACGAGCAGCGTCAGGACATTGCCGAGCGCGACAATGGCACCGGAATGAATGCCGCCCGTCTGCGTCAGGTCAAGGCTGATGGCGATGTCGGCGATGGCGGATGCGATCAGCGCCACGGCAGTGATCAGCAGGGAGCGGTAAGACAGCAGGGCACCGTCGAGACGTGAGGAGACGAGCGCATCGGGGCCGTGACGCGCAAGCCATAGGAGTGCTGCGCCATTGGCGATGAAAATGGCGGTCAGGACCGGACTGACCGGTTCGCGCCAGAAAACCAGGAGGCAGGCGGTCAGGGCAGCAGGCAGCAGATGCGGCCAGAAGCGAACAAGAGAGACCCGCCCCTCCAACGCAAGGCTTCGGAAGCTGATCCAGGCGAGGCTGGCGATCAGCGAGGCGATGATCGCCTGGGCCGGAAGGATCTCGGTGACGTCGTAGCCCCAGCGGATGCCGATCAGCACCGATTGCAGCGCGTAGACGCTGATCAGAAGCAGAAAGGGGCGTTTTTCCGGCGCGCGCCAATCGCCCTGCCGGAACATTCGGACCAACAGGATGACAAGCAAAAGCGCGATGACGAAGGGCAGTGGAACGAAGATCATGATGGCGGATCCGATGACGCATGCCTGAATATCAGCACGAGAATGGCCCTGATCGCAATCGCGGGCGACCCGGATTGCGTTTCAGGTCTCGATAAATGTCTCCATTCGTCACATTGCCTCAGCCGCCACGTTCAGGGCGGCTCTCTCAAGGAGACAGGCGATGACATTTTTCCTATTCATACCCGCATTCTTCATGACGCTGGTTGCGGCCTTTGCCGATACCGGGTCGCCCGGCGAGGTACTCGACATTTCAGCCGTCCGCACCATCGTCGTCAGCGGCGATGCGAGCGATATCAGGATCACCACCAAACCGGGCGAGCCGTACCGGGCAGAGACGCGCGGGCGCCGTGGCGGGTGGTTTTCCTCATGGTATTCCAGCTGGCTCTTCGATAGTTGCCGGGATCGCAGCCAGATGCATATCGCGGGAACGACGTTGCGGGTCGAGGTGACGCAGACCTCGTGGATGGATTTGTCGGACTGCACACCCGTCGTGTTCGCGAACGTCCCGTCGGGCAGTGCGGTTCGCGTCGATCAGCAAACCGTCAAGGCCCGGTTCGAGGGCGATTTCGCCAGGCTTGGAATCTCAAGCAAGGCAGCCGACATCGCGCTCGAGGGCCATGCCTCCACTGTCGATATTCTGGGTGCGGCCGTGCGGGCGCGGCTGAATTACGATGCGATCCGGCGCGACGAGCGGATCGATATCACGGCGCAATCGCTGGAGGCCGAACTCGGTTTCGGCAGGGATGTGCCGGTTGAGTATACGGTGACCGCCAAGGCGGCCCTTGTCGACAGTCCGAGCCCAAGCGTTTCCGGCGCCAGGCCGCTGGTGACGATCAAGGGCGATTACGTTCACGCCCGCATCCGCTGATCAATAACCGCCGGCCGATCCCTCGGGCGCGCGGCTGTCCATGGCGCCGTAATAGCGCGCGCCGCCGCCCTTTTCGATATCGGCGAGGCTCTTTCCGCCGACGAGGATACCGGCGGCCTGGCCCCATTGCGGCGGCCCGCTGCCGTCGTCCAGCGTGTGGCCCATGGAAATGAGCGTTCGGACCGTATCGGGGGAGAGGGTGTATGGTTCGAAATAGATCTTGTCCGGCTGCCATTGATGGTGAATGCGCGGGGCGTTGACAGCCTGGCTGATGTCCATGCCGAAATCGACCACGTTCAGGATCGCTTCGAGCGTAATGGTGATGATGCGCGAGCCGCCGGGGCTGCCGATCACCATGAACGGCTTGCCGTCCCTGGTGACGATCGTGGGGCTCATCGACGAGAGCGGCGTCTTCTTTGGCGCGATGGCGTTGGCTTCGCCCTGGACCAGGCCATAGAGGTTCGGCACCCCTGGCTTGGAGGTGAAGTCATCCATTTCGTTGTTGAGCAGGATGCCCGTGCCGGGCGCCACCACGCCGGCACCGAAGGAGCCGTTCAGCGTATAGGTGACGGCCACCACGTTGCCCTCGTCGTCGATGATCGAATAGTGCGTCGTCTCAACGCTTTCCTTGGCGCCGAGCGGTTTCAGGTTGGCCGAAGTACCCGCCTTGTAGGTATCGATCTTGGCGCGGATATCCTTGGCATATCCCTTGTCCAACAACCTGGACACCGGATTCTCGATGAAATCGGGATCGCCAAGTGCGGCATTGCGATCGACATAGGCGTAGCGCATCGCTTCCACCATGAGATGTACCGTCTCGGCAGAACCGTAGCCGAGAAAGGGGAGCGGATAGGCTTCCAGCACGTTCAGGATTTCGCAGATGATGACGCCGCCGGAGGAGGGTGGAGGCGAGGAGACGATGCCGTAGCCGCGATAATTGCACTCGATCGGTTTCAGCTCCCGTACGGCATACTGTTCGAAATCCTCCTTCACGAGGATGCCACCCTTGGCCTGGCTCGCCTTGACGATGGCATCTGCTGGAGTGCCCTTGTAGAAGGCGTCCGGTCCCTTATGCGCGATGCTGGCGAGCACGGCGCCGAGGTCGGGCTGTATCAGCCTCTCGCCGGCGGTATAGGTCTTGCCATCCGATTTCAGGAATATCTTCGCGGCGGCCTCGTCCTTGTGCAAGCGCTTGGCGCTGCCGGCGAGGCTCGCGGCGTCGCCCGGCTCAAGCGTGAAGCCCTCCTGTGCATAGCGGATGGCCGGTCCCAGCAGCTCGTCGCGAGATTTCGTGCCGTATTTCTCGCGCGCGGTCTCGAAGCCCATGACGGAACCGGGCACGCCGACGGCGAGGTACCCGTCGAGACTGGCGCGCGGCACAACATCTCCCTTGGCATCGAGATACATCGCCTTGGTGGCGGCAAGCGGCGCGCGTTCGCGGAAGTCGAGGAAGGTCGTTCGGCCGTCCTTCAACCGGATGGTCATGAAGCCACCGCCGCCGATGTTGCCGGCTGAGGGATAGACGACCGCCAGCGCATAGCCGACCGCGACCGCCGCATCCACCGCGTTGCCGCCGCTCTTCAGGACATTGACGCCGACGTCGGTTGCCAGATGCTGGGCGGTAACGACCATGCCGTGTTCGGCCTCGACGGGCGCGGGCGATGCGGCGAAGGCCGGTGTCAGCGGCGCAAGGGCGAGCGACAGCGCGGCTACGACGGCGAATGATTTCATGCAGAGGCGGTCCATGGCTTCCCTCGAAGGACGGCGATAGGAAAGATATGGGACGCCTGTGCCGCGAGGCAATGATACCGCACGTTTCACGCCACCAGTTCGGCCAGATTCCAGCATTGGGCCACCAGTCGCGGAACGCGCGACGTCTCGGGGCTAGCCACGATGGACGCCTTGGCGCGCAAGGCGTTCTTCCGCCGTGCGCGCCACAGCCTGTAGATCGTGGGGCTGTCCCGCGATCTTTTCCAGCGCGGCGATGGCGACGTCGGTTGCCAGATAGTCCGGCTTGTGTCCGACACCGCGGACCCTGACCAGCTCGGAATGCACGATGTCGCGGGCCAGTCCCTGCGAGTGGACATGCTCCCAGACGATATCGTCGCTATCGCCCGTGATGATGACCGTCGGTGCAGCGATTTGCGCGTAAAGAGGCGACTGTGCCTTCACATAGCGGAGCAGCCGGGTGCAATCGGCGGCATTGTTGTAGAATGTCTCCGGTCGCAGCACCAGAGCGGGGCCGGTGCTTGCGATATAGTCCGCAGGGCGCGGATTGGGGCTGAAGACGCTCTGGGTTCCCTGTTCCATCCGCCACAGTCCAAGGGGCACCACGAGCGCGTGCGTAAAGAGCCACCCGATCAGCGGCACGGTCGCGACATGGTAGTACCAGTCGACCCCTCCCGGCCACGGATGAGTCGCCGGGGCGAGGAAGAGGAGGCCGCTGGTCTTTTCCGGATGGCGAACGCCGAAGGCCGCAGCAATCGCGCCGCCGAAGGAATGTCCGACGATGATCGCCTTCTCTATGCCGCGCTTCTCCATGAGGTGCGCGATGGCGTCCGCCTGGCCGGATGGAAACACGTTTTCCGAGCCGCCACGCTCGGAATAGCCATGACCCGGCCGGTCGACGAACAGCATTTCCGCGCGGCCGGCGAGCGGCGCAAGAAAGGCTCGACGCTGGTCGAGCAGGTTACCGCTGGCGCCGTGGATGAAGACAAGAGCGGGAAGGTCGGCGGATTGTGGGCGTGGAACATGAACGGCATTCATGCGGTAGCCGCCGATGTCGGTCAGTTCTCCGATATTGGGATGTGCCTGCTCGATCTGGTGCGCCATATAGGAGGAGTAACCGATGGCGGCTGCAAGGGGTGCGAGGAGCACTGAGACTTCGGCAAACATGAAAGCGACCTGAACAAACGTACGGACACATTACGAAGGATAGGCAGCAGCGGTTCACCGTCGGGGATCAGGTGCGGTTGCCTGCCAGTTTTTCGGCGAGTGTGTTCATCTGTTCCTGTGCTGTGCGATTGGCCGGGTATATGTCGAGAAATCGCTCCCAGGCCTTGAGCGCAAGCGTGTCGTTGCCCGACTCGGTGAGAATTGCCGCCATGCCTGACAGTGCGCCGAAATGGCGCGGCTCGATATCGAGGACGCGTTCGATGTCGGACATGGATTTGCGCATGCTGCCGTTGGCATAGTTCAACGTCGCGCGGCGGTTCCAGCTCTCGGCGTAGTTCGGCTTCAAAGCGATTGCCTGATCGAGGAAATCGAGGGCTGCGGCGTTGCGCTTATCCTGGATCGCCTTGTCGGCCCATTGCATCAGCAGGTTGACCGTGGCACTGCCGGAATCGTTCCATTCGGTGCGAATCTCGTCGGCAATACCGCTCGCCTTGTCGGCGTCGCGCTCGCGTTTCAGCTGCGTATAGAGCTGGTCGAGATGCTGTTTGGGGGAGAGGTTCGCATTGGCATCCGGCTGCTCGACGATCGTTTCCTTGTCCTGCGCGGCGGCAGGCGGCACCGAAGCCAGCAAGGCGAGAGCGAGCGGTAGCACCGCTGATGTCATGGCTAAAAGACGCATGGCGGGCATACTAGCCCGCCAACGCAGAAGATCAAAGCGATTTAACGGATCACCTCGGCAATCCCCCGAACAAGCTCAGGCACACAAGGCGCCGAGCCATTCGGCCGTGCGCTATCAGCCCTGACGAGCCTTGAAGCGCGGGTTCAGCTTGTTGATGATGTAGACGCGGCCCTTGCGGCGAACCAGGCGGTTGTCACGGTGACGAGCCTTGAGCGACTTGAGCGAATTCTTGATCTTCATTGTTTTGATCCGCGATGTTTGGGGGAATTCACATTCGCCCGTATATATTACATTCAAAAGCGCGCTCAGGGCGCGCTCTTCAGGTTGGGCGTGCAGATAACCCGGCCACTTGTCTGTGTCAACCACACGAAGGTGTTTTTCCCGTGGCGGAAGTGCGTTCGGTCAGGGAAAGACCGACGATTTTGCCGTCAGCGTCGTGACGTGCCCCATCTTGCGGCCGGGCCGGGATTCTGTCTTGCCGTAGAGGTGAACCAGCGTATCGCGGCGCTTTAGCCAGTCGGGCAGCGCCAGGATATCGTCGCCGATCAGGTTCTGCATAACGCAGTCGGAGTGACGATCGGCATTGCCGAGCGGCAAGCCGGCGACGGCGCGGATATGCTGCTCGAACTGCGAGACGGCGCAGGCTGCTTCCGTCCAATGGCCGGAGTTGTGAACGCGTGGCGCCATCTCGTTGGCGATCAGGCTGCCATCGGCGAGCACAAAGAACTCGATGCCGACGACGCCGACATAGCCGAGCGTCGCCAGGATCTTCTCCGCAGCCTCGCGGGCGGCGGCAGCCGTCGCGTCGGTGATGGAGGCGGGTACCGTCGAAGTGTGGAGAATGCCGTTGCGGTGGATGTTTTCGGCCGGATCGAAGCAGGTGACCGTTCCGTCCGTCGCTCGCGCGGCAATGATAGAGATCTCGCGCTCGAAGGAAACGAAGCTTTCGAGAATCAGCGGCACGCCGCCGAGGGCGGCATAGGCGCCGTCGGCGCTGTCGGCGCCGGAGCGGAAGACCTTCTGGCCCTTGCCGTCATAGCCGAGCCGGCGGGTTTTCACGACGCCTTGGCCGCCGAAGTCCCGCAGTGCGGCCTCGAGGTCGGACTGGCTGTCCACGGCACGAAAATCCGCTGTCGGTATGCCGCAGCCATTGATGAAGCGCTTCTCGACCAAGCGGTCCTGTGCCGCTTCCAGAGCTACGGGCGGCGGGTAGACCGGAACGCTCCCCGCGAGCGTTTCCGCGGCGGAAACGGGCACGTTCTCGAATTCATAGGTAACGACGTCGCAGTCCTTGGCAAGTGCGGCGAGAGCCGCCGGATCGTCGTAGGCGGCAACGATCTGGCCGTTCGCCACCTGTGCGGCGGGACAATCGACCTGCGGCTCAAGGATGATGGTGCGGAAGTTCAGCCGTGCAGCCGCCATGGCCATCATGCGGCCCAGTTGGCCGCCGCCGATGATGCCGATCGTTGTTGTTGTCATAGGTCGTCCATCGGGTATTCCGCGACAGCGGCGCTCTGGCGCTCGCGCCATTCGTCAAGGCGGTCGGCGATTTCCTCGTCCGACAGGGCAAGGACGGCGGCAGCGAGGAGGGCGGCGTTGATCGCGCCCGCTTTGCCGATCGCCAGCGTGCCGACCGGAATGCCGCCCGGCATCTGAACAATGGAAAGGAGACTGTCCTGACCCGACAGTGCCTTGGACTGAACCGGTACGCCAAAGACCGGAAGCGGCGTCATGGCTGCTGCCATTCCCGGCAGATGAGCGGCGCCGCCGGCGCCAGCAATAATGACCTTGAAGCCTTCGTCCCGCGCCGACTTGGCGAAATTCACCAGGCGATCGGGCGTGCGGTGGGCCGAAATGATGCGGGCGTCGTATGGGATTTCCAGCGCTTCCAGCGTATCGGCGGCGTTCTTCATGGTCTCCCAATCCGACTGGCTGCCCATGATGATGGCTACGGGTGGTCTGTCTGTCATCGTCACGACAATTCCCTCAGGCGATGATATCAGGGATGATCTGGTCCTCGAGCTTCGTCAGCTTGTCCTTGATAACCAGTTTCTTCTTCTTCATGCGTTGAATGCGCAGCGCGTCGCATCCGGTAGCAATCATGGCGTTGATGGCGACATCATAGTCTTCGTGCTCCTGACGCATGCGCGCAACGATGAGCCTGACTTCCGCCTGTTCCTGATCCGGCATTTGTATTCCCCACGATCGTCTTCGGACGCTGTCCGGCCTGGCGATGATTTTTGCATGCTCCTATCATCAAATAGCGGTAACGGCTAGTTGGTGATGACCATGAATTTGCCACGTAGTCTCCTTGTTTTCGCCTTCGACAAGCTTTCAGAAATGTGTCACACTTTAAAGGTTGACGCCTTGGATCTCCGGCGGTGTTGGCCGGAGAGAGGTAAGAGGAAGGAAGGGTCAAATGACTGTTCAAGCTCATCTTGAATCACTCCAGAAAAAGCATGGCGCTCTTGAGGACGAGCTTCATTCGCTTATGGTATCCCCCTCGAGAGACGACCGTGAGGTTGCCGAGTGCAAGCGCAGGAAGTTGCGCATCAAGGACGAGATTGAGCGTCTCAAATCATCCGTACATTGACAGGATAACCAGATACTTGACGTGGGCCCGCGCGACAACAGAAGGTGATATCGCAAGATTCCCAATGATTTAGCAAGATTTTGCGTCAGGTAGGATTCCAGAGCGCCGGTTGCGGAACAAGTCGCAATCGGCGCTCTTTCTTTTTCGGCAGGGTCAGGCCCAGAATTGATCCAGCCACAGGTTGAGCCTGTCGAATCCTCGATTATTGACGGCATAGATGCGCTTGGTGCCGTTTGCTGTCACCGAAACCAGGTTGCAATCGAGCAGTGCCTTGAGGTGCTGGGAGACGGCGGGGCGGCTTATCGGAAGGCCTTCGGCAAGTTCGTTGACGGTGCGCGGCGCTCGTCGCAGCTCCTCCAGCAGGAAGCGCCGGTGAGGGTCGGCTATCGCAGTGAAGGCGTCCGCGTTCGACATGGCGGAAAGCTACGTCAAACGAAGCAGTTCGGCAAGGAGATTGTGCGTCGCAGCGAAAGCGCGGTATCGCTAGTAACCCAGGCCCTCGCGTGCGATCAGGATGGCTGCGATCAGCGCCATGGCATACATGAACGGATAGAAGATTGCCGGCTTCATCCGGCGCACGCACCAGGCACCGGCGAAGGTTGCCAGCGGCGCAAAGGGCAGAAGCGTGGCGGCAGCCGCGAGGTTGCGGGTGTCGAGCTGACCGAGGGCGAAGTAGGGGACGAGCTTTATCGCGTTGACAATGGCGAAGAAGCGTACGCTGGTTCCGATGTATTCGTGTGGCGGCAGTTGCAGCGGCAACGCGTAGATCTGGAACGGCGCGCCTCCGGCATGCGCCACGAAGCTGCCGTAGCCGGAGAGACTTCCCCAGAGGGTTGCCAGAAGCGGGCGCTGGCCGTGTGGCGGTGCTGTCCGTCCTGCGCCAGCGCCGAAATTGTTCCAGAAGTAGCGCAGGCAGAAGAGCACGGTGACCGTGCCGATAACAACCCGCAAGACATTGCCCGGCACAAGTGCCGAGGTCGCCCAGCCGAGTGCGATGCCGAAGATGGCACCGGGCAACATGATCTTCAGCGTTGTCCAGTCGCCATGCTTGCGCCAGATGACCAGCGAGATCATGTCCATGCAGACAAGGATCGGCAGAAGGATTGCGGCGGCCTGAACCGGCGGGACGACGAGGGCGAGAAAGGGCAGCCCGATCAACGACAGCGCGTCGCCCATACCGCCTTTCGCCAGGCCGACCAGAATGACGGCGGGGATGGCGGCGTAGTAAAATGAAAGGTCCATCGGCATGCTTTTGAAAGTCCTCCCTTGCCAGTCCCGTCTAACGGAATTACTCACACAGGACGAGTGCGGATCGGCCGGGAAACTGTGAAATCCGCTGCAAATGGAAAGAGTTCATGACCGAACCGCAAAATCGCTGCCGCCTAGTTCTGATCGTTCCCGATATCGCTGATGCCGATGAGCAGGCGAAGATCGTGGGCGATGCTCTGAAGGGCGGGGATGTCGCCTCGGTGATCGTGCCGCAATACGCATTGAACGACGGCGAGTTTCAGAAGCACGCCGAGAAGCTGGTTCCGATCATTCAGGAAGCCGGCGCCGCAGCGTTGCTCGCCGGCGACAGCCGCGTTGTCGGTCGCACCAAGGCGGACGGATTGCACCTGACGGGTCCGGCCAGCGAGATCTCAGAGGCGATCGACAAATATGCCGACAAGCTGATCGTCGGTGGCGGCAACGCGGCTGACAGGCATCATGCACTCGAAATCGGCGAGGAACGCCCCGACTACATCTTCTTCGGCAAGCTCGAGGGCGATATCAAACCGGAGGCGCATCCGAAGAACGTCGCGCTCGGCGAATGGTGGGCCTCGATGATCGAGATCCCGTGCATCGTCATGGGCGGTACGGACCCGGCTTCGGCGCTTGTGGTGGCGCAGAGTGGTGCCGAGTTCGTGGCCTTGCGGCTTGCCGTTTTCGCGGACCCCGCGCGGGCACCGTCCGTCGTGGCGGAAGTCAACGCGCTCTTGGACGAAAAAGCGCCACGGTTTGAGGATTGATATCCCGCCCATGCCGATCCTGACCCGCCATTTGCGCCTTTCTCTTATTGCGACCGCTACTGTTGTGGCAGCGCTTGCGCATGGCGCATTGGCGCAAACGGTCGACAATGTCGTGACGCGTCCGCTGACCGGAGCGCCCGAAGCGCTGAAATCGGCGCGCCCGCAGGCGGACGGTTCCGGGCCCTCGTCGGGCGTAGGCGTGTTTGACCGGATGGGGGCGAAGCTGCCCGACCTGCCGCCGGAGAAGGACTACAAGGGGCCTGTCGATGTGGCCTATGGAGCCTATCAGCGCGGCTACTACCTGACGGCGATGGATTTGGCGCTGCCGCGCGCGCAGCTGGGCGATCCGGCGGCGCAGACTCTCGTTGCCGAGATGCTTGCCTCGGGCCTTGGCGTCAAGCGCGATCCCAAGAATGCTGCCTTCTGGTATGGAAAAGCGGCGGAAGGTGGCGATGCGGCCGCCATGTTCAAATACTCCTTGATGCTCATCGAAGGGCGGATCGTCAAACGCGACAAGGCCAAGGCGGACGAGTACATGCACAAGTCGGCGGATGCCGGCAATTCTTCGGCGCAATTCAACTGGGCCCAGATCCTCACGGCCGATAATCCGGGCGACAAGGGATTGAAGCTGGCGCTGCCGTATTATGAGAAGTCGGCGGAGCAGGGGATCGCGGACGCCCAATATGCCGTTGCCGAGATCTATTCGGCGCTTCCCGATCTGCCGGTGGAGAAAAAGCAGCTGGCGCGCGAGTGGATGGCGCGTGCGGCGCATGCGGGGTTCGATACCGCCCAGGTCGATCTCGGTATCTGGCTTGTCAACGGCACGAACGGACCGCGCGATTTCGTCAGGGGCTTCCAATGGCTGCGTATTGCTGCCAAGGGCGGCAACGTGGTGGCGCAGAACAAGCTCGCGCACCTCTACATCAATGCGCTTGGCACCAAGCCGGACCCGATCGAGGCAGCAAAATGGTATGTGCTGTCGCGCCGCGCCGGTCTGCCGGATCCGGCGCTCGAGGATTTCTACCTCGGTATTGATGAAAGCCAGCAGAAGGCGGCGATCGATGCCGCCAACAAGTTCCGCCGGACGCGCTAGTCCCCACCTGCGCGTCGGCGTCTTCTGAACGCCGAAGGTGGCGATCGCGAGGGGCAGCGTCGAGCGCATTTTGCCCTCGAGCAAATCGCGCGCAAAGTTTTAACAACCGAGCAGAAATTCCAGGCGGCGGGCCTGAATCATCGGTTTGCGGCCGCGACGGGATCGACTTTGTCACGGCCATCTCTCTGACCTGCGGCAGCGCTCTTGAAATTTCCCTGGTTTTGTGGTCTTGAAGCCGCCAATCTTTATAGAGCGCTGCCTCCTTCGGCGATCAGGGACCTTCCCCGCCCTGACAGCGCATTCCGTTACCGTTCAAGGAAAAGTGCCCACATGGCCCGTTCAGCTCTTCTCAATGTCATGGTTCAGGCTGCCATCAAGGCAGGAAAATCGCTGGGGCGTGATTTCGGCGAAGTGCAGAACCTGCAGGTGTCCGTCAAGGGACCGGGTGATTTCGTCTCCAATGCAGACCGCAAGGCCGAGAAGATCGTCAGGGACGAACTTCTGAAGGCGCGTCCGACCTATGGCTTCCTCGGCGAGGAAAGCGAAGAGATCAAGGGCACCGACGGCGCGCATCGCTGGATCGTCGACCCGCTCGACGGCACGACGAATTTCCTGCACGGCATTCCGCAGTTTGCCGTCTCGATCGCGCTTGAGCGCAACAACGAGATCGTCGCCGGCGTCGTCTTCAACCCGGCGACCGACGAGCTGTACACCGCCGAGCGCGGCGGTGGGGCTTTCCTCAACGACCGGCGTCTTCGCGTTGGTGGGCGTCGGGTGCTTTCGGATTCTGTCGTCGCCTGCGGGGTGCCGCATCTCGGTCGCGGCAACCACGGGAAGTTCCTCGTCGAGCTTCGCCACGTCATGGGCGAAGTGGCCGGTATTCGCCGCATGGGCGCGGCATCGCTGGATCTCGCCTATGTCGCTGCCGGCCGGTTCGACGGCTACTGGGAGACGGGGCTCTCGGCCTGGGATATTGCTGCCGGGATCCTGCTGATCCGTGAAGCTGGCGGCTATGTGTCCGATTGGGATGGCGGCACCTCCATCCTGGAAACCGGCGGCGTCGTGGCCGGCAACGAGCACATTCAGAAGGCATTGCTTGATGTGGCCAAGCGACCGGTCCCCAGCCGCTAAATCGCTGTTGTAAAGACACGGTTTTCTGTTCCACGTACTTCAATTCGGCGCAATGATGCTCTAATCTTCGGAGGCGATGAAGCCGGAGGCTGCGGAATCTATGGAAAACGTGAATGTGGCGGAGTTCGGCTCGACCGAAAAACCCACGGGCAACTACAGCTACAAACTCTCCAGTCCGATGCCGTTCCTGTGGACGATGGTCATGTTCCTCGTCATCGTCGGGTTCATTGCCGCGATCTTGTTCCGACAGGCGCAGACCGCCTTCATGCACAATCCGGGCCTCAACGGCCTGATTCTCGGCGTGCTCGGCGTCGGTATCATCCTCGTCTTCACACATGTGCTGGCGCTTCGCCCCGAAGTGCGCTGGTTCAATTCGTTTCGCGCCGCAGGCAGCGCCGACAAGGTCAGCCGCGATCCCAAACTGCTGGCGCCGATGCGCACGCTGCTCGGCAGCCGCAAGGCCTCGGCCGGGCTTTCGACCGCGGCGTTCCGGTCCATCCTGGATTCGATCGCCAACCGGCTCGATGAATCACGCGACGTCTCGCGTTACCTCATCGGACTCCTGGTCTTCCTTGGCCTGCTCGGCACCTTTTGGGGCCTGATCGGTACGATCAGCTCGATCAGCAGCGTCATTCAGTCGCTCGATGCAGGGACCAACGGCAACTCCGATGTGCTCAGCGCCCTGAAGGAAGGACTGTCGACGCCGCTTTCCGGAATGGGGCAGGCATTCTCGTCCTCGCTGCTCGGCCTCTCCGGCTCGCTTATTCTTGGCTTTCTGGACCTGCAGGCCGGCCGCGCCCAGAACCGCTTCTACGTGGAACTGGAAAATTGGCTCTCGTCGGTCACCGATGTCGGGTCCGATGCGACCGTGCCGGCCATCTCTTCGGGCGCCGGCGTTTCGCCCGAAGAGATCCGCGCACTCTCCGACTATCTGCGCAAGTCCGCCGAAGACGGCGGCGCCGGCAGCCAGCGGTCTGTCGCGGCCATGGCAAACCTTGCCGAAGGCATCCAGGGCCTCGTCAAGAACATGCGCAACGAGCAGCAGATGCTGCGCGACTGGATCGAAGCGCAACAGGACGAGGCCAAGGCGATGCGTCGCACGCTCGACCGGCTCGCCGAGCGGGTTGGATCGCAGGAACGGCAAGCGTCGGCCGAACGCAGCCAACGCATGCCGCAGACCGAGAAGAGCGAGGGCAAGTAAGCCATGGCTCTTGGCCGCAAGCGTGGCCGCGAACGCGCGGTAGACTATTGGCCGGGATTCGTCGATGCGCTGTCGACGCTCCTGATCGCCGTCATGTTCCTGCTCACGGTCTTCGTCGTCGGGCAGTTCATCCTCAGCCGCGAGATCACCGGACGCGACGAAGTGCTCACACGGCTGAACAGCCAGATCAACGAGCTCACTCAGCTGCTCGCGCTCGAGAAGGGCAGCAAGCAAGACCTGGAGGATAGCGTTGCCAACCTGCAGGCGTCTCTTTCGTCCGCCGAGAGCGAGCGTTCCCGCCTGCAGTTGCTGCTTTCGGCGGGATCGGGAGGGCAGGACCAGGCACAGCAGCGGATCGGCAGTCTGACAAAGGAGCTCGACGAGCAAAAACAGACGAGCGAGAGGGCGATGAGCCAGGTCGAACTGCTCAATCAGCAGATTGCTGCGCTGCGCAGCCAGATTGCGGCCGTCGAAGTGGCTCTTCAGGCCTCGGAGCAGAAGGACCAGACGTCACAGACGAAGATCGCCGACCTTGGCCGCCGTCTCAACGTCGCGCTGGCGCAACGGGTACAGGAGCTGAACCGCTATCGCTCCGACTTCTTCGGACGGCTGCGGGAGATCCTTTCCGACCGCGAGAACATTCGTATCGTTGGCGATCGCTTCGTCTTCCAGTCGGAAGTGCTTTTCCCGTCCGGCGGGGCCGATCTCAATCCGGACGGGCAGACGGAAATGGCGAAGCTCGCCGCCGCTCTTCTCGACGTTGCGAAGGAAATTCCGCCTGAGATCAACTGGGTGCTGCGCGTCGACGGCCATACCGACAACGTACCGCTCGCCGGTACCGGGAAATTTGCCGACAACTGGCAGCTCTCAACGGGCCGCGCGATCTCGGTGGTGAAGTTCCTGATAGCCCAGGGCGTTCCCGCCGATCGCCTGGTTGCTGCTGGATTTGGTGAGTTTCAGCCGATCGCGCCGGGGGAGACGCCGGAGGCGCGTGCAACGAACCGCCGCATTGAACTCAAGCTGACTGAAAAATGATTGCCCGTGTTATGCCCCTTGATTTTGCAAGGTACGCCGGCAGGCACTGCAAAGGCCTCGAACGGAATGGCGGCGCTCGAGACGCCGCCTGATCCTTGTCAGGAGGAGGCCTTCGTCGTGTCATCGACTTCTGCGCCGGGAGCGTTCTTCTTGATGGATTCGATTGCGCTCAGCGCCGATGCCTTGGCCTTGTAGCCTTCGGAGCTGAACATCGTTTCGCCGTTCGAGGCTTTGAAACGGAACCGGAATTCGCTTGCCTTGTCCTTGTAAACTTCGAACTTGTACATCGATTTTGTCTCCCGGAATCAGGATGTTGTTCAATCTGCAAGCGCAGCGTAAAACAAAAAACACAACTATTCCATCGGGATGTTTAAGTCTTTTGCAACCCGGAATGCCATGGCTCGGTCGCCCGCAATTGCTGACGTTGGCGCTCAAGGCGACAACCGCAATGCGGCCGCGCTATTTTGTGGCAGAAAGGAACTCTTCGGCTCCCGTCTCGAACTGCAGCTTTGCCAGCTTGGCATAGAGTCCGCCATGGCGGACCAGGGTCTGGTGCGTGCCTTCTTCGACCACGCGCCCCTGGTCCAGGACCAGAATCCGGTCGGCTTTCAATACGGTTGCCAGGCGATGGGCAATAATAAGGGTGGTGCGCCCTTGCATGAGGCCGTCTAGCGCTTTTTGCACAAGTGTCTCGCTCTCGGCATCGAGCGCCGAGGTTGCCTCGTCCAGAAGCAGGAGCGGGGCGTTCTTCAGAATTGCGCGGGCAATCGCGATGCGCTGGCGCTGACCGCCGGAAAGCGTGATGCCACGCTCGCCGACCTCGGTGTCGTAGCCGTTTTCCAGCCGGGCGATGAATACGTCGGCCTGTGCTGCGATGGCGGCGGCCCGCACTTCTTGCCGGCTGGCGTCGGGGCGGCCGAAGGCAATGTTCTCGTGGATCGAGGCGGCAAAGATCGTGACATCCTGGGGTACGATCGCCATGCGCTGGCGCAGCGCGTCGGGATCGACAGTGCGGGCATCGACCCCGTCGATCAGCACGGCGCCTTGCTGTGGGTCGTAGAAGCGCAGCAGCAGCGAAAACACGGTGGTTTTCCCTGCGCCCGAAGGGCCGACGATCGCAACGGTTTCACCGGGCGCGATGCGGAAGCTCAAACCGTGCAGTGCGGATCTGCCAGGGCGCGAGGGATAGGCGAAATGGATATCGGAGAATTCGACCCGGCCAAAGGCGGGATCCGGCAGCAGTGCGGGATTTGCGGGTGCGCGGATGGGAGATACCTCGTCCAGCAGTTCTGTCAGGCGGTCGGCGGCGCCGGCTGCCTGGGACAGTTCTCCCCAGACTTCCGACAGCGCGCCAAGCGAACCCGCCGATATGACGGAGTAGAGCAGAAACTGCCCAAGCGTGCCCGGAGAAAGCGTACCGGCAAGAACATTGTGGGCGCCGACCCACAAGACGGCAACGACGCTGCCGAAGATCAGCGTGATGGCGATGCCCGTCAGTAGCGAGCGCGAGCGAATTGCCGCACGTGCGGCATCGTACGCCTTTTCGACGGCGGCTCCGTAGCGCCCGGCTGCTGCGGTCTCCCCGCCGAAGGCCTGCACCGTGCGCGTCGCTGAAATCGTCTCGTTGGCGAAGGCGGAGGCATCGGCCAGCGTGTCCTGTGCGGCGCGAGAGCGCTTGCGCACGGAACGGCCAAAGCCGACGAGCGGGAAGACAATCAGTGGAATTGCGCCGAGCACAAGGCTCGAGAGCTTCGGTGAGGTGACGATCATCATGCCCATGGCGCCGAAGCACAGGATCAGGTTGCGGAGCGCAACAGATGCGGTGGCCCCGACCGCGGATTTGATCTGTGTCGTATCCGCCGTCAGGCGGGAAACGATCTCGCCGGACTGGTTGATGTCGAAGAAGGAGGGAGACAGCCGCGTGACATGGGCGAACACGTCGCGCCGAAGGTCCGAGACGATACGCTCGCCGAGCGTAATGACGAAGTAGTAGCGGAGCGCGCTGGCGACAGCCAGCACCACCGCCATCACCATAAGCATGAGGAAGTAGCTGTTGATGAAGCGGCCGTCCGCCTGCGTGAAGCCGTGGTCGATCATGCGACGGACGGCCAGCGGCAAGGTCAGCGATGTCACGGCGGCAAGAGCCAGTGAGAAGAGGGCGCCGGCGACCATGGCGCGGTAGCGCATGACGTAGGGCGCCAATCTGCCGAGTGGCCTCAGAGAACGCGACTTCTTGTCCCCGGTCTGCGCTGCGTCTGTCAATTCATCTCCGATCGCCTTCAACACCGTGCAAGACGGTTGAGGGCTCTTGTTATCCCAGTGGCCTTCATGTATAGGCACCGCATCCTAATGGGAAGCCGTAGCCTTAAACGCCTGCGGCTTCATTTATTCAATCGGTCCTCTTGTCGCAACGTGATGCGTCAATTTGGACGTTCGTGGCAGGAAGATTGTTATGAAGGCACAGATTCATCCCGACTATCACACGATCAAGGTGGTCATGACCGATGGCACCGAGTACGAGACCCGCTCGACCTGGGGCTCTGAAGGCGCTGTCATGAACCTCGAAATCGACTCCAAGTCGCACCCGGCTTGGACGGGCGGCAACCAGCAGCTCATGGACCGCGGTGGCCGCGTTTCCAAGTTCAACAAGCGTTTCGGCGGCCTCGGCCTCTAATCGCTGCGGGCTGGCAGAATTGAAAGAGCTCCGCTTCGGCGGGGCTCTTTTCGTTTGTGGTTCCCGGGCGCAAAGCGCTGCACCGGGCATGCTCATGGGCAACAAAAAACCGGCCACGCAGGGGCGCAGCCGGTTTGGAAAATTCCAGGATCTTTCTGATCAGTTGTTGCTGAAAGCCGTCTGCAGCAGGCTCAACTGAGCCTGAACGCTGTTCTGGTTGTCCGGTACGATCGTCGCCTCGTTGGGGCGATAGATTTCGCGGTCGAGCAGGGCAACGCGGTTCTGAAGGCGCAGGGAGCGCTCGATCAGGTCGCGGAAGGATTCCGGCAGATCGCCCCAGCCGGGAGCGTTGCGATCGACGTTGAAGCCGTCGAGGCGAACCTTGTTCTTTTCAGCGAGCACCTGATCGCGCGACATCTCGCCGTTGTTGACGGCACGCTGGAGAAGGAGCCACGATGCCATCTGCATCAGGCGGGTGGTGAGGCGCATCGATTCGGCAGCGTAAAGAACAGACGCCATCCGCGGCAGAACCTTGGAGGCGGTGCGGCCATTGCCATCGAGGTAGGCGGCGGTCTCTTCAACCAGCGACATGCCCTCCGAATACAGTGCCTTGAACTGTGAGGATGCGGCGGCGCGACCTGCAAAACTGATCGTATTCAATCCAAGCTCTGACATTTAAACAGTCCCTGTTGCACGCATCTACTTATGGTCAGGTAACGCCGACCAAAGGCAAAAAGTTTCCTCAGCCGGTCTTTTATGCTTTTAAGATGGTAGCTTTAGCCCAATTGCGCAAGGCGTTTCTTAATAAAGGGTTAACTTCCACAGTTTCGTGGAACTAGTCCCCAACGCAGGCAAAAAAGAAGAGCCGCGAAAGCGGCTCTCAAGGTAAAACAGGGAGAAAAATCAGACCAATTCACCGCATGGGAAACTGTCTGAAATCCAGACCAAGTCCGGATGAATAGAGTAATACCTTATAAAGCTTAACGTCTCATTAAGTCTGTGCCGAATTAGCACTTGCGCAGCCGCTATAATTGAATTCCGCCACTGGCGGGCTCAGGATCGGAACAGATTTTCTGCTGCCAACCTTCCGGAGGCTTTTCTCGCCGCTTCGGCCTCGATGCGGGCGATTTCGGTTTTCAGGATCTCGATCCTGGCTTTCAGCTCGTCGACCGACATCATGGAAAGATCCACGCCGATCTCGTGAGTCGGTTTCTTCTGGGGCCGGTCGTCATCGACAAAGGTCATGCGAAGTCCTCCATCCTTGCATCAGTTGTACTTTAGCGCAGGATCTCCCGGTTCGGGAGCCTTGTTGGAAGTGTTCCGATCCGCGAGCGACATGCCCTCCGGCGTCAGCATCTGCGACGTCGCGGTCGGCAAGGTCGTGTAGGCGTCACGGTCACCCGCCGGGATGGCGGCGCGCATGCGGCTACGCATGATCGCGTAAATCGTAATCAGCACATGGGCGACGGCAGTGACCAGGAACAGCGCGTGCGGATTGACTATCGACATGACGGGACCGCCGATCGTCGGCCCGATGATGGTGCCGATACCGTAGAGCAGCAGAAGGCCGCCGGAGACTTTCACGAAGTCCTCTGACGAGGCGTAGTCGTTCGCATGCGCGACGGCGATCGGGTAGAGCGTGTTGGCGACCGCGCCGTAGAGTACGACGAGCCCGATGATGATGGTCGGTGATGAGGGGTGCAGCACGGAAAGCAGCAGACCGGCAAAGGCGGCGACCGCCGACATGGCCGCCAGCACATGGCGACGGTCGATCCGGTCCGAGAGGCGCCCGGCGGGAAGCTGCATCAGGGCGCCGGCAAAGATGGTGGAGCTCATCATGATGGCGATACTGGTATCGGAGAGGCCTGCACCGGCGCCAAAGACCGCGCCAAGCGTGCCGTAGGCTCCGTTGGCGATGCCGACCAGCAGGATGCCGAAACACGACACCGGCGAGTTGCGATAGAGAGCGGGGAGATCGAGCTTGACCGCCTTCAGCGGCTGCGGCGAGGCTGCCGTCGACAGAGTTGTCGGCAGCATGGCGATACAATAGAAAATGCCGCAGATCATGAAGAGAACGGGAGTGCGCACATCCTCCAGCGGTATCATCATCTGCCCGGCGACGACGCCGAAGAGGGTGATCGCAATGTAGAGCGAGAAGATCGCGCCGCGGCTTTCATTGGTGGCGCGCTCGTTCAGCCAGCTTTCGATGATCATCGACGTGCCGGCAGTTGCAAAGCCGGTGACGGCGCGCAGCAGCACCCACCAGACCGGGTGGATCACGATGCCGCTGACGAGCGCGATGATGGCAATGATGGCAATGAATCCGGAAAACGCACGCACGTGGCCGACGCGTCGTACCATCTTCGGCGCTATCAGGCATCCGATGACGAAGCCCGCGGCCCATGAAGTACCAAGCAGGCCGAGCGTCGTGGTCGCGTAACCCTCGAGATTGCCGCGGACGGGAAGTAGAATGCCTTGCAGGCCGTTGCCCATGAAGAGGAAAAGTGTGCCAAAGAGCAGTGCGGCGACGGACAGCAAGTTTCTTTTCATTTCCACAAACTCTGCACATTGGTTGTAAAGCAGACATATGGCGACACGTCGTGTCGCCCAGCCTCAAGATTGTTGATTGTGCCCCCGAATGCCTTTACGGCATGAATAAATGCAGTCGTTGCGCGAAATAATGTCGGTCCTGTGACATTAATAACAGTTGGAAAAATAAAGACATGACGAAGCTGATCGCGCTGCTGCTCATCCTGGCGATGGCAATACACGTGATCAAACCGCTCGGGCTGCCCGGTCTGCGGCGGCGGGCGGATTTCTGGAAGATTGCCCTCATCGCCTTTGCGATCTGGGCGGTCGCGTTGCTCGGCCGCGACCTGTTCGACTAGGGCTTTCCCGCTGTTCTTCGAATCGCGAAAACGCTCCACCTTTGTTTGTAAGCAAGTCCGGACGCAACACCGCTGCGTGCTTTTGCTGGAATTGCACTAGTAGTCGATTTCACCGCGCATGACAGGCGCGCAGGCGCCGGAAATGGTCACATCCGTGACGATGCCGTCCTGTTTGACCACGTCGATACCGATGACGCTACGCCGGCCCATTTCGACGCCCTGCTCGACCGTCAGCGAGATGGTCATGTTCGGATCCGGCTCCAGCGACACGAGGTAGGCGCCAAGTGCGGCGGAGGCGCTGCCGGTTGCCGGGTCCTCCGGGACGTTGTCGAGCGGCGCGAACATGCGTGCGCGGATCTTCCAGGGTTCATCGGGCAAACGCACGTAGACGAACAGCGAGAAGTCGTGGCTGCCTTCAAGGGTGGGGCCGGCTGCCTCCTGGAAGTAGGCAAGGTTCGGCCGGGCGAGGGCGAGTGCTGCCAAATCTGACAGCTCGCCGACGACAAAGGTCAGTCCGACCGAGGCGAGCACCGGCCTGTGCGCCGCTGTGCGGATCGCCTTGGCATCGATCGATATGCATCGAGCGACCGTCTCTTCGGGGATCGTCCGGCCGACAATGAGCGGCTTCGGCGCACGGATCGCGGCTGACGATATGCGGTCTCCGTCCCGCGTGAGGTCGACCTCCACCAGCCCGGCTTTTTCTTCGAAGCGCAGGCTGTCCCCGACCGGCTGTCCGAAGACCTCTGACTGCTGGCCGAGTACATAGGCCGTTCCGACATTCGGGTGCCCGGCGAAGGGGATTTCCATCGTCGGGGTGAAGATGCGAACGCGAGCGGTATTCCTGGGATCTTCCGGCGGCAGCACGAACGTCACTTCGGAATAGCCGAACTCGGCTGCGATCTTTTGCATGTCGGCGTCGCTCAGACCGCGCGCGTCCGTCATAACGGCCAGCGGATTTCCCTCGAAGCGCGTGGAGGTGAAGACGTCTACGGTGATGAAGGAAACAGTGGTCATCAGGGCCCCCAACCAATCATTGGGTCGAGTCCTAGCCATGATTTGCCGAATGCAGAAGTGGAAATTTGTCGCTGTCACAATAGAAAACCCGGCCGCTTGCGCGCCCGGGTTCCTGAAATGCGACGAAGCTTGATCTCAAGCAGCCTTTTCGAGGTCTTTCTTCCAGCTTCCCTTGGCGGCAAGGCTGTTCATCTCGGCGCGATGGCTGAAGGCGCGCTGGCCGGCAGCGACGTTTTCCGGCTTTCCGCCCCACGCCTTGAGAGCCGTATCCTGCAGCGCGCGGCCGTAGGAGAAGGTCACAGCCCAAGGCAGATCATAGCCGGAGTTGATGGCGGACAGGTGTGCGGTTGCTTCTTCGGTGGACTGGCCGCCGGAGAGGAAGGCGATGCCGGGCACGGCCGACGGCACAGTGCGCTTCAGCACCTGGACAGTGCGCTCAGCCACTTCGGTGACCGATGCCTTGCGGGCGTTCTTGCCGTCGATGACCATGTTCGGCTTGAGGACAATGCCTTCCAGGCGGACGCGGGCGTCGGCGAGCTCTTCGAAGACGGTGCGGATCGTCCATTCGGTTACTTCGGCGCAGCGGTCGATGTTGTGGTCGCCGGGCTTGCCGTCCATCAGGCATTCCGGCTCGACGATCGGGACGATGCCGGCCTGCTGGCAGAGCGCAGCGTAGCGGGCAAGTGCGTGGGCGTTGGCCCGCATCGAGCCCCAGGTCGGTAGAGCGGAGGAAATTGCGATCACACCGCGCCATTTGGCAAAGCGAGCGCCGGCTTCGTAGTACTTCGCCAGGCGGTCAGCGAGGCCGTCGAGGCCTTCGGTGATCGTCTCGCCGGGATAGTTGACCATCGGCTTTGCGCCGGTGTCGACCTTGATGCCGGGGATGCTGCCGGCGGCACGGATGATGTCGACAAACGGGGTGCCGTCTGCGGCTTTCTGAAAGAGGGTTTCATCGTAAAGGATGACGCCGGAGATGTATTTGTTCATCGCGTCGTCCGAGCGGAAGAGCATTTCGCGATAGTCGCGGCGGCTTGTTTCCGTCGATTCCAGGCCGATAGTGTCGAACCGCTTGCCAATGGTGGCCGTCGATTCATCCGCTGCCAACAACCCGCGGCCGCCCGTGACCATACGCAGTGCAATGTCTTCCAAACGTTCGCTCATATCGCTCTCTCCACAGCAAGAAAAATCTATCAACCGAAGAATATAGGTCGGCGATAACAGAAGTTTATAGGCGGGAAAACGGCAGGCCAAACGACTGAAACGATTGAAATTTTTTCAATCGTTTGAAACATCGAACTTTTGTTTTTGCCATGAGCAAAAGACCGCGGACACTTGCGTGCCGCGGCCTATCTACATGGAAAATTTGTGGAATCAGCTTTCGACTTTTTACCGCGCCGCGTTCAGCACTGCGACGCCCGGAAGAACCTTGCCTTCCATCCACTCCAGGAAAGCGCCGCCTGCTGTCGAGACGTAGCTGAAGTCGTCGGCAACGCCTGCGTGGTTCAGCGCCGAAACAGTGTCGCCGCCGCCTGCAACCGAGGTCAGCTTGCCAGCCTTGGTCCGTTCGGCCGCATACTTTGCGGCAGCCACAGTCGCCTTGTCGAAAGGCTCGATCTCGAACGCGCCGAGCGGGCCGTTCCAGACCAGGGTGTTGGCGCGCTCGATCCAGACCTTGATGGCCTCGATCGACTTCGGGCCGACGTCCAGAACCATGGCATCGCTCGGGATGGCGCCGATGGCAACCGTCTCGTTGGCGGCACCCGACTTGAACTCGCGCGCGATGACGCCGTCTTCCGGCAGGACAATGGCGCAGCCCGCCGTGGCGGCTTCGATCATGATCTGGCGTGCGGTATCGGCAAGGTCATGCTCGCAGAGCGACTTGCCGACATCGGTGCCGCGGGCGGCGAGGAAGGTGTTGGCCATGCCGCCGCCGATGACCAGCGCATCGACCTTCTTCACGAGGTTCATGAGCAGGTCGATCTTCGTCGAGACCTTCGCGCCGCCGACGATGGCGACGACGGGGCGTGCGGGATTGCCGAGACCCTTCTCGAGCGCCTCGAGCTCGGCCTGCATGGTGCGGCCGGCGTGGGCCGGGAGATGGTGCGCGAGGCCTTCGGTGGAGGCGTGGGCGCGGTGGGCGGCCGAGAAGGCGTCGTTGACATAGATGTCGCCGTTGGCGGCCAGCGCCTTGACGAATTCCGGATCGTTCTTTTCCTCGCCCTTGTGGAATCGGGTGTTCTCCAAGAGCAGGATATCGCCATTCTTCATTGCTGCGATAGCGGCGGTTGCGGCGTCGCCGATGGCGTCGCTTGCCGTCTGCACCGGATGGTCCAGCACCTCCTCGACGGAGGGGGCAATCAACGACAGCGAGAGATCAGGCGAGGGACCATCCTTGGGCCGGCCAAAATGCGCGAGCAGAATGACCTTGGCACCCTTCTGCGACAGTTCGAGGATGGTCGGGGCAACGCGTTCGATGCGCGTAACATCGGTCACTTTGCCGTCTTTTACCGGGACGTTGAGATCGACGCGGACGAGAACGCGCTTCCCGGCAATGTCGTTAAGGTCGTCGAGGGTTTTGAAGGAAGGCATGGAAGGATCCGTTCGTTATTGCCCAAAAAGATGCGGGGACCATAGCAAGGATCATCACGGACGCAAGGCGTTCAACGCGGGTTTTCATCACCTTTGGCAGCGGCTGCGGCCGCCGCCACCTCCTTGTTCTTTCTCCCTTTCAGCCGGTCGTGCACGCGATCGATGATGTCGCGCATATTGATGAAGATCGGGAGCGTGATGGCCGGTTCGACGGCTTCGAGCGACATGCCGACGGAGCTGATGTGATACTGGTCGTCTAGGTCGCGTACGATCAGAATGATCGAGCCCAGGCGCACGCGGTCGGCATAATCCGCCTTGCCGCCGAGCCGCTGCTTCATCAACTCGGCAATGGTCAGGCCTTTCTCCGAGTCATTCAGCAGGCCCGGGCCGTAGGCGGCGTCGAGGTCTGCGGCAGGGCGCGAGGGCGAGAGAGCGAAGGCGCCGAAGAAATCGGCATCGTCTTCGTCCACAGGTGCGCGGCTTGCGAAGAGCTTGTCGAGCAGACGCGAATAGGAGGGGACGACAAAGAGATAGACGAGGTCGTTCTCGCGCAGGCGCCCGGCATATTGGTAGCGCATCGACTTGCCGTCACGGATGATGAGCGACGGGGTTGCCCAGCGCGGGATTCGCTCGCCGCGCAGGACCGGGCTGTCCTTGATGACTCGGTAGGACAGCAGCTCGTGGTTTGCCGCGCCCGGCAGGTCGACCTCCACCTTGTCGACGGCGCCGATGCGAGGCGGAATGATGAGGCCGAGCTTCCTGGCAACCTGCTTGATGGTCCAGCCCTGCAACAGCAGCGAAACCAGCACGATGATGAAGGCGGTGTTGAAGTAGACCTGCGCATTTTCCAGGCCGCCGAGGATCGGCATGATCGCGAGCAGGATAGAGACCGCGCCGCGCAAGCCGACCCAGGCGACGAAGCCGATCTCCTGCTGCGTGTAGTCGTAGGGCAGCAGCGATAGCCAGATCGCCAGCGGGCGCGCAATGAAGATGAGGAAGAGGGCAAGGAGTACGGCGGGGATGGCGATCGCCGGAAACTGCGAGGGGGTCGCCAGCAGGCCGAGCACGAGGAACATGATGATCTGCGCAAGCCAGGTCATCCCGTCCTGGAAGCGCTTGATCGAGGCATAACCGGTCAGCTTGCGATTGCCGGCGTAGATGCCGGCGACGTAGACCGCGAGGAAGCCGCTGCCGCCGACGACGCCTGTCGCCGAGAAGACGAGCAGCGCCAGCGCCAGCACAAAGATCGGCCTCAGCCCGCGGTCGGTTTCCAGCTTTCCGACGATCAGCACGATCATCATGCCACCGAGCAGGCCAAGGATGACGCCGAGGCCCATCTCCTGTACGAACATCGCCAACATGCCGATATTGATGCCATGGTAACGTTCGCCGCTTGCCAGCACCTCGACGAGGGCGATGGTCAGGAAGATCGCCATAGGGTCGTTGGTGCCGGATTCGACTTCCAGCGTCGAGCGCACCTTGTCGCGGATGTTGATGCCGCCGATGCGCAGCAGGAAGAAGACGGCGGCGGCGTCCGTCGAGGCGACGATGGAACCAAGCAGCATGCCTTCCAGCCATTTGAAGTTCAGAAGCCACATGGCGGCGACGGCGAAGAGTGACGCCGTCATCAACACGCCGACGGACGCAAGCGTCAACGACGGGACGGCCGCGAGCTTGAACGCCTGTAACGGGGTTCCGAAGCCTGAATCGAAGAGAATGACAGCGAGCGCGATGGAGCCGAGAATATAGGCGAGATAGTTGTTCGTGAACTCGATGCCGAGACCGTCGGTGCCGGCAAGCAGTCCGATCCCGAGGAAGAGGAGGAGGAGTGGGGCACCGAAGCGAAACGCAAGCAGGCTTGAAAACGCCGCAAGGAGCACCAGCGCCGTCGATACCAATACGACGATGTAGAATGCTTCCATGCCGATCCCCTTATCCGCCATCAAAACTGCAGCATCGCCCCCGGATGCTGCAGCTGCTTGTGTCCTCTCATCTCTTCAAGCGGCTTCCGATGCCTGCCAGTTAACGGCAAAATCCACTCGAAGGATAGACCCTGGGGGCTAGCCTTTCAGTGCTGCGGCGTCGTGCTGCTGATTGGTATGCCGAAAGGCATATCGGGCGAGCGGTTCGAGAGTGAGCCAGGGGAAGTGTAGGGCCAAATCAGGCAGGAACAGGGCAGAAAGTGACGCCCTGTATTTTTCTTGGACATTCGCTGTGTCGTGGATGCAGCGGGTGCCCCACTCGAGGACCGATGTCGCGCTTGGTCGGCGACATCAGCCGTGTTCCCACCGGGTTGAACTACGCTTCGGCGTCGTCGTCCTCGCCATCCTCGGCGTCGGAAATCGGAATCAGGAAGACGACGAATTCGTCATCGATTGTTCTGTCCGGATCGTCGTCGAATTCATAGGCGTGCTCGACTTCGCTCGCCTCTTCGGCAGTTGCCTTGCGCAAAGTCAGCTTGGTGATGCCGTCCCACACCGGCTTGCCCTGTGATTGCAGGATCGTCAGATCTTCCCTGAAATCTTCCGCCTGGAAGAAATGCTTGGCGTCTTCGTCGTTTTCCGACCGGAAACTCGCGATGGCCTGTCCGCCGATTTCAATCGTAAAGTAATCCATCAAATTCTCTCTCGTTTCTGCGCGGGCCGCGCCACCATCGACATTAAGGCGATTGGGTTTACGGCGCCAGAACTATCCGCTCGGACTGCCGTCATGTGGGCTTCTCACCGCGGTCCCATGGCGCGGGCGGACTCCATCAGCGGCTGCCCCCTGGCGATCTGCCTCGAACTGCGCCCACCAACCAGGCTCATGCTCAGCACGCTTGCGATCATGACGAGAAGGATGGCCAACATCAGAACTCTCATAGGTGAATCCGCCAGCTGCATGTTCTTACGCAGTCACTGTCCACCGTGAGGCTAGTCAGTTTGGTTGCACAGGGCAAGCGAGCGGTCGGTATCGCGGCCCAAGGCAGGTCGCCTTGAACCTGGCAAAACAAAAGCGGCCCGGTTTCCCGAGCCGCTTTCAGACTTTCTATGCCGAAACCTTAGATGGTCTTGGCGAAGGCTACAGCGGTGTCCGACATGCGGCTGGAGAAGCCCCATTCGTTGTCGTACCAGGTGAGAATACGAACGAAGTTGCCTTCCAGAACCTTGGTCTGGTCGAGCGCGAAGATCGAGGAGTGGCTGTCGTGGTTGAAGTCGCGGGAAACCAGCGGCTCGTCGGTGTAGCCGAGAACGCCCTTCAAGGCGCCGTTGGCGGCGGCCTTGATGGTTTCGTTGATTTCCTCGACCGTCGTGTTGCGCTTGGCGACGAACTTGAAATCGACGACGGAGACGTTCGGCGTCGGTACGCGGATCGAGGTGCCGTCGAGCTTGCCCTTCAGATGCGGCAGAACGAGGCCAACGGCCTTGGCGGCGCCCGTCGAGGTCGGGATCATCGACAGAGCCGCAGCGCGGGCGCGGTAGAGATCCTTGTGCATCGTGTCGAGCGTCGGCTGGTCGCCGGTGTAGGAGTGGATGGTGGTCATGAAGCCGTGGTCGATGCCGACGGCGTCATCGAGAACCTTCACGACCGGAACCAGGCAGTTCGTCGTGCAGGAAGCGTTGGAGATGACCAGGTGGTCCTTGGACAGCTTGTCGTGGTTGACGCCGAAGACCACGGTCAGGTCGGCACCGTCGGCAGGTGCCGAGACGATGACGCGCTTGGCGCCGGCGGTCAGGTGCAGGGCGGCTTTGTCACGTGACGTGAAGATGCCGGTGCATTCCATCGCGATGTCGACGCCGAGTTCCTTGTGCGGGAGCGTGGCCGGGTCCTTGATCGCGGTGACCTTGATCGGCTTGCCGTTGCCGACCGTGATGGTGTCGCCCTCGACCTTGACGGTCGCCGGGAACTTGCCATGGATCGAGTCGTAGCGCAGCAGGTGTGCGTTGGTTTCAACAGGGCCGAGGTCGTTGATGGCGACGACTTCGATGTCAGTGCGGCCGGATTCGACGATGGCGCGGAGAATGTTGCGGCCGATGCGGCCGAAACCGTTGATGGCAACCTTTACAGTCATGTGTTTCACTCCCGATAAATAGGGCTTGGGTTATGGGACAGGGAGCGCCCGGAGGCGCTCCTTGATCAAAGCTTGGCTTCTGCCGCGGCAACCACAGCGTCTGCGGTGATGCCGAAATGCTTGAAGACGTCCTTGGCCGGTCCGGAAGCGCCGAAGCCCTTCATGCCGATAAAGGTGCCTTCCGGTCCGATGAACGCGTCCCAGCCTTCGCGAACGGCGGCTTCGACAGCGATCTTGACGGGCGAGTTGCCGAGGACTTCCTTGCGGTATGCATCCGGCTGCTCGAAGAACAGCTCCGTGCAGGGAACCGAGACGACACGGACGCTGACGCCCTTGGCTTCCAGAGTTGCACGCGCGGCAACGGCGAGCTCGACTTCGGAGCCCGAAGCAAAGATCGTCACCTTGGCGTCGGCCTTGCCGGCCAGCGTGTAGGCGCCCTGTTCGCAGAGGTTCTTTTCGCTGTACTCGGTGCGCACCGCCGTCAGGTTCTGGCGGGTCAGGGCCAGGCCCGATGGGCGGTTCTGCGTCTTGACGGCGATCTGCCAGCACTCAGCTGTTTCGGTAACGTCGGCTGGGCGGAACACCAGAAGGTTTGGAACGGCGCGAAGGCTGGCAACTTGTTCAACAGGTTGATGGGTCGGGCCGTCTTCGCCGACGCCGATGGAGTCATGCGTCAGGACGTGGATGACGCGGATACCCATAAGCGCTGCGAGCCGGATGGGCGGGCGGCAATAATCAGAGAAGATCAGGAAGCCGCCGCCGTAGGGAATGAGACCACCGTGCAGCGAAATGCCGTTCATGGCAGAGGCCATGCCGTGCTCGCGGATGCCCCAGTGCATGTAGCGGCCGGAGAAGTCGGTCGGGGTGATCGACACCATCTGGCTGGTCTTGGTGTTGTTCGACGGGGTCAGGTCGGCGGAGCCGCCAAGCATTTCCGGCAGCAAGCCGTTGATGACCTCGAGCGCATCTTCCGATGCCTTGCGGGTCGCAACCGTCGGCTTGGTCTCGGCGACCTTCTTCTTGTAGGCGCTGATGGCAGCGTCGAAGCCTTCCGGCAGTTCACCGGCGAAGCGGCGCGTGAACTCGGCCTTGGCGGGAGCCTTCGCAAGACCGTTTTCCCACGCCTTGACCAGATCAACGGAGCGGCTGCCTGCTGCGCGCCATGCGTCAAGAACGTCGGAAGGCACGACGAAGGGTTCGTATTCCCAATCCAGCGCCTTGCGCGTAGCGGCGATTTCGTCGGCGCCGAGCGGGTTGCCATGAACCTTGTGGGTGCCCTGCTTGTTCGGGGCGCCGAAGCCGATGATCGTCTTGCAGGCGATGAAGGTCGGGCGGTCGGACTTGTGGGCGGCTTCGATCGCTGCCGAGATCGCAGCCTGGTCGTGGCCGTCGACTTCGATCGTGTTCCAGTGAACAGCCTTGAAGCGGGCAACCTGGTCGGTCGAGTCGGACAGCGACACGGCACCGTCGATGGTGATCGAGTTGTTGTCCCAGAAGAGAACCAGCTTGTTCAGCTTCAGGTGACCGGCAAGCGCGATCGCCTCGTGGCTGATGCCTTCCATCAGGCAGCCGTCGCCGCAAATGGCATAGGTGTAGTGATCCTGCAGGTCGGCGCCGAACTCTTCGCGCAGCTTACGCTCGGCGATCGCCATGCCGACGGAATTGGCAATGCCCTGGCCAAGCGGGCCTGTCGTCGTTTCGATGCCGGTGGCGTGGCCGTATTCCGGATGGCCGGCGGTTTTCGAGCCCAGCTGACGGAACTGCTTCAGGTCCTCGATCGTCATATCCGGATAGCCGGTCAGGTACAGCAGGGAATAGAGCAGCATCGAGCCGTGGCCTGCCGAAAGCACGAAGCGGTCGCGGTTCGGCCAATGCGGCTTCTTCGGATCGAACTTCAGATACTTGGTGAACAGAACCGTCGCCACATCGGCCATGCCCATGGGCATGCCCGGGTGGCCGGAGTTGGCCTTTTCGACTGCATCCATGGCGAGGAAGCGGATCGCATTCGCCATCCGGTCGTGTTGTTCAGGAGAGATCATCACTATTCCGCAGGTTACGGGTGTCGGGGGATGGCCTCAAGCCTGTGGAGACCATCAATGAGAGCGGCTGACACATAGCAGTTGGAACGGCCAAGTCAATAAAATGACGGCCAGTTGCAGGGCTGTTGAATCGATTTTAGACATTTGACCATCGATTTTTACAAAAGTTGAAAGGTTCGTGATGTAGTCATTGATTAGCGTCATCCACAGAATAGGGCACCTGCCGCCCTGTGGCCTTTATTGACGGGCAGTTGGCGAGCTGCATATCCTTTTTTGTACATTGGGTCGGCTTCAGGCGCCGATTCGCGGGTCTTGAGCGGGGAACCGGAAGAGACATGACGCCCACAGGCAATATCATCGATGCAGCGCTCAATGAGCTGCGACAGGCGATTTCGAGTCTCGAAAACGCGGTGGACATGCGCATCGAGCGCCAGCGAGACCATGGCGAGATCGAGGGCGAAGTGCGCCGCGTTCATGCGGATCGCTCGAAGCTTGCACAGGAGCTCGATCAGGCGGAGTTCCGCGCGAACCGCCTGGAGGAGGTCAATCGCGAGGTATCGCGACGGCTGGTGACGGCGATGGAGACGATCCGCGCGGTCCTCGACCGCTAATGAAGGACAGATGAGATGGCGCAGGTAACGGTAACGATCGACGGCAAGGCCTATCGGATGGCCTGCGAGGAAGGGCAGGAAGATCACCTGACCGACCTTGCGACGCGCTTCGACCGCTATGTCGGCCATCTCAAGGATCAGTTCGGCGAAATCGGCGACCTCAGGATCACCGTCATGGCCGGGATCATGATCATGGACGAGATCTCGGAACTGACGCGGCGTGTCGCAGGTCTCGAATCCGAACTCGAAATGCTGCGCGGCAGCCGGGATACCGTTCTCGCAGCGACCGCGCGGACCGAGGAGAGCTTCGCCGCAGCGCTTGTCGAGGTCACGACCCACATCCGCGGCATTGCCGACAAGCTCAACGGCCGCGCGCCTGCAGAGCTCAATTAGATAATAAATCCAAGGCGTGCCTGCGGAACCTCTGGCGCCGCCTCGCGATCAGCCTTATATAGGTCATGCGATCTGCGCCTCTCGACAGGAACCACAATCCCTGGGGCCATACTCGATCCAAAGGGAGCTGTCCCTGACCAGGCTCGTGGGCCTGGACATATGGCGCCCACCTACGTTTGTAGGCACCCAGGATCGTAAACATCCACCGGTTGCCGCGGATCGCACTCACTTCCCCATGACGCGCGTTTTGCAGGGAAGGCGAAGGCCTTCTCGACCCCCCCGCGATACGCCAAGCCCGATTGTGTTGGCCGAAAAAGGCGCGTCGTTGCGGCGCGCCCGTTTCTTTCTGTGTGATGGTCGACGGTCCTATTCGGCCCCTTCCTTCCGTATGCAGGCGATCAGATCGGTGAAGGCCTGTTCCGTGCCGGCCAGCGGAAATTGGTCCTCGACGCCGTTTGCCGTGACGTTCAGCGCCTTGCCCGACGTCAGCGCCGCGACGGCCTCCGACGTGTTCGGGACGTCGATCGTCGCCGTATGCGCGCTGTCGGCGGTCGATGCGAACTCTGCTTCGAAGCCGTCGTCCACGGACCAGCTTCCCTTCACCTGATCGCCCTTTTCAATCGGAAACTTGGCGGCGTTCGCAAACAGCGCAACCTTGTCACCGACCGCCAGGAAGCCGATGCCGGACCGGGTATTCTGCGCCAGGCAGCCAATGAAGGAACCGCCGTCCCTTAAAGCCTCCACCGAGAAATCAGCAGCTTGCGCCAACGTGTTGGAGAGTAACACGGCGGTGATTGCAAGCGCCGTTGCAGTTGTCTTGCTCATTTCGCATGTCCTGTTGAGAGCGGTCGGTGTGGGAGGCTGGTGCACATTGCCCTCATGTTTCGAGTGTCTTGACGCACCACATGAGGGCCGACAATGCGTCGCTGTCCGTTCCGGGCGAAACGCCGAACCGTTATTGGGCGGGCGGTCTTGGCCGGACGCCACTGCTTCGTACATGCGACATATGCACTTTGCACGTGGCTTTCGCGGATCTAAGTCCAAGGGAATGGAGCGTCGTCGGGAGCCGAAGGTCCTCGCTCCCGCGTTAAAACGTCTGGATAGTAAAAAAATCCTGACTGCGCTGAGGCAGGCTTCGCTGGCTACACGGCTTTCGGCGAGCCCCCCGGGTGTGTAAGCGTCGATCGGAACCTGCGAAATAGTCAAATATTGTGCACTTTCGGACAAGCCATGCATCCTGTGCATTGGTGGCCTGATGCCTTGGCGCTTTTCGCCATCCCTGTGCGGACGTATATTCACCTCAACAGAAAGACACCGGCAACAAGGACGTTGCCGAACGCTGACAGCCCTAGGAAAGGGGATCATCATGAACGTAGCACGCTCCTTCAACAACTGGCGCAAGTATCGTCAGACGGTTTCAGAACTCGGCCGCATGTCCAACCGTGCTCTGCACGACCTTGGCATCGACCGCGCCGACATCCAGCGCGTCGCACGCGATGCGGCCGTTCGATAGCCGACCAGATACTGCTCATCCTGAGCAGCCGATACATGAAGCGCCCGTTGCCTCGCAGCGGGCGTTTTTGCGTTGAAGGCCCCAGCGATCGATGCTCGGTACCGGTACCCGACAGTTTCACTTGCGGAACGCTCGGTGCAGGCGATATGCCACCCACATGTTTTCATTGGAACGCATCGAGACCTTCGAGCAGATCGTCAAGAAGAGCCGGTTTCGTGCCGTCGCAGGCCCGATCGCCGGCGAGCAGGATGCCAAGGATTTCCTGGCGGCACAAGCCGATCCCGGCGCCAATCACAATTGCTGGGCCTGGCGGATCGGCCAGAGCTATCGCTTCAACGATGACGGCGAGCCGAGCGGCACGGCGGGAAAGCCAATTCTGCAAGCAATCGACGGGCAATCGCTCGACAACGTCATCGTGATCGTGACCCGCTGGTTCGGCGGCGTGCTTCTCGGGACCGGCGGTCTTATCCGTGCCTATGGCGGAACGGCGTCGGCCTGCCTGCGTGCGTCAGCTATCATCGAGTTGATCCCGATAATCGAGGCGACGCTGCGCGTCGGCTTTTCGGACCTGGCGCTGGTCAAGGCGCGGCTTGGCGCTGCGGCTGGCGTCCGTGTCACGGACGAGGTCTTCTCGGACACCGGCGCCCGGTTGGCACTCGCGGTACCCCAGGCTGTGGCAGACGATGTCGCGCGGATGATCGCGGACGCGACGAGCGGGCGGGTTGTGATTGCCTTTCAGCCATGATCGCACCGCGCAGCAGCTATGAAGCCATGACCTGAATGTGACGCAGACTTTGCTTGCCTGCCGCCATGCGAGTGCTAGTTTCCGCAGTCATATCGATTAAATTACCAGGAGACTTGAGATGCAGCTTGGCATGGTGGGTTTGGGCCGTATGGGAAACTACATGGTCCAGCGCTTGATGCGCGATGGCCATGAATGCGTCGTTTACGATGCGAGGCCGGAAAGCGTTGCCGATCTTGCGGGCAAGGGGGCCATCGGCAGTGCTTCGCTCGAGGAGTTCGTCTCGAAGCTTTCCCGACCGCGCGCGGTCTGGCTGATGCTGCCCGCGGCCATCACCGACAAGGTCATCGCCCAGCTCCTGCCGCTGCTGCACGACGACGACATCATCATCGATGGCGGTAACTCCTACTATCACGACGATATCCGCCGCGGCGCCGAGCTGATCACCAAGGGCATCCACTATGTCGACGTGGGCACCAGCGGCGGCGTCTTCGGCCTCGAGCGCGGCTATTGCCTTATGATCGGCGGCGAGAAGGGCATCGTGCAGTCGCTTTCGCCGATCTTCGCCTCGCTTGCACCCGGACAGGGCTCGGTCGTGCCGTCGGAAAACCGGCCGGTTACTCCAGGTAGCACGGCCGAGCAGGGATATCTCCATTGCGGCCCGCACGGCGCCGGCCACTTCGTCAAGATGGTTCATAACGGCATCGAATACGGTCTGATGGCTGCCTATGCCGAGGGGCTGAACATTCTGAAGCGCGCGAATATCGGTTCGGACAGCCATGAGGCGGATGCCGAGACGGCGCCACTCGCTCATCCGGAATTCTATCGCTACGATTTCAATCTGCAGGATGTCGCCGAGGTGTGGCGCCGCGGCAGCGTCATCACATCATGGCTGCTGGACCTGACATCCGATGCGCTCCATGCCGATCCGACGCTTGCGCAATATGCCGGCCGCGTTTCCGATTCCGGCGAAGGGCGGTGGACAATCATGGCGGCCATCGACGAAAGCGTGCCGACGCCGGTGTTGAGCGCTGCGCTTTATGGACGCTTCTCCTCGCGCGACAACGACGAGTTCGCCAACAAGGTGCTGTCAGCAATGCGCGCGGGCTTCGGCGGCCACGTCGAGAAGCCCAAGGAATAAGCCATTCCACACAAACGGATATCAGCCCGCGCAGCGCAAGCCGCGCGGGCTTTTCTTTCCCACGGCGCGATATAAGGTGGGAGATGTATATCGAAGGGGCTGGCGAATGGGTCTGGGAATTGGCGCGAGCTTGCTGCGGTTTCTGCTGCTGATTGTGGCTATTACGACGGCAGCCAGCGCTGACGCGCAGACACCCGCGACACCGGCGACGCCGGGGCCGGCCGGAGCGCCAGCGGAGGTGCGGCAGATGCTGCAGCTGATGCAGACGCCGCAAGTGAAGCAATGGATGGCGACGCAGATGCAGGCAACGCCTGCCGCCGGCGAAGCGAGCCCCGATCAGATGTCTGTTCTCTCTGGGCTTCTCGGCCATGCACGCCGCCACTTCGATCTGGTGTCCAGCGCCGCGATGGCGCTGCCTCAGGAGGTTGAAGCAGCGTCGGCTATCGTCGATCGCGAGGTCGAGCCGAGCGGCTGGGCGCTGGTCACTATCGAAGTTCTGGCGTTGCTGCTGGCGGGGCCGGCTGCCGAACTGCTGTTTCGGCTGCTTGTGCCGAGACCGAGAATACGGCGCGCAGACGGCGAGGTCGTGACTGTCGCACACCATGCGGCGACCAACCTGATCCATCGCATCGTCCCGGCGCTTGTTTTCGGCGTCGCGACGCTGGTGCCGCTGGTCGTGTTCAAATGGCCGCCGATCACCCAGTCGATGGCCATCGCCATCGCCATTGCGCTGCTGGTGGCACGTTTCACGATCTCGTTCGGCCGATTGCTGGTGACCCTGATCACGCTTCCGAGGGCCGACGGCACGCGCGAGGTGTCGCGGTCAACGGCGCTGTTCTGGTTGCGGCGCAGCGCACTCTTCATCATCTATTTCGCCTTTGGCTGGGTCATCATCCAGCTCATGCTGCCGCTCGGATTTTCCAGCGGATCGCGCTATCTGGTCGGCTATACACTCGGCATTGGCCTGCTTCTGATTGCCACGGAGGCTATCTGGTCGCGGCCTGCCGACGGCGGGCAAAGAAGCGCAACGATCTCATGGTTGTTGACGATCTATTTCGTGGTGCTTTGGCTGTTGTGGGTTGCCGGTTTCAACCTTCTGCTCTGGATCGGCATCTACCTGTTGCTGCTGCCGCGTGCGTTGCGTGTCGCAACGCTTGCGGTGCGTTCCCTGCATCAGGCGGAAGCCGGGTTCCTGGCAAAGCGCCGTATCGCCGCGGTACTTCTTGATCGCGGCGTGCGTGCCGCCATCATCGCGATTGCCGCCATGTGGCTGGGGCGCATACTCGGGTTTGCCGCCGACCGCATGGCTGCGGGCGAAACGATGATCGATCGCATTACCCGCGGTTCGATCGGCGGCATCGTCATCCTGCTTGCGGCCGATCTCCTCTGGCATCTCGCGCGCGCCTACATCAATGCGAGATTGGAGGATTCGCCGCTGGACAGCGCCGCCAACGACGAGGAAAAGGCAAAGAGGGCGCGGCTGCAGACGCTGCTGCCGATCTTCCGGAACATCCTCGCGGTCGTCATCGCCGTGATCGCGGTTCTGATGGTGCTCTCCGGGCTCGGCGTGGAGATCGGGCCACTGATCGCCGGCGCCGGCGTTGTCGGTGTCGCCGTCGGTTTCGGTGCGCAGACAATCGTCAAGGACGTGATCAGCGGCATGTTCTACCTATGGGACGACGCCTTTCGCATCGGCGAATACATCGAAAGCGGCAGCCACAAGGGCGTCGTGGAAGCCTTCAGCCTGCGGTCTGTCCGGTTGAGGCATCATCGCGGACCCCTGACGACGGTGCCGTTCGGCGAACTCGGCGCGGTCAGGAACCTCAACCGAGACTGGACGATTGACAAGATCACGCTCAAAGTCACCTACAACACCGATCTCGTGCTGGCCAAGAAGGTCATCAAACAGATCGGCCAGCAACTGCTCGAAAATCCGGACTACGCCCCGCACATCATCGAAACACTGAAGATGAAGGGGGTCGAGCAATTCGGCGAGTTTGCGATCGAGATACGCCTGTCGATGATGACCAAACCGGGCGAGCAATTCGTCATCCGCCGCAATGCGCTCGCCATGATCCGCAATGCCTTCAAGGAAAACGGCATCGAGTTCGCGGTGCCGACCGTGCAGGTCTCGAGCGAGGGGCGCGATGCCGAAGCGCGTGCGGCGGCGGCGCGCTTTACTGCGCAGCGGTCGGGGGAAGGTAGCGAACCCGCCGCATGATGCCCCGACGGCGATTAAGGGCGGCTGGTCTGACAGAAGGCGCATTCGTCGGCTGCTACCCGCATCCGACCGGCAAGCCCGCCAACCTTACGAAAATGCAATGTGTTAGGGCCGAGCCTGCGCCAAAATTGCCCCAATTAAAGATGAAGCAAGCGTCGATAAGCGGCGCTGGGGTGGTGTGAGCATGTGTACGCTCGCCATGCCGGTTATGTTACGCAATCGAAACATGATTCCCGCAAAGATGGAAATCGCGACGGTAAGAGATGTCGGGGCACGGCAATTTGGAAGAGATCGAAGATAGGGAAGAGTCCGCCTTGCGTGGATTTTTCAGGCGATACCGCACCCACCTGACGGCAGTCGCGACGCTTGCCGTCTTCTGCATTGTCGGCTTCGCGATCGTACGGCTGACGAACGAGGTGCGCTATGACGACGTCGTGCAGGCGCTTGCCGATACCAAGACCAGCTCGATCCTCCTGGCACTTTTCTTCACCGGTCTCAGCTTTCTCGCGCTCGTCTTTTACGACGTCAACGCCATCGAATATGTCGGAAGGAAGCTGCCCTTTCCCCAAGTCGCGCTGACCGCCTTCAGCGCCTATGCGGTCGGGAACACGGCCGGGTTCGGCGCCCTGAGCGGCGGCGCGATCCGCTACCGCGCCTATTCGCGGCTGGGCCTGACGCCTGAGGAAATCGGTCGCGTCATCGCGTTCGTCACGGTCGCTTTTGGCCTTGGGCTTGCCGGTGTCGGATCGATCGCTCTGCTGGCCATTGCCGACGAGATCGCTCCGTTGATCAACGTCAGCAGCCTCCTGCTTCGGTTGATCGGCGGATCGATCGTTGCGCTCCTGGGAGCCGTCATGGTGTTTGGGCGCGGCGGCAGGGTGCTCAAGATCGGTTCGTTCTCGATACGCCTGCCGGATTCGGCCACCTGGTCGCGACAGTTCCTCGTTGCCGCCTTCGATATCGCGGCTTCCGCCACCGTTCTCTATGTGCTTCTGCCGCAGACCGCGATCAGCTGGCCTGTATTCCTGGCGATCTATGCGATCGCCGTCGGTCTCGGGGTGCTCAGCCATGTGCCGGCCGGTCTCGGCGTCTTCGAGACGGTCATCATCGCCTCGCTCGGCAGCGCGGTGAACATCGACGCGGTGCTCGGTTCGCTCGTCCTCTACCGCCTGGTCTACCACGTGTTGCCGCTGGTGATCGCGGTGCTTGTGGTCTCGGCCACAGAACTTCGCCGCTTCGCCGATCATCCGGTCGCCTCCGGTGTCCGCCGGATCGGCATCCGGCTGATGCCGCAGCTGTTGTCGACGCTTGCGTTGCTGCTCGGCGTCATGCTGATCTTTTCGAGCGTGACGCCTACGCCGGACTCCAATCTCGAATTCCTCGCCAACTACCTGCCGCTGCCGATCGTCGAAGGCGCGCACTTCCTTTCCAGCCTGCTCGGCCTGGCGCTGGTCGTTGCAGCCCGCGGCCTGGGACAGAGGCTGGATGGAGCCTGGTGGGTGTCCATCATTTCCGCCGCTGCCGCGCTGACGCTGTCGCTCCTGAAGGCGATCGCGCTGGTGGAGGCGTGCTTCCTGGGCTTCCTGATTTTTGGTCTCTTCGTCAGTCGCCGCCTGTTCCGGCGGCACGCATCGCTTTTGAACCAGACGCTGACGGCATCCTGGCTGACCGCGATTGCGGTGGTCTGCGTCGGTGCGATCGTCATACTGCTGTTCGTCTACCGCGATGTCGAATACAGCAACGAGCTCTGGTGGCAGTTCGAATTCGCCGACGAGGCGCCGCGCGGCCTGCGTGCCGTGCTCGGCATCACCATTATTTCCTCGGCGATCGCCATCTTCAGCCTGTTGCGACCGGCAACATCGAAGCCGGAGCCGGCCACGGAAGAAGGACTGCAACGCGCGGTCGCAATCGTGGGAAAGCAACGCTACGCCGACGCCAATCTGGTGCGCATGGGCGACAAGAGCATCATGTTTTCCGAAAAGGGCGATGCCTTCATCATGTATGGCCGGCAAGGCCGCTCATGGATCGCACTGTTTGACCCGATCGGCGACCGAAGCGCCATTCCGGAGCTTGTCTGGCGCTTTGTCGAATCCGCTCGTGCGGCCGGCTGCCGCGCCGTCTTCTATCAGATTTCGCCGGCGCTTCTTTCACACTGCGCCGACGCGGGCCTGCGCGCCTTCAAGCTGGGCGAGCTTGCTGTCGCCGACCTCAGGACCTTCGAGATGAAGGGCGGCAAGTGGGCGAACCTGCGCCAGACGGCCAGCCGTGCCCAGCGCGACGGCCTCGAATTCGACGTCATCGTGCCGGAGGGCGTGCCTGCAGTCATGGACGAATTGGCCGCGGTGTCTACCGCCTGGCTGCAGGATCACAACGCCAAGGAAAAGGGTTTTTCCCTCGGTGCTTTCGAACCCGACTACATCCTCGGGCAGCCTGTCGGAATCCTGAAGCGCGAGGGCAAGATCGTCGCGTTCGCGAACATCCTCATCACGGAAACCAAGGATGAGGGGACGATCGATCTGATGCGCTTCTCGCCGGATGCGCCGAAAGGCTCGATGGACTTCCTGTTCGTGCAGATCATGGAGTATCTGCGCAACGAAGGGTTTACCCATTTCAATCTCGGCATGGCACCGCTCTCGGGCATGTCGAAGCGGGAGGCTGCGCCGGTTTGGGACCGCATCGGCAGCACGGTCTTCGAACACGGCGAGCGCTTCTACAACTTCAAGGGCCTCAGGGCCTTCAAATCCAAGTTTCACCCTCAATGGCATTCGCGTTATCTTGCGGTGTCCGGAGGAGGCAATCCGATGATCGCATTGGTGGACGCGACGTTCCTGATCGGCGGCGGATTGAAAGGGGTCGTAAGGAAATGATGAAAAGATACCTTCTTGCAGCCGTGTGCGCGCTGTCGCTGGCGGCACCTGCGGCGCGGGCCGCAAGTGAAACGACCCAAAGCTTCGAAACCGGCCTCATTCCCTCGCCTCACATCTTCCTGCCCCAGGGCGACGTCAAGGGCGCTGTCATGCTAATCTCGGACGCCGCCGGTTGGGGCGACACCGAAAAGGCCGAGGCCGACAGGCTGGTGGGCGAGGGGTCTGTCGTCATCGGCGTCGATTTCCCGTCCTACATGGAGGCGCTTGGGCAATACGATGTCAGCCAGAACGACGGCTGCATCTACCTCGTGTCCGACATCGAGTCGCTCAGCCAGCAGGTTCAGCGTGCTGCCGGCAACAGCGCATACCATCTGCCGATCATTGCCGGCATAGGAGAGGGTGGAGCGCTTGCGCTTGCCATTGCCGCGCAGACGCCGGACGCCACCATCGGTCAGACGCTTGCGCTCGATCCGCTTGCAGGGATTCCGCTCACCAAGGAACTTTGCACGCCGGCGAAGAAGCAGACGGTCGGCGATCGGATGATCTACGGCCTCAGCGATATCTCGTTGCCCGATCCCATAGTTGCGGCCTTCACCCCGGCCGCCACCAAGGATGGCCGGGCTCATGTGGAGGAGTTGAAGAAAGCGCATTCAGGCATCGATATTCGCGATTCCGAAGACGATGCGCAGACCACCCTCAGCGATATTCTCGACGAGCTGATAGCGGCTTCCGCCAGTGCAGACAACCCGCTCGGTCTGCCGCTGACCGTTCTCGATGCCAAGCCGGCTTTCGACACGATGGCGGTGATATTTTCCGGTGATGGAGGATGGCGCGATATCGACAAGGAAGTTGGCGCGTCGCTGCAGAAGCAAGGCATCCCGGTTGTCGGGATCGATTCCCTCCATTACTTCTGGTCCGAGCGCAAGCCGCAGGAAACTGCGGACGATCTCGGCAGGATCATCGAGCTCTACCGCAAGCAATGGATGGTCAAGCACGTGCTGCTGGTTGGTTATTCCTTCGGTGCGGATGTGGTGCCCGCTGCTTTCTCACGCCTGAAGCCGGCGCCCAAAAGCGCGGTTGCGCAGATGTCGCTCCTGTCTCTTTCTCACGCGGTGGACTACCAGATCTCCGTCATGGGCTGGCTCGGCCAGAAAACCGAGGGGGCCGGCGGAGATCCGATCGATGACCTGAAGACGGTCGATCCCAAGATCGTCCAATGCATTTACGGCAAGGAAGACGATGACGAAGTGGCCTGCCCTGATCTGAAGGGCGCCGGTGTCGATGTCATTGCGCTCGCCGGCGACCATCATTTCGACGAGAATTACGAACTTCTGAGCAAGACGATCATCGACGGGCTGAAGTCGCGGCTGCAGAATTGAAGCACGCTGCCGACCTTTGGATGACGATGCGCTAACGCATCAGCCCTTCTTCGCTCCATCCGAGGGCGGCGAGATCGTCGCCCCGGAAACGTGCGTCATCGGCAACGATGAACTCGTCGAGCTGCGGCGGCTTGACGGTGGTGTCGGCCAGCATCGCATGGACCTGACCGCGATGATGCGTCTGGTGCTGGAAGAGGTGGCCCAGAATATCCTCCATTCTCTCCCGCTGGATCCGCTCGCTGCGATGTATGCTCACGGTCGAGACGAGCCTTTCCGGCGTCAGCGCCTCGCACAGCCCGGCAAGGCGCCGGTCGACGTTTGCCTGTGCTTCGGCCAGCGAGGCGACATCGTCGAACGGTTCTTCCACCTCGAAGGCCTTGAGCCCGAGCGTGCCTCCTTCCAGAGCATCGACATAGAACCAGTCGACTGTGACGATATGGTTCAGGGTCTCCTTGATCGACGGGAAGAAGCTCGTACGCGGGGCTTCGAACTCGCCGGGCTGCAGGCTGGCGCACGCCGCATGCAGGCGATGGTTCGCCAGTGCGTTGTTATAGGCAAGCTTGCGGAAAGACCGGCAGGCGTCGAAGGTTGGCATCGGCGGATCTCCTTCTGTCCAGCCTTTGGGCGCTGTTCAGACTGCTCAATCGTCTTCCTGGAACAATCGGAACTGCGCCGCTTCCAGATCCTTCGGCGGCTGCATGCCGAGATGCTTCCAGGCGGTTGCCGTGAGCACGCGGCCGCGCGGCGTTCGCTGGATGAAGCCCTGCTGGATCATGTAGGGCTCGATAATGTCCTCGATCGCGTCGCGCGGTTCGGAAAGGCCGGCGGCGATGGTCTCGATGCCGACGGGGCCGCCGCCGAAGTTGACGGCGATCATGTTGAGATAGCGCTTGTCGAGTTGGTCGAGGCCCATGTTGTCGACGAGCAGGCGAGTTAGCGCCTCGTCGGCGATCTCGCGGGTCACGGCCTCGGCCCTGGCGACTTCGGCAAAGTCGCGCACACGGCGCAAGAGGCGACCGGCGATACGCGGCGTGCCGCGAGCCCTGCGGGCGATTTCGCGGGCTCCCTCGTCGGTTATCGGCAGGTTCATCAGGCGCGCGCCACGGCGCACGATCAGTTCGAGTTCCTCGACGGTGTAGAAGCTCAGCCGCACGGGAATGCCGAAGCGGTCGCGCAACGGCGTGGTCAACAGGCCAAGGCGCGTGGTGGCGGCAACGAGCGTGAACTTAGAGAGATCGATCTTCACCGAGCGTGCCGCCGGCCCTTCGCCGATGATGAGATCGAGCTGGAAATCCTCCATGGCCGGATAGAGGATTTCCTCGACGGCCGGGCTGAGGCGGTGAATTTCGTCGATGAAGAGCACGTCCCGTTCTTCGAGGTTGGTCAGGAGCGCCGCAAGATCGCCCGCCTTGGCGATCACAGGGCCCGACGTCGAACGAAAGTTGACGCCGAGTTCCTTGGCCATAATCTGCGCCAATGTCGTCTTGCCCAAACCCGGTGGGCCGACGAAAAGGACGTGATCCAATGCCTCGCCGCGGTTCTTCGCGGCCTCGATGAAGATCTTGAGGTTGGCGCGCGCCTCTGCCTGGCCGGTGAACTCGTCCAGCGATTGCGGGCGCAGGGTGATGTCCAGATCTTCGCCTCGTTTTTCCGAGGAAATCAGGCGGGCGGCTTCACTCATGTCAGCAGTTCCATTCCGGGGACGCGCGAGGCGGCTTTTCTATCGAAGGTAAGGGTCTTGCCGCAATCGGCGATACGATTCATTTCGCTCAGCAACGCGTCGGCGAAATCCACGTTCGACATGCGGCAGAGATGGACCGCATTGCCAACTGCTTCATACGCAGCAACCTCAAACTCGCGTCGCTCCAGGATTGCCTCGATGAAGTCCAGGATACGATTTCGTATCGTTCTACGGCCGCATCTATGACTGTGTCATCGATCTGGCATTGAGATGCCTGCGGGCCGGCCGGCGGCTTTCTGACTACTTCGGCCAATTCGGCGACCGGCTTGTTGCGCGGAATGATGACCATCTCGCCATTTCGAACCCAGGCATAGCACTTGTCGCCCGGTTTGACGTTCAGCTGATCGCGCAGATGCTTGGGAATGGTCATCTGTCCCTTGGAGGTGATCGTGATGTTGAAACCCATGGCATTGCTCCACTTCGGTCCGCCTTACATATCGATAGTAGTAAGGCAGTATTCTCTTTGCAAATGCAGCTACCGCGCCAGCTCCTTGAGCCCCAGCCGGATCAGCTTGGCGCTGTCGGCAGCCTCGCCCGCGGTCTTCATTGCGGCGGCCACGGCGTTGGCCGCCTGATCCCTGCTGTAGCCGAGGTTGGTCAGCGCCGAAACCGCATCGGCAACCGGGGCTGCGGCGACGCCCTCTCCGAGTTCCTGCTTCAGGCCGATATTGGCCGATGCCTCGCCGGCGAAAGCCGGTGCCTTGTTCTTGAGTTCGGTGACGATGCGCACGGCGACCTTGGGACCGACGCCCTGGGCGCGCGATACGGCGGTGCGGTCCTGCAGGGCGATGGCGTTGGCGAGTTCGCTCGGGGTCAGCGTCGAAAGGACCGCGAGCGCAACCTTGGCGCCGACGCCCTGGACGCTTTGGAGGAGGTTGAACCATTCCCTTTCGAGGGCGGTCATGAAGCCGAACAGTTTCAGCTGGTCTTCACGAACATAGGTCTCGATGAAAAGAATGCAGGCTTCGCCAACCGAGCCGATGCGCGACAGGGTGCGCGCCGAACAGAAGGCGACGTAGCAGACGCCATGCACATCGACGAGCACATAGTCGTCGCCGATTTCGTCGATGGTGCCTTTGAGCTTGCCGATCATGAATGGGGTCCGTCAGGGATGGGTTTCGGGGGTGATGAGGTCGAGCGAGGGGAAGTAACTGCGGTAGCGGATGGCGTCGCGGGTCAGCAGCCGGTGCCGGCGCCAATCCGCGTGAGCCCCGATCAGAAAATCGGGAAGCGTTCTTTCGCGCTGACCACCCGCTCGCCGATACATAAGGTGTGCTTTGCCGGCACGAAAGGACGCTTCGAACGGTATAGCTTCACGCTTCATCTCGAGCCAGGCTAGGGTGGTCGTCAACTGCTCCTCGGAAAGCGGCGAGGCCGCGAGTTCCGACCAGATGACCGCGTTCAGCACCAGATCGCCATCGCCTGCGCATTGCCGCAGAAATCTGAGCGACCACTGACGATGCGCGGTCCGAGGCCCCAGGATGTCTATGAAGATGTTGGTGTCAACGAGGGTCGAAATCGTCACGCGGTCCCCTCAGCCATTCCATATACTCGTCCGTGGTCATGCCGCCGAGATCAATCGTCCCCTCAATCCGCCGTGCCCAGTCGTCAAAATCGCGAACCGGATCCTCGCTGTCCTTTTCGATCTTGACGAGCACGGCACCGTCTCCGGACGCGATGAAATCAACTTCCGATCCGGGGCCTATTCCCAGTCGGTCACGAATTTCCTTCGGAATCGTCACTTGGCCTTTTTCGGTCACTCGCATGGTAATACCTCTGCGGTATTACTTACTGCTACTGTGAGAACAAGTCAAGAACATGTCAGCCGGCCAGGACTGCCTGGCGCATGCGGTTGCTGCCGCGGTTGTGCGCATGGCAGATGGCTATGGCGAGTGCATCGGCCGCGTCGTTGCCCTTGAACTCCGCCTTCGGCATCAGGATCTTCAGCATCATGTGGATCTGCTGCTTCTCGCCATGGCCGACGCCGATGACGGCTTTCTTCACCGCGTTCGGCGCATATTCGGCGACCTGCAGTCCGGCGCGTGCGGGGACCAGCATGGCAATGCCACGGGCCTGGCCAAGCTTCAGGGTGGCGACCGCGTCCTTGTTGACGAAGGTCTGTTCGACGGCGGCTTCATCCGGCTGATGGGCGTGCACGACCTCCGCGAGCCCGTCATGCAATTGGCAGAGACGCGAGGCGAGGTCCATGTCGCCGTCCGACGTGACGGTGCCCGAGGCGATGAAGCGCAGCGAATTGCCGAACGTCTCGATGATGCCCCAGCCGGTGCGGCGCAGACCGGGGTCGATGCCTATGATGCGAATCGTATTTTGCATGCCTCACCCTATTGCAGTTACAAAATAACTGCCATCGATATGTGAACAAAACAAAAACACTGCTTAATTCCAGGCGTTCCGTTTACGTCAATTTAAGCTCCGTGCGTGAGCTTTGATCCCCAAAGGCGAGAGGAGTTCCCCGCAAGGTAAGGCTCCCATTTTCTGTTTTCAGGTCCGCCGGCAGGCCGTTCGCGCGTCTGCCGACATGCCATCCGGAAGGGTTGATTGTTCATGGCTCAGAGATTTCAGTCCCTGTCCTTTAAAGTTATTGCGACTTTCATTCTGCTTACCGCACTGTCCATCGCCGTCATTAACGGCCTTGCCTATTTCGCCAGCAGCCGCATTTCCGGCGAGCAGGCGCTGAAGGCAAAGGAGGGCGTGCTGATCTTCCGCGGCGACATGCTGCAGGATCAGCTGGAACAGTTGGAGAACCAGGCTAATTCCATTGCGCGCATCGAGGCGCTGCAGATGTCTATCACCAGCCTGAAGAGCGGCTGGAAGACGATCGAGAAGACTTCGGGCGATGCCCGCGCCGAACTGAAGAAGGTGTTCGTCACCGACAACCCGAACCCGGCCGACATGCGCGAGAATCTGGTCAAGCCGGAAGCGCCGAGCGGATTTTACTATTCCAACCACGAGGCCACCCAAACCGAGGTCGCCCGCGATCTTGAGAACACGGCCTTCGGCGATCTGCTGATTGCCGATCTAGACGGTCATGTTCTCTATTCCTACAAAAAGAACGAGGATTTCGCCGAGAATCTGAAGACCGACGCATGGAAATCGACAGGTGCCGGCCTCGCCTTCGGCGAAGCAATTGCCAATACCGCAAAGGCGACCGACGATTCCGCACCGGCCGGGTTCTCCGGCCTGCGCGTCGATGCATCGAGCGGCAGGGCCGCCATCTTCTTCGCGGTTCCGATCGTCAAGCTCGGCGCGCCGAAGGGGGTTATTCTTTTCAGGGTGCGCGACGACGTTGTTGCCGGCATCCTGAAAAAGGGCATCGTTGCCGGCAGTACGGCGCAGGCAGCGATCGTCTCGGACGACGGTTCTGCCGTGGCCGTCAACGCCAGCGGCCAGCTCGTCACCCTGGATACTGCGCCCTTCACCTTCCTGAAGGATGCACTCGCCAGCAGCACCATGACGGTGGAGGATTTCAGCCGTGCCGACGGCGCAGCGCGTGCCTACGTCAAAGGCATCGATTATCAGGGCTCGCGGTTCCTCGTGGTCGAAAGCGTGCGCCTCAGCGAGATCAACGCCGGCTCGATAGAGATCGCCACCTTGCTGACGATGATTGCGATCGGTGTCCTTGTGGTGATGGCGATCGCAACAGGCATCATAACGAAGTTGCTGTTCTCGCCGCTCGCTCGCCTTGCCGGCGTCACACGCGACGTGGCGGACGGCAAGCTGGATGTCGAGATCGGCAGTCTCAATCGTGGCGACGAGATCGGCACGATGGCAAAGGCTCTTGCACGCTTCAAGCAATCGCTGATCGAAAGCCGCGAACTCGAAGCGGCCAGCGCCGAAACGCGGGCGCTTGCCGACCGCGACAGGCAGCAGCATATGGCCGAGCGCGAGGCCGAAGCCGAGAGCCTGCAGGAGGTCGTCGAGTCGCTCGACGACGGGCTGCGTCATCTGGCGAACGGCAATCTTGCGTATCAGATCGATCGCCGCTTCCCGAACGAGCTCGAGGGTCTGCGCGTCAATTTCAACGAGGCTCTGGCAACGCTCAGCGAAACGATGACGGCGATTGGCGGAAACTCGATGGCTGTTCGCGCCGGCTCCGAAGAGATGCGCACTGGCGCCGACGAGCTGGCAGGGCGGACCGAGCGGCAGGCGGCCTCGATCACCGAGACAGCGAATGCAATCGACGCAATCACCCAATCCGTTCGCGTGCAGATCGAACGCGCCGAGCGGGCGGAACGCATGGCTCGCGATGCAAAGCGCGAGACGACAGGATCCGGCCAGATCATGCGCGACACGATTGCCGCCATGGAAGCGATCCAGGCGTCTTCCCGCCAGATCAACTCGATCATCAGCGTCATCGATTCCATAGCGTTCCAGACAAACTTGCTGGCACTCAACGCCGGTGTCGAAGCCGCCCGTGCCGGCGAGGCAGGCAAGGGCTTTGCGGTCGTTGCGATGGAGGTGCGCGAACTGGCGCAACGCTCGTCGAGTGCCGCCAAGGAAATCGGCAACCTGTTGCAGAAATCCACCCATGAGGTGGAAGCCGGCGTGTCGCTCGTCGAGCGGGCAGGCGACGCGTTGACGGGTATCGGCGGCCATGTCGAGGCGATCAACGGCCAGATCGGTGAGATCATGGAGATGACCCGCGAAGAGGCCGATACGCTCCGCCAGATCAACGCCGCGGTTTCCGAGCTCGATGCGATGACACAGCAGAACGCGGCCATGGTCGAGGAGACCACGGCGGCCATCCACCGGCTCGCCACGGAGGCGGTCGAAATGGACCGCCAGCTCTCCCACTTCACGCTGACGCAGGGCCAGCATCAGCACAGCGCGGAGGTACACGTGCTGCGGCGTCGGGTCTGAGCCGATTTCGGCGGGCGGATGCAGGCACATCCAAGTCGCATTCGGCTACAATCGTCGAGACGCTCAACGGGTGTCTAGATCCGGAAATCCACTGATCGATCCGCTGTCGCACACAACAGGGAAGGCGCTCGGAGTAGCCGATGCCGGCTTAACAGACCGATCCGAACAGCGCACTGGAGGTTCTCCGGCGGGCTCCGCTCTTTCGGGGCCGGCCCGGGCGGTTCGAGAGTATACCAGATCGTTCAAAGAGACCGTGCTGCAACTCTGCCGCTTCTCGATCACACGTTCAGCGATTTCGACCGGGAATCGCGGAGGCCAGTGCCTCGGCCATCATCTCCAGCGACCCTCCCCAACTCACGCGTCAACTGCTGACGTTCGTACCGCGGGAGGAAACCCTGGTGTTCAAGCTCGGCAGCGATGAAGATCGACGGGTCGTCGCGGAAAAACTCGCGCTGGAAAGACGTGGCGCATTTCTATCCTGAACCTCATCGCGTACCGCCCCGCTCGAGGAGAGTGCGAAGATCGACGCGACCCGCGCGGACGCGCCATTTCATCTGTTCGCAGCGCAAGGTCATGGCGCGGAGTGGCTTGGCTTGCTGGTCGATGCCGGCCGAGCGTTCACGTCCGTCGTCGAGGATGCGGGCAAGGCTCGGTCTGCATGCTTTGCGTTTCAGGTGGATGGCGATGTCTGGGAAATCGGCGGCGTCTATACGTTGCCCGAAGCGCGAGGCCGGGGCTTAGCACATCGTGTCGTTCATACGGCCGTCACTGAACTGAAGCGTGCGGGCCGGGTTCACCAACCTGCGTTCCATCCGCCATGCAGAGGGTATGACGGCCAGCGGGCAAGGTGCGGCGTCTCCCGATCGCTCCGCCCCCGAGTGACCGTTTTTCTTCACCTGATGGTTTGGCATGGCCAATTCGGGCACCTACATAGACCTGTCCTTCCAATTACCGACAGGCCTTTGCCATGGTTCCCTTCTCGATTCTCGATCTTTCACCTGTTCCCGAAGGCGGCACTATTCGCCAGTCTCTCGAGAGTTCGGCGCGCATGGCGCAGAAAGCGGAGGAGTATGGTTACACGCGCTTCTGGCTGGCCGAGCATCACGGCATGCCCGGTATTGCCAGCGCCGCGACGGCTGTCGTCATCGGCCATGTCGGGGCGGCGACGACACGGATCCGGATCGGCTCGGGCGGGATCATGCTGCCCAATCATTCGCCTCTCGTCATTGCCGAGCAGTTCGGAACGCTGGAAGCGCTGTTTCCGGGACGTGTCGATCTCGGCCTCGGGCGCGCGCCGGGTACCGACATGCGGACCGCGCAAGCGCTCAGGCGCAATCTCGATGCCGGTGCACAGAGTTTTCCCAACGACGTCGTCGAGCTGCAGCAGTTGCTTGGTGCCCCTGTTGAAAACCAGGCGATCCTTGCGGTGCCGGGCATGAATTCCAACGTGCCGATCTGGCTGCTCGGTTCCAGCCTCTACAGCGCGCAGCTCGCGGCGATGCTCGGTCTTCCCTATGCGTTTGCCTCGCATTTCGCGCCCGATTCGCTGCTTGACGCGCTTGATATCTATCGCGACCGGTTCCAGCCATCCGCCGTTCTTGACAAGCCCTATGCCATGGTTGGCGTGATGGGTTCGCTAGCCGAGACCGACGAGGAGGCGCAGTATCACTTCACGTCTGCGCAGCAGCAATTCGTTAACCTGCGCCGCAATGTCCGTGGCCAGTTCCCGCGACCCGTCCACGATATGACGAGCTTCTGGTCGCCGATGGAAAAGCTGACGGTCGAGCACACGCTGCGCTATGCCGTCGTCGGTTCGCAAAACACGGCGGAGGCAAAGCTGTCCGAGTTCCTGCGCGACACCCGGGCCGACGAGGTCATCATCTCGATGCCGATCCACGATATCGAAGCGCGGCTGAAGTCTGTCGCGCTTTTTGCGGGTCTCGGCAATTTCATGCGCGCCGCCGCCTAGTTGTTGTCTTCGTGGCCACGGCGGATGCGACCGTGTGGCGCACAGCTGTTTGGACGAATTGACTTCGCGCCGCCGGGGCATAGCTTTACTTCACAGTGCATGTCATTTGCCCGCCGACGCGGGTGAGTGAACCGGACAACAGGTCGGGCCGGATTTCGGCACCGTCCGGTTGGCAACCTTTGGGAGGAGGATGCTATGCGTTGCCGTGCTCTTGCAGTCGTTATGCCGGTCATCTGTCTTTTCGCAGCCAATGCGCTCGCCCAGGAGGGCGATGCTGCGGCGGGCGAGAACGTCTTCAAGAAGTGCGCGGTCTGCCACATCGCCGATTCCGACAAGAACAAGGTGGGACCCTCACTCAACCATCTGTTCGGCCGGACGGCCGGAACGCATCCCAACTTTGCCTATTCTCCGGCGATGCAGGCGGCCGGCAAGGCTGGACTAGTCTGGGACGATGCGGCGCTGCGCGACTATCTTCACGACCCAAAGTTGAAGGTGAAGGGCACGAAAATGACATTCGTCGGCGTCAAGGATGATACCGACATCACCAATCTCATCACCTATCTCAAGCAGTTCTCCAATTAGAAGCAGTGCCATGCCGGCAATTCCTGTTCGGCGATGATGTTCGAAGCGCCGATTGCCGCCATCGTGTATTTATGAGATATTGCTAAAGTAAACGCGCGACGGTTGCGGATTGTGCCCGCGGCCGCCTGTGCGGCCCGGGAGGAGCCCATGGTCGTCGTGCTGGTGCTGGTTCTGATCGCTCTGGGATCGGTGGTCTTCCACCTCTTGAGCCCGTGGTGGTGGACGCCTATTGCGTCGAACTGGAGTTATATCGACAACACCATCATCATCACCTTCTGGATCACCGGCTTCGTTTTCGTTGCGGTGGTCTGCTTCGTGGCTTATTGCGTATTTCGCTTCCGCCACAAACCCGGCAACAAGGCGGCCTATCAGCCTGAGAACAAGAAGCTGGAATGGTGGCTTGCCGGCGGCACGGCGCTGGGTGTCGCGGCGATGCTGACGCCGGGGCTGGTGGTCTGGAAGCAGTTCGTCACCGTCCCCCCTGATGCCGGCGAAGTCGAAGTCATCGGCCAGCAGTGGCAGTGGAATTTCCGCCTGCCCGGAGCGGACGGAAAGCTCGGGCGGGCCGACAACAGTGCGGTGACTCCCGACAATCCGCTCGGGGTCATCGCCAGCGATCCGACGGGGCTCGACGATATCATCATCTCAGGTGGCGACCTGCATCTGCTGCAGGGCAAGTCGGTGCGCGTGCACCTGCGCTCGCTCGACGTGCTGCATGACTTTTACGTGCCGGAGTTCAGGGCGAAGATGGACATGATCCCCGGCTCGGTTACCTATTTCTGGTTTACGCCAACACGGGCCGGGACGTTTGAGGTTCTTTGCGCCGAACTCTGCGGCGTCGGACATTCGCAGATGCGCGGGTCCGTCGTCGTCGACGATGCAGAAGCCTACCAAGGCTGGCTGCAACAGCAGCAGACATTCCAGCAGCTGATGGCATCAGTGGTACCGGCCAGTTGACCGGCGTCGCGGGCGCGGAGGGTCCGTGATGGGAGGAGGAAAGAAGGGCATGCCATGGTCGATATTCCTGCCGGTGCCGGCGACATCGTCCCGCCCGCCGAAGTCGCGGATGTGGAGCTTTATCATCCCAAGAGCTGGTGGACGCGCTACGTCTTCAGCCAGGATGCCAAGATCATTGCGATACAGTATTCGCTGACCGCCTTCTCCATCGGGTTCGTGGCGCTCGTGCTCTCCTGGCTGATGCGCCTCCAGCTCGGCTTTCCCGGCTATTTCTCCTTCATCGATGCCGATCACTACTATCAGTTCATCACCATGCACGGGATGATCATGGTGATCTATCTCTTGACTGCACTCTTCCTCGGCGGCTTCGGCAACTACCTGATCCCCCTGATGCTCGGTGCCCGCGACATGGTGTTTCCCTATGCCAACATGCTGAGCTACTGGCTCTATCTGCTGGCCGTTCTGGTGCTGGTCGCCGGTTTCTTCGCGCCGGGCGGGCCGACGGGGGCCGGCTGGACGCTCTATCCGCCGCAGGCACTGCTTTCCGGCACGCCGGGCGGGCGTGACTGGGGCATTATCCTGATGCTGTCGTCGCTGATCATCTTCATCATCGGCTTCACTATGGGCGGGCTGAACTATGTCGTCACAGTTCTGCAGGGGCGCGCGCGCGGCATGACGCTGATGCGGATGCCACTCACCGTGTGGGGCATCTTCACCGCGACCGTCATGGCGCTGCTTGCCTTCCCGGCGCTTTTCGTCGCCGCCGTGATGATGCTGTTCGACCGGCTGCTCGGCACCAGCTTCTTCATGCCATCCATCGTCGAAATGGGCGAGCAGCTGAAGTCACAGGGCGGCAGCCCGATCCTCTTCCAGCACCTCTTCTGGTTCTTCGGGCACCCGGAGGTCTATATCGTGGCGCTGCCTGCCTTCGGTATCGTCTCCGATCTCATCAGCACGCATGCGCGCAAGAACATCTTCGGCTACCGGATGATGGTCTGGGCAATCGTCATCATCGGCGCACTGAGTTTCGTCGTTTGGGCGCACCATATGTATGTCAGCGGCATGAACCCGAACTTCGGCTTCTTCTTCGCCACGACAACGCTGATCATCGCTATCCCGACGGCGCTCAAGGTCTACAACTGGGTGCTGACGCTTTGGCGGGGCGACATCCACCTGACGCTGCCGATGCTCTTTGCTCTCGGCTTCATCGTCACCTTCGTCAATGGCGGGCTGACCGGCCTGTTCCTCGGCAATGTCGTGGTGGATGTGCCGCTGTCCGATACGATGTTCGTCGTCGCGCATTTCCATATGGTGATGGGTGTCGCGCCGATTATGGTCGTCTTCGGCGCGATCTATCACTGGTATCCAAAAATCACCGGACGCATGCTCGACGAGCTACTCGGGCGGGTCCATTTCTGGGTGACGTTCATCGGCGCCTACGCGATCTTTTTCCCAATGCACTATATCGGCCTGATCGGCGTTCCGCGCCGCTACTACGAACTCGGCGAAACGGTCTTCATTCCGCCCTCCGTGCACACGCTCAACATGTTCATCACGGTTGCCGCGCTGGTCGTCGGGGCCACCCAGCTGGTGTTCCTGTTCAATCTCGTCTGGAGCCTTTTCCGGGGCCGCGAGGCCGGCGGCAATCCGTGGCGAGCGACGACGCTGGAGTGGCAGACGCCGCAGACGCCGCCTGCCCACGGCAACTGGGGCAAGGAGCTGCCTGTGGTCTATCGCTGGGCCTATGATTACAGCGTGCCGGGCGCGGCAGAAGATTTCCTGCCGCAGAACCAGCCGGACGGATTGTCGAGGGCCGTGACATGAGCGCGATCCTGATCTTCATGGCCGGGATTGCGGCTGTCGTCGGCTGGTGGATGTCAGGGCAGCGGCTGATGTCGAAGCCGTGGCTCCAGGTCGGCAGGGTCGGCGACGTGATGGGGCGGCAGGGTTCGCCGTTGCCCGCCGCGAAGGTCGGCCTCGGTATCTTCCTGGCCGTCCTCGGCGCCCTTTTCTCGCTGCTGGTCAGCGCCTACCTCGTGCGCATGGCAAGCACCGATTGGTGGTCGCCGCCGGTGCCGCCGCTGCTGTGGGTCAATACGGCGATGCTGATTGCCAGCTGCGCGGCGATGCAATGGGCAACCGTCGAAGCGCGCCGCGGCGGCGACGAGGCGATGCGGATCGCGCTCGACGCAGCGCTTGCCACGGCGGGGCTGTTCCTCATCGGGCAGGTGTTTGCATGGCACCAACTGGCTGCCGCAGGCTATGTACTCGCCGACAACCCGGCCAACAGCTTCTTCTACCTGCTGACCGGCCTGCACGGCCTGCACATACTGGGCGGCCTGGCGGTGCTTGGGCGGACCCGCGTCAGGGCATTTCCGGCTCGTCGCACATCCCAGGCTGCGCGGCGTCTGAGTGCCGAGCTTTGCGCCACCTACTGGCACTTCATGCTGGTCGTCTGGCTGGTGCTTCTTGCGCTCTTCACCGGCTGGGCCAACGACCTTGTCGATCTCTGCCGCCAACTGGTTAGCTAGGAGCTGGACGATGGCTGAACTCACCCGGACCGGAGCTGACCACACCCGCCCTTTGCCTCAGGCCGGCCTTCGCGGCGTGGCGGCTGATTTCGCATCGGATCAGCGCACGTTCAAGGATGTCTCCTGGGGGAAGGCCATGATGTGGATCTTTCTCCTCAGCGATACCTTCATATTCGGCTGTTTCCTGCTTGCCTACATGACCGCCCGCATGTCGACGCCCGTTCCCTGGCCCAATCCGAGCGAGGTCTTCGCGCTGACTATCGGCGGTCAGGACGTTCCGCTGATCCTCATCGCGATCATGACCTTCATCCTGATCAGCAGCAGTGGAACGATGGCGATGGCGGTCAATTTCGGCTATCGCCAGGAGCGCACCAAGACGGCAGCGCTGATGCTTCTGACCGCCGCCCTCGGCGCCTCGTTCGTCGGCATGCAGGCCTTCGAATGGACGAAGCTGATCACCGAAGGCGTGCGGCCCTGGGAGAATCCCTGGGGTGCCGCGCAATTCGGCTCATCCTTCTTCATGATCACCGGCTTTCACGGAACCCATGTGACCTTCGGTGTGATCTTCCTGCTGATCACGGCGCGAAAGGTGCTGCGCGGCGATTTCGAGACCGGCAGGCGGGGGTTCTTCACGAGCCGCAAGGGCAACTACGAGATCGTTGAGATCATGGGCCTCTACTGGCACTTCGTCGATCTCGTCTGGGTCTTCATCTTCGCATTCTTCTATCTCTGGTGAGGTCCCATCATGGCACAGGCGCAAACCCACTCCCACTCCGGCCAGCAGCATCCGATCAGGCTCTACCTCGTCGTCTGGGGGCTGCTGTTCGTGCTCAGCACCTTCTCCTACCTCGTCGACTACCTCGGCATCCAGGGTTTTCCACGATGGACGCTGATTATCGTCTTCATGCTCATGAAGGCGGGACTGATCGTTGCCATCTTCATGCACATGGCCTGGGAGCGGCTGGCGCTGGTCTATGCGATCCTTCTGCCACCGATTCTGGTGCTGGTGTTCGTGGCGATGATGGCGTCGGAGGCGCATTACACGATCTTCACCCGGATGGCGTTTCTGGGCGGGGCACAATGACTGCCCTGGCTACATGATCTTTTCGTTGGGATAGACGCCCCAGAGCGCCGACTGCCTGACGAACCCCTCCAGCCGATGACCGGGCACATCGACGCTGCACCACGTGCCGTCGCAAGAGAAGATGGCGAGCCGAACGCGCGACGTCACCTTGGCAAGGATTGCCGCGGTTGCTGCCGGTGCGACCCGGACCGGAACGGGGGATGCGATCCATGGGCCGACCAGTGCCGTGCGATCGCTGGACAGCAGGGCGCGATGCATCCACCCGGAGACGCCGTCGCAATCCCTGATCTGGCGCCAGTCGTATTCGGCGGTGATCTCCACCGGCAGGCCGCCAACCTGGTAGACCCACTGGGTTCCGTAATCGAGTGACGGGCCGACGCGCATGCGGGCCTCTCTCGATTTCAGCGAGACGAAACGAGGTACCGGGAGCCCTGTTTCGCGACCCCTGGCGCGGCTGGTCTCCAAAGGTGCTTGCGGCTGCAGCGGGTTGGCGGCGATCGGCGGGCAGGCGAGCGCGAGAGCAAGGCAGGAAAGGGCGATCGTCCGCATCCAGCCGCGTACAGGCATGCGTATGGCGCGAAGCGTCCGGTTTGGGGCATGAGCGATGGTGTGCATGCTCAGTTGCACGTGCTCATGCGCCTCAGCGCGGCGGTCACGCCGTTCAGCGAATAAGTGTAGGTCGTTGCCGTTCCACGCAGCGAATGGGCGTGAACCGTCATGTCGTTTCCCGAGCGCAGGGCGCTGATGACTTCGGATTCGCGCGCTTCCTCGGTCACCCAGGCGGATTTGCCCCTGGTGAACATGGAAAAGGTTTTGTCGCCGATCTCGACCTTGACCAGCCATCCCGGCTTCAGTTCGTAGCCCATGATCGCCTGCGGCTCGTGCCCCGAACCCGGGGCGCCGCCGATCACGAAGAAGTTGCGGCCATGGTCGACGCTTGCCGGCTCCATGGATTTCGGCACTGTCAGCACATAGCACATCGTCTGCCCGCCCTTGCTGTAGGAATAGACACCCCAGTCCCCGAACTGCTTGACCATGGCAGGCTGCGCCTTGGCCGACAGCGCGCCGAGCAGTGTCAACGAGAGTACGAGAGCTATTCTTTTCATGGTATTTTCCCGCCAAGAGTGAGAGAGGCTGGCCTTGAGACTGGCCGGCTGGAACGAATGCGGCGCATTCAAGTCGGGCAGGGTTACCGAGACCTTAACGACGGGTGGCGGGTAACGAACGTGTTACCTGATAGGGGCGGGATGTGAAAACGGAGGCGGCCGATCCACAGGCGCAAAAAGGCCGGCCTCGTTTCCGGGCCGGCTTTTTGAAAGTCTGGCGGAAGGATGAGGCCGAAATCTTGGCCCTTCGGATATCAGCCCTGGAGGAGCGTGCGCCTGATGTCGCCGACGGTGGCGAACATGATGTCCGGTGACTGGCTCACAAGATAATCGGGTGTCGCATAGCCCCAGGCGACTGCGCCCGCCACGATCCCTGTGGCACGGGACGCTTCGATGTCGCGGCCCTCGTCGCCGATGGCGATGGCATCTGCGACGCTCAGGCCGGCGCGCCTGAGCACGCGCCGGAAGCGCGCCGATTTTCCGAAGATGGAGGTCCCGCATTCAAAGTAGTCGATTTCGATGTCGCTGCCGAGTACCCTGCGGATCGTGGCCTCGGCATTCGAGCTGACGATCGCAATTCTCACGCCGGCGGCCCGCAGATCGGCAAGCAGTTCGCCTATGCCGGGAAACAGTTTCATGTCGTGGGCGCTAGCCGCTGCCCTCTGCCGCATATCGCGCGCGATCGCCGGCATTTTCCACCAGGGAACGCGGAGATAGCGGATGATCTCCCGGTTGCCCTTGCCACGCAGCATCGCCATTTCCTCGCGGGAAAGCTGGCGAAAACCGAAACGGGCGGCCGATTCGTTCAGCGCGGACGTGAACCAGCCGGCGGTATCGGCAAGCGTTCCGTCGAAATCGAAGAGAGCAAGCTTGTAGCGCATGCGGGTTCGTCCGCCAAAAAGAAGGCCTGCTTCTTTCGAAGGCAGGCCGGGAGCTCTAAACGGGCAGAAGGATCAGGCCGAAAGCTTGGCCAGAACTTCTTCCGAGACTTCGAAGTTCGAGTAGACGTTCTGGACGTCGTCATCGTCTTCGAGGCTGTCGATGAGCTTCAGCAGCGATTGTGCCCTTTCCTCGTCGACCGGCACGTTGTTTTGGGCGCGCCAGACAGACTTGACGGTTTCCGCCTCACCGAGCGTCGTTTCGAGAGCCTTGGCGACTTCACCGAGGGATTCGAAGGCGCAGGTGATGTAGTGGCCTTCGTCATCGGTCTCGACGTCGTCGGCGCCGGCTTCGATCGCGGCGTCCATCATCTTGTCGCCATCGCCAGCCGACAGCTTGTAGGTGATCTCACCGACGTGGTCGAAGGAGAAGGACACCGAACCGGTTTCGCCAAGAGCGCCCCCGGCCTTGGTGAAGATCGAGCGGACGTTGGAGGCCGTGCGGTTGCGGTTGTCGGTCAGCGCCTCGACGATGATCGCGGTGCCGCCCGGGCCGTAGCCTTCGTAGCGGACTTCATCGTAGTTCTCCCCATCGTTGCCTGCGGCCTTCTTGATGGCGCGGTCGATGTTGTCCTTCGGCATCGACTGGGCCTTGGCGTTCTGGATCGCCAGGCGCAGCCGCGCGTTCATCGAAGGATCAGGCAGACCAGCTTTGGCGGCAACTGTGATTTCGCGCGCGAGCTTGGAGAACATTTTCGACCGCACGGAATCCTGGCGACCCTTGCGGTGCATGATGTTTTTAAACTGTGAATGGCCAGCCATGGCACCCCTGTTCACGTCTTATTGTTGTCGGAATGGGCCGCCTTATAAGAGCGAAACGGGGCGCATTCAAGGGAAAAGCGGTGCGTGCGGGGACCGGTAGATGACGCCAGCGTGTCAGTTCACGGAGTATTTCTTGCGGCTGGCGAAGAAGCCATGACCATCGTCACGAGTGCAGGTGAGGCCGCTTCGCTCCGAGCTGCAGCTGAACGGCCCGGCTCGCCAGCGGTCGCCGTATTGCAGAACGTTGGCGTCGCTGCAGCAGGCACTATCGCCTTCCATCTTGAAGACGAACGGCTCTCCTGCGGCTGAAAGGATAAGGCGGACGTAAAGAGGTTCGATGCGATCGCAGCCGAGCTCCGGTCCGCCGTCGTCGGGCGTGTACATTGCGGTGCCGCCTTTGGGTATATAGGTGCAGCCGATGTTCTTCGAGGGGGTGACGAAGACGATCTGGCGGTTTTCGTCGGGCTTGAAGGTTCGATCGGCCGTCAGAGCTGAGGATGCGGATGCCAAACAGATGGCCATAGCCAGGAATGTTGCGTTCTTCATCAAATCCTCCGTTGGCAACGTGCGATCAAACGTAGCATCGGGGAACAAAGCCGAGAAGCCAGCGTTTGAAATCACGGACCCTCGAAAAGGAAGGAAGTGCTATGGCCAGTTTCAACGAGGCGCGGGAACACCCGGCACGGCAGCTCTGGGATCAGGTCAACGATATCCATGCTGGAATGCTCGGCGTGGATGGGGTTGATAGGCACATGCAGCCGATGGCGCCGCATGCAGACCCGAAGACCAACACGATCTGGTTCTATGCGAAGTCCGACGCCGACATCGTGCGGGCGATCAAGCCCGGCACGCGGGCGCATTTTTGCGTCGTCGGCAAGGAGCACGACTATCATGCGTGCCTCGCAGGCCATATAGAGGCCCGCGCCGACCCATCGAAGATCGAGGAATATTGGAACTCGGTCGTGGCTGCGTGGTACGAGGACGGCAAGAAGGATCCCAACCTGACGATGCTCGCCATGCATGTCGACGATGCGGAGATCTGGGTCTCCACCGGCAGCAAGCTGAAATTCGGCTGGGAGATCGCCAAGGCCAATCTCGATGACGAGAAGATGCCGGATGTCGGCGTGAGGCAGCATCTGCATTTTGCTTGAGTGCAGATCGCCGATCAAAGAAACTGCCCAGGTGCTTTCGCTCTCGGGCTTTCCATTGCGGTAGGGGCGGCCGAGCCGCAGGCTGATGTCCCTTGGTTTACTGCATGCCCTTGGCGATGTAGATCAATGGCTTCTTCGGTAAAGTGCGCATCGATACGGCGATGGTGTTGGTCGGTGCGTAGGCGATATCGAAATCGGGGCCGAACATCGATAGAAAGCTCTGCAACGGCCTTGGCTGATGCATCGGCAGGATCAGCGACGATCTAAGACGCTTGATGATGCGGCTCATGCTGTCTGCTCCCATCGTCAGCCCGCCGTCGACAGGAACCATCACCACATCCAGCCTGCCGATTTCGGTGTAGTGCGCCTCGGTCAACTCATAGTGCAGGTGGCCGAGATGCCCGATGCAGAGGCCCGCGACCTCGAAAATGAAGATCGAGTTTCCGTCCCTTTGTGGTGCGCCGTAGCCGCCGCGGATATCTGTCGTGACGTTGCGGATATAGGTGTCGCCGACCATCATGTCGATCCTGGCCTTTTCGCCAGGCACGTCGCTCCAGCCGTGCAGGACGTATTGGATGGCCGGATCGGGTGTTGGCGTATGGTGCGAGGAGTGCGCGCGGTTCATCGTCGCCACCATCGGGGGGCGAGGGGGCATGTACCAGCCTGAGAAGTCCGTTGCGATCGAAACTCCGCCGGGTGTTTCAATGAAGAACGTCGAATGGCCGATATAGGTCAGCGTTACGGTTTCCTCGGTGGCACCGGCCGAAATCAATGGCGGCGGGCCGGAGAAGCTCACGAAGGTTGCCTTTGGAATTGATTGGGCGACCGCCTGACACTGGCTGACGTTGCCGCGCTCCGCCTGCGCAACGGCAGCTTCCGCCGCGACAAGGACCAGCAGGCAAGCAATTGCGAAGACAAGAAAACGCGGCCTCATTGCCACTTCCTCCGGCGCTTTCACGGTGCGAGGGAGGATGCGGCAAGGGGTCGCAACGGTCCAGATCAAAAGCCGGCACCGTTGCTCACTTTTGCGTCATGGCAGGGGGATGCCCGACCTAGCGCCAGAATTCCGGAATGGTTTCCGCCAGCCGCGGGCCAAGGCGCAACGGCGCGATCTTTTCGGCAAGGCCGGTCGTGTCGGAGATCTCGACGCCGACGCCGCAGATGGTGGCAGGGCCGGTCGCTGCCTCCATCCGGCCTTTTGGCATCTTCGAGATGAAGCGATTCAGCGGCTCTTCCTTGTCCATGCCCAGGGACGAATCGTAGTCGCCGCACATGCCTGCATCGGAGAGATAGGCGGTGCCGCCGTTGAGGATCTGGTGGTCGGCGGTGGGCACGTGCGTGTGCGTGCCGACGACGAAACTGGCGCGGCCGTCGACGAAGTGGCCGAAGCACTGCTTCTCGCTGGTGGCTTCCGCGTGGAAGTCGAAGACGATCGCGTCAGCCTGTTCCTTGAGCGGGCAGGCGGCAAGGATGGTTTCGGCCGACTTGAATGGGTCGTCGAGCTCCGGATGCATGAAGACGCGGCCCATGATGTTGGCGACGAGGATGCGCGCGCCGTTGCGGGCATAGAACAGGCCCGAACCGCGGCCGGGCGTTCCCTGCGGATAATTGGCCGGACGCAGGAACTGGTCGTGGCGACCGGCAAAGCCAACGGCTTCCTTCTGGTCCCAGACGTGATTGCCCGTCGTCACCACGTCGGCGCCGGCATTAATCGTCTCGAGGAAGATATCCTCGGTAATGCCGAAGCCGCCGGCGGCGTTTTCGCCGTTGACGATCACGAAGTCGAGTTTCAGGTCCGATACCAGACCGGGGAGGCGATCCCAGACTGCCGTTCGTCCGGTCTTGCCGACCATATCACCCAGAAAAAGCAGTCTCATTGCTATCCAATCCAAGAGGCAAAAAGGCGAAGGCCGCTTTCTGTCAGGATGGCATCCAGGCTTACGTCATGCGGCTCAGCGGGCACATGTGCCACTTCCTGGCAGTCGAATGCAATGCCGATCAGTTTGGGATGCATGCCTTTTTGCTTCAATCGGTCGATCGCGCGGTCGTAGTGGCCCGCTCCGTAGCCGATACGATGGCCGCGCGGATCGAAGGCGGAGAGGGGGACAAGCAGGATCTCGGGATCGAGAACAGGTGCATCCGGGCCCGGACCCGACGTGCCGAAGCCGGTGCTGACCAGCGGTGCGCCGCGTACCAGCTCGCGAAAAACGATCGTCTGCCGGTCGAGGATGGCCGGCACGCAAAGGCGTGCGCCGCGAGCCTGGAACCTGGCCATCAGCGGGCGGGTGTCGGCTTCGGAACGGATGGGTAGAAAGCCGGAAACGATCGTGCCGGGGTCAAAGGCGACGGCTTCGCCCGCATGCTCGGCCATCGCCAGGCTCATCTCGATACGCGTGTCGGCCGGGATGGCATCGCGAAGCGCCAGCCGCTCGGCACGCATTTCAGCTTTCAGTTCTTTCGGGGTCATGGAATCTACCGCGCTGGTTTTGGCAGAACCATAGAGCGGCCGCAGGTCATTGCAACCTGAATGCGACCTCTGGGTGTCCGTCCTGCCGGTCAGATGATGACGCTGGTCGGTATCTGCGCTGCGCCGACCTGCGCTTTTTGTGCCCTGCCATCGGCGTTGGAGCCCGGACTGCCGATCCTTGCACGCAGTTCGCGCATGGCGCTGTCCAAGAGCTGCCGGACCTCCTGCAGGATCGACTTGAACTCTTCCATGGTCTTTCGGTCCTCGGCGGAGATTCCCCAAGACGCCTGCTTCCCGTCCTCGACGACGCTCCAGTAGGCATCTCGTGCCGCTGTCGCATCGTCCGGTTCATCCGCCTCGGACGCATCAGTGCCAGCCTGCGCATCCTCGGCAGATGCGGATCCCGCTTCAGCGCTTGCTGCCGCAGTTGCTTCCGAGGCAGTGCCTGCTCCCGCATCCGCGACGGACGCAGTGGCCGATGACGCGGCGCTGGTCGTGCTGGCGGCGACGGCTGCGGCAAACTCAGAGGCGGCTGCGCTGATCTTGTGGGCGAGTTCGGCGGCAAGGCGCGCGACCACCTCGGGCGGGAACCCGCCACTCTTCAGCATTTCCAGCTGTTTGTTGGCTTCTTCCAGCTTCCGCGCCGCCCGTTCTTTGGCGGCGTTCGCAGATGTGGTCATGTTCTGGCGCAGGGTTTCGAGCGCTTTTGCGGAGGTCTGCAATATCTTCAGGCGTGTGCTGCCTGCGCTGTCTGCGGAGGGGAGGTGGTCGGCTGAATACGTGCTGCGCAGAATATTGAGCGCCGAAGCGGATCCGACTTGCATACTATCCCCCAGGATTAGACGATCAGGGACCGTCTACAACCCTAGGCTTGCGTGGGCCTGTGAGGCAATCCGCCGGTGGCGAGGGCATGGATTGTCTCGTTGAACAGCGGCATGCCACCCGGCGTCCAACCGAGCGTCCGGATTTTCGCCGTGTCCATCTTCGTCAACGCGGATTTATCGGCAGCGAGAGGCAGCCGGTTGGCGCAATCGCGCTCCCAGCGGACGGGTTCGAGGATGTCCCATGTATCCAGCGTTACATCGGAGACGTTGAAATTCTCGCCCGAGATACGGGCGCTTTCGGCTTCCAGCATCACGCGCACCGCCTGGCCGACATCGCTTCCGTGGACTTCGGTTCCGGCGCGGGACGGCAGAGGCCGGCCGGCCATATAGTCGTCGATGAGCTTGTCCCATTTGTTAGGACTGAGGTGGCCGTAGACCCCGGTCAGCCGCAGGCTTGCGGTCGCAAAGCCGGGGGCGGCGAGGTGCGCCAGGCTGCGTTCGGCATCCAGCTTGACCTGTCCGTAAAGGGTTGCCGGTTTCTCCTGCGTGTGCTCCGTCAGCACGGTTCCCGGCGGATAATCGCCATAGACCGCTCGGCTGGAAATGAAGACGCAGCGACGGGTGCCTGCGCGCTTCGCGGCCTCGAAGAGCCTGACGGTACCGTCGAGGTTGAAGCGCTTGAACGTTTCCGGATCGTCGCCTTCGCCGCCGCGATATTTCCCGGGCATGTGATGAAAGGCGGCATGCACAAAGAAATAGGCGTCATCGAAGGCCTCGATGGAATCGCGCGCTGGATCGAGCGACAAGGGTGCGAACTCGACGGGGCGGGAAAAGGCACGCGGAAGCGGTGCGTGGCGGCCGCCGATAATGACGGAGTATCCCGCAGCCAGCAGCTCCTCGACGATGTAACGGCCGACAAACCCAGTGCCGCCGGATACCAGTACCTTCATGCTGCCTCTTCCGGATTGGCCATTGCCGAGATGTCCGGCAGATCATCGCCGGCGTAGTACGCGTGCCACAGGTCGATCAACGGCCGCAACATGGCGGCCTTCGGATGATCCGATTCCCATGGTTTTTCATATTGGTAGTGCAAGACCGAAATGCTCTTCCAGTCCCAAAGAGCCGGCATGGTGAACCATACGTATTGCAGCATATTGAAATAGACAGGCAGGCCGTGCCAATCCGGGAAAAACGCCTGCAGAAATGTCTGGTCGGTCCGTTTCCAGAAACTGTCCGGCTGATCGAGGCGCGCCAGCATGTGCCGGAACGTGTCGGCGGATGGACGCGCGACGAAAACGCCGGAGTTCATGCGGTGAAAGTCGGCAAGGGTCTCGTAGACATTCGGGGCTGCGGAAAACTCAGGGTACTGGAAGAGCCTGTCGATGTTCCTGAGGACAATTGCGTCGGCGTCGACGAAGACGCAGCGTTCGTATTCCCTCAGTTCCCAGAGTCTCAGCTTGCAGAAATTGTCGAGCGGCGAATGGAAATCAGGCTTGCGGCCCCTGGTGAACAGGGCGGCGGAATGAAGCTTAGCGCGGGCGTGGCGCTCGTTGAAGGCGCCGGACAAGGGCAGGTGCTCGACCTCGATCAGGCGACAGTCCAGCTGCTGCAGCGGGTGGAGTGCGGACTGCCTGACGCCGCCGGTGTGAAGAACGACGATATCGGCCGTGGCCTGCGTGAAGCGCAGCGAGCGCGCGAGCGCCGTTGCGCCCATCGCGTAGTCCGCGTTGGTGACGAGGGTGACGTAGGCGAAGGGGGAGGTCATGGAGTGTCGACCTCGGCCCTGCCAGTGCCCCTCGCTGTCCGTTCAGGGTGTTTGTCGCCTTGGCTCCCGATCGCCTCGCCTACGCCCTGCCTCTCCCCGCCGGGGAGAAGAGGCAGGTGGCGGCGGTCCTGCCAAAACTGTGGTGGCAGACGTTGGAGAGAGCTCGAGACCTCGCCACGGGTCTCTTCTCCCCAGCGGGGAGAAGGTGCCGGCAGGCGGATGAGAGGGGCTACGGCGCGGCAGATGCGAGTTTTGCCCCTCGCTCGCCGCTCAGGACGCCTACGAGGGGTGCAAATGTTCCCCGAGACGCCCTCATTCCTGTGCTCGTCACAGGTGTCCAGTGCGCCCAAGTCCGTGAGCGTGGGAGAGTTCGGAAGCCGACACACGTTAGCCATGGCGCAGGCGCGCCGTGGCTGGATTCCTGTGACAAGCACGGGAATGAGGGCGGATCTTTTCAATAGGACACTCGCCGCCACCATCACGACACCGACCTCAGCCGCTTGCCTTCCGGATCGTGATTGATTGTCGCAGCAATATCCCGGGTCCACGCGGAAACGGCGGGAATGCGGGCGCGATCGACGCGGTAGGCGAACTCCTTCGCGACATCGACGATCTCGCTCATCAATCCGGACCTCAGCGTGATCGGGTCGAGGCCGAGTCTGCGGAACTTGTCGTTCTTGACGATCAGCTCGTTTTCCGGCGCTTCCTTGCGCGGGTTGGGCAACCATGCGATCTCAGAGCCGCTGATCCTCGCTATGATCTCGGCAAGATCGCGGACGCGATGGGTCTCGGTCATCTGGTTGAAGATCTCGACGCGAGCGCCCCGGGCGGGCGGATTGTCCAAGGCAAGCTCGATGCAGCGGACCGAATCCTGGATGTGGATGAAGGCGCGGGTCTGGCCCCCGGTACCATGAACGGTCAAGGGATAGCCGATCGCCGCCTGGATGAGGAAACGGTTGAGCACCGTTCCGTAGTCGCCGTCATAGTCGAAGCGATTGATCAGTTGCACGTGCCGGTGCGTCTGCTTCGTATGCGTGCCCCAGACGATGCCCTGGTGCAGGTCGGTGATGCGCAGCGCATCGTTCCTGGCGTAGAAATGGAAGAGCAGCTGATCCAGGCACTTGGTCATGTGGTAGATCGAGCCCGGGTTGGAGGGATAGAGGATCTCTTGGGTGACGGTCTCGCCGTCCGCGGTTTGGATGCCCACCGGCAGGTACCCCTCCGGGATCGCCGCGCCGATCGTCGAATATCCATAGACCCCCATTGTGCCGAGATGGACGAGGTGAGCGTCAAGCTGCAGCTCGACGAGGGCGTTCAGGAGATTGTGCGTAGCGTTGACATTGTTGTTGACGGTGTAGTTCTTGTGCCGGTCGCTTTTCATCGAGTAGGGGGCGGCGCGCTGTTCTGCGAAATGGATGATCGCATCGGGCCTGTTGTCGGCGAGCCACGTCTTCAGACGCTCGTAATCCGTGGCAAGATCGATGAGATTGAAGTGGATGCGCCGGCCGGTTTCGGCGTGCCAGATGCGGGTTCGCTCCTGGATCGAGTCCATCGGCGTCAACGATTGAACGCCGAGTTCGGTGTCGATCCAGCGCCTTGAGAGGTTGTCGAGAATGTGGATGTCATGGCCGGCGTCGGAGAGATGCAATGATGTCGGCCAGCCGATAAAACCATCCCCGCCCATCACCGCAATCTTCATCGGATCATCTCCTCAACGGTAAGCTGTTGGGAAATTACTTAGGAACGATGACGATTGTTCAATGCTTGCACGGCGGAAACTCTTGGGCCAAAGAAGGCGCATGACTTTGGAGAAAATCATGGCGGACAACGGCTTTTCGATTTCGGGCGAACTCACGGAGGCGGGCCATCGGCTGCTGCAGCGGGTCTACTACGAAGATACCGATTTCTCCGGTCTGGTCTATCACGCCCGCTATCTGCATTTCCTGGAGCGCGGCCGCACCGACTATCTGCGCTGCCTCGGCGTCGAGCAGCGCGAGCTGATCACGGCCGACGAGGAGGGGCTTGTCTTCGTCGTCCACCGCATGGAGATCGACTTCAAGGCGCCGGCGCGGATGGATGACATTCTGACCGTGCTGACACACACAGAAAAAGCCGGTGGTGCCAAGATGGTGCTCAGCCAGGAGATCCGCCGCGACGACACGCTTCTGATCGCCGCCAAGGTCGTCATCGCCGTCATCAACGCCCACGCCCGGCCGAGGCGGCTGCCGGAGGCTTTGGCGGAGAAGTTTCTTGAAGGCAGCAAGCCGCTCTGAATGGCAGCGTCGGGCGGATTGCACGAACCTACGCCAAAACGTTGCAGAGGGTGGCTTATTTCATCCTTGCAAAAACATGACTTTCATGTGAAGGAATTGCTGCGCTGCAAGATGAGCGCTGTTTTGGTCATCGACCTTAGATCTGACCAAGTAATCCAAGGATTATTCTTTCCGCAGATAGATCAGCTGTCACTGTCCGACGCTAACGAACTGTTAACCATAATGGTGTCTTACTAGGATTGTCAGAGTTTGTGCGGTGCACGCCTTCGTTTGACCAAATTTGACGGCAAGGAAAGCGGATAAGAGCTTGGAAGCTTGACCAGGGCTTTGGGCGGCGGCCGCCAGACACTTCTTGCGAGATCACTTTGTGCCGCCCGGTCAAGTGCCGGGCGTTTGGATTCGGGGATTTTGGATCAATGGAACAAGTAGGATTGGCAGCAGCAGCGACGGACGTGAGCCTGTGGTCGCTGTTCATGCAGGCAGGTCTCGTCGTCAAACTGGTCATGCTCGGGCTCATCGCAGCCTCCGTCTGGACCTGGGCGATCGTCATCGACAAATATCTGGCCTATGGCCGCGTACGGCGCCAGTTCGACAAGTTCGAGCAGGTGTTCTGGTCGGGTCAGTCGCTGGAAGAACTCTACCGCTCGCTCTCGGAGCGCAACAACACGGGCCTTGCCTCGATCTTCGTCGCCGCCATGCGCGAGTGGAAGAAGTCCTTCGAGCGCGGTGCACGGTCGCCGATCGGCCTGCAGATGCGTATCGACCGCGCGATGGACGTGACGCTTGCCCGAGAATCTGAATTCCTCTCCGCCCGCCTGGGTTCGCTTGCTACGATCGGTTCTGCCGGTCCGTTCATCGGCCTCTTCGGGACGGTCGTCGGTATCATGACCTCGTTCCAGGCGATCGCCGGTTCGAAGTCCACCAACCTTGCGGTTGTCGCTCCCGGTATCGCTGAAGCGCTTCTTGCCACCGCGATCGGCCTCGTCGCCGCTATCCCGGCAGTTATCGCCTACAACAAGTTCTCCGCTGACGCGGGCAAGCTCTCGGGTCGCATGGAAGGTTTCGCGGATGAATTCTCCGCCATCCTTTCGCGACAGATTGACGAGAAGTTGCAGCCGCGTCAGGCCGCACAGTAACCGACGGAAACGGAGTAAACGATATGGGTATGGGTGCTCCAAGCGGTGGCGGAGGTGGCGGTGGTAATCGTCGTCGTCGTCGTGGCGGCCATAGAGGCGGTGCCATTTCCGAAATCAACGTGACGCCGCTCGTCGACGTCATGCTTGTTCTGCTCATCATCTTCATGGTCGCGGCGCCAATGATGACCGTTGGCGTTCCGATCGACCTGCCGGAAACGCAGGCCAAGGCGCTGAACTCCGAAACGCAGCCGATCACGATCTCCGTCAAGAACGACGGAACGGCATTCCTTCAGGAAACCCCGATCCCGGTCGAGGAAATTGCCGCCAAGCTCGAGGCGATCGCGACAACCGGTTACAATGAACGCATCTTTGTTCGCGGCGACGCAACGGCGCCTTATGGCGTGATTGCCGATGTCATGGCCCGCATCCAGGGTGCAGGCTTCAAGAACATCGGCCTCGTGACGCAGCAGAAGAAGGACCAATAGCGAACGCTATGAAGGCCAGTATCGTCACATCTGCTGCTCTGCACTGTGCACTGCTTGCCTGGGCGCTGATCTCGATCGGCTCCCCGGAGCAGTTCAAAGTCGAGGATTTCGAGGCGATGCCCGTCGATCTCGTGCCTGTCGAAGACATGACGCAGATGCAGCAGGGCGACAAGACGGCCAAGCCGAGCGAAAAGCCCGCGCCGAAGCCGACGGCCAAGCCCACCAATGTCGAAAACGCCGAGAACATGGGCGAGAACAAGGTCGACCTGAAGACGCCGCCGATCCCCAACGCCAAGCCGAACAACAACGAAAGTGCCGCGGCCCCGAAGGCCTCCGAAAAGCCGCTGCCCCAGAATGATCCTGTGCCGAACGAGGTAAAGGACATCATGAAAGAGGAGACGGACGTCGAGCCGCAGCAGGTTGCGTCCATCACCCCGCCGAAGCCCGAGATCACACCGCCTACCCCGACGCCACCCAAGGCTGAGGAAAAGCCGCAGGAGCAGGCCGAACCGCCGAAGCCGGATGCCGAGGCATTGCCGGACAAGGTGCCGACCCCCGTCGTCAAGCCGCAGGTGAAGCCGCCGGAACAGAAGCCGGCCGAAAAGCCGCCTGAGAAGAAGACGGAAGACAAGGCCCCGACGGACGAGAAGCCGACGGACAAGAAGAAGGCGGACAAGAAGCAGGAGAAGGCGAAGGCTTCCTCCTCGAAGCCGAGTGACTTCAACGCTGACGATATTTCGGCACTGCTCAACAAGCAGGACCCGTCGAACGGCGGCGCCAAGAGCTCGACCGAAGTTGCTTCGCTCGGCGCCAAGAAGGCCACCGGCGGTTCCAAGCTCTCGATGAGCGAGATGGATGCGCTGCGCAGCGCGATTGCCGGTAACTGGTCTGTTATTCCAGGAATGGAAGGTGCTGGCGACGTTCGCATCAAGGTCCATATGAAGCTTGATCCGGATGGCAACATCATCGGCTCGCCCGAGGTCGAAGCGATCGGTGGCACCAACGAGGCAACGCGCATGGCCTTGGCCAGTGGTGCCAAGCGCGCCGTCATGAAGTCGTCGCCGTTCACAAATCTTCCGAAAGACAAATATGACGCCTGGGGCGAAGTCATCGTCAATTTCGATCCCAGCGATCTAGCCCTTTAAAATGCTGAAAGGCTTGTCCTCTATGACCAAGTGTTCTCTTATCCGCGCCTTGATGGTCGCCGTCGGCATGATAACCACTGCGGTTATCGCCACGCCCGCGAACGCGCTTGTCGAAATCAATATCAACAAGGGCAACGTCGAGCCGCTCCCGATCGCGATCACCGATTTCCTGCAGGGCGACATGGGCGCGCAGGTTTCGCAGGTGATTGCCGCAGACCTTCAGCGCTCCGGCCTTTTCGCACCGATCAACAAGAACGCCTTCATCGAGAAGATTTCCAATCCCGATGCCGCGCCGCGCTTCGAGGACTGGAAGGTCATCAATGCGCAGGCGCTCGTCACCGGTCGCGTGACGCAGGAAAGCGATGGCCGCCTTCGTGCCGAGTTCCGTCTCTGGGACACGTTTGCCGGCAGCCAGATGACTGGCCAGCAGTTTTACAYGCAGCCGGAAAACTGGCGCCGTGTGGCCCACATCATCGCCGATGCGATCTACAAGCAGATCACCGGTGAAGAAGGCTATTTCGACACGCGTGTCGTCTTCGTCTCGGAGTCAGGCACCAAGCAGGATCGCAAGCGCCAGCTCGCCATCATGGACCAGGACGGGTTCAACGTTCGCATGCTGACCAACGGCAGCGATCTCGTCCTGACACCGCGCTTCTCGCCGAACCGGCAGGAAGTCACATACATGTCGTTTGCCAATCAGCAGCCGCGCGTCTACCTGCTGCAGCTGGAAACCGGACAGCGCGAAGTGGTCGGCAACTTCCCCGGCATGACGTTTTCGCCGCGCTTTTCGCCTGACGGCCAGAAGGTGGTGATGAGCCTTCAGCAGGAAGGCAACGCCAACATCTACACGATGGACCTGCGTTCGCGCACGACGACCCGCCTGACCTCGACGGCGGCAATCGACACCTCGCCGTCCTATTCTCCTGACGGCGGCCGGATCGTCTTCGAAAGCGACCGCGGCGGCCACCAGCAGATCTACGTCATGAATGCCGATGGCTCCGGCCAGACGCGTATCTCCTTCGGCGACGGCAACTATTCGACGCCGGTCTGGTCGCCGCGCGGCGATCTCATCGCCTTCACCAAGCAGTCGGGCGGCAAGTTCTCGATCGGCGTGATGAAGCCGGACGGTTCGGGCGAGCGTATCCTGACGACGGGCTTCCACAACGAAGGCCCCACCTGGGCGCCGAACGGCCGCGTGATCATGTTCTTCCGCCAGGCGGCAGGAGCGGGTGGTCCGCAGCTCTACTCGATCGATCTGACTGGCTACAACGAGCAGCTGATCAAGACTCCGAACTACGCGTCGGACCCGGCGTGGTCGCCGCTCCTGGAGTAGCAAAGACTGTGGACGTGCCTTGTTGTCGCCTCAAAAATCCTCGATTGGGGCCGCAGAGGGACAAATGAACCATTCGTTAACCATAATTCTTGAGCGCCGATTAACCGAGTACGGTTACAGTCCGGCAACCTTAATCAAGTCGCAAGGAGACCGGCCATGAGCCGAATTCACACCCCGGCAATGAGCCGCATGCAGAATTTCGCCCGTAACCCCGTCATGATCGCGCTCGTTGCCGGTCTTGCTCTGGCAAGCTGCGCCAAGAAGCCGGTCAACAGCGCCGGCGATCTCGGCCTCGGCGCCGGCGCCGCAACGCCGGGCTCGGCGCAGGACTTCACGGTCAACGTCGGCGACCGCATCTTCTTCGACACCGACTCGACGTCGATCCGTGCGGACGCTTCCCAGACGCTCGATCGTCAGGCTCAGTGGCTCGCCCGTTATCCGAAGTATGCGATCACGGTCGAAGGCCATGCCGACGAACGCGGCACCCGCGAATACAACCTCGCTCTCGGCGCCCGCCGTGCCGCCGCCACCAAGGGCTACCTTGCTTCGCGCGGCGTGCCGGCTCAGCGCATGAAGACGATCTCCTACGGCAAGGAGCGTCCGGTCGCCGTCTGCGACGACATTTCGTGCTGGTCGCAGAACCGCCGCGCCGTCACCGTACTCGGCGGCGCCGGCATGTAACTGCCGGCTCGGCACAGAATTGCCGACGTTTGTTACAATTTGGAAAGGCGGCTCCTTGGCGGGCCGCCTTTTCTTTTTGAACACACTTTGGCCAGACTCCGTTGCTTTTTGAAAGCAATTGGAAAAATCTCCTGTTCGTGCCATCGAGGCGCGAAGAATCACTGGGACAGGACGAACCATATGAAGAAACTTGTCGTTGCGGGCATGCTGTGCCTCGCGGCATTGGCCGGGACAGAGCAGTCGGCGAATGCGACGTCGCTATTGGGCTGGCACATTGGCGATAGGGCCGGTGGGCCGCAGCAGAACGCGCCCGTTGTCAACGTGCAGGCGGCAGGGGGTGCGGAAGTGCGCATCCAGCAGCTCGAGGAGCAGCTTCGCCAGTTGAACGGCCGCATCGAGGAGATGAGCTTCCAGCTCCTGCAGATGCAGGAGACAATCCGCAAGGCGCAGGAGGATAACGAATTCCGCTTCCAAGAACTGGAAAAAGGCGGCGGCGGCACCAGTGCCGGCGGCAGCAGCAAGCCGATGAAGAAGAGCGAGGCCGATGTGCCTCCTCCCGGCCAGACGGCCCAGGGCGGCGACGATGTCGCCCGCACGATCCAGGCGACACGGGGAGCCGAAACGGCTCCCTCGACCGATGTTCCTGCCAACGATGGCCTCGGCCAGCCGCCGAAGCAGCTCGGTTCAATCGACTTCGACCAGAGCGGCAAGCCTGTCGGCGGCTCCCTAAACCAGGGCGCGGAGATCGGGTCGGGGCCGTTGCCCAGCGTCGATGGGAGCCGATCCTCGCAAACGGCTTCGCTCGGCAGCGAAGCGGATCAGTACAAGGCTGCCTATGGCCACGTGCTCTCCGGCGATTATTCCACCGCCGAGCAGGAGTTCACACAGTACATTGCTCAGTACCCTGGCAGTGCGCGAGCAGCCGACGCAAATTTCTGGCTCGGAGAAGCGCTCTACTCGCAGGGCAAGTACAACGATGCTGCCAAGACCTTTCTCGACGCGCACAAGAAGTATGGCAGCTCGGAAAAGGCACCTGAAATGCTGCTGAAGCTCGGCATGTCGCTCGCTGCGCTCGACAACACCGAAACGGCCTGCGCCACGCTGAGGGAAGTGTCGAAGCGCTATCCGAAGGCATCGCGCGCCGTCATAACCAAGGTCGCGAGCGAACAGAAGCGTCTCGCCTGCTAAGGCCTTCCGGTTTGCGTCCGGACGGCACCATTTCTCCTGAAACGGCCGCGCGCCGGTTCCTCGATTCGCTTGACCAGCCTTCGCGCATTCTCGTCGCGATTTCGGGCGGCAGCGATTCCACCGGCCTTCTCGTGGCGCTCTCAGATGCGCTGAGGACCGATCCCCTTTCAAAAATCTCCCTCTGTGCTGCCACCGTCGATCATGCGTTGCGACCCGAATCGGCAGATGAAGCGCGCCAGGTCGCCGCTCTCTGCCAGACCCTTGGCATTCCCCAGGTGACAAAAGTCTGGCGTGGAGCCAAGCCAAAGGCCGGCATCATGGCGGCTGCGCGCGATGCTCGATACGCATTGCTCGCCGAGGCTGCCGCCGAGCTTGCCGCCGACATCATCGTGACCGCGCATACCTCTGACGACCAGCGCGAGACGCTTGTCATGCGCAGCACGCGCTCGGATCATGAAACTACCGGCATTGCGGATCTGGTTCTCTTCGATCGGCGTTGCTGGATCGCCCGGCCGTTTCTTGCGTGCCTGCGCCAGGATATTCGCGACGGCCTGCGCTCCAGAGAGATCTCCTGGCTCGACGACCCGAGCAATGACGATCCGAAATATGAGCGTGTGCGCACGCGCTTGCTCTTGAAGAACCAAGCCGCGGGCCCAATGGGGGCGGCCGCGGCCGACAGGCGGCTGCAATTGGCCGACGAAGCCGGCCGCTGGCTGGCCGAGCATTTCGTCCTCCACCCGTTTGCACTCGGGCAGGTATTGCCTGCAGCGTTCGGCAGCGGAGCGGTTCGCGACTATGCACTTGCTCGACTTGCCGCGGCCCTCGGCGGTCAGCCCTTCGCTCCCGGGCGCGAGCAGATGCAGGCAGTGCTCGCCTTCATCGAGCGGGGTGAACGAGGGCGAATGACGGCTGGCAGGGTGGTGTTCGATCTGCGTCGCAACGGGCTGTTTCTTGTCCGCGAGAGCCGCGGCATGCGGGCGCTCGTTGTGGCTGCGGGCGAGCGCGGTGTCTGGGATGGCCGGTATGCGGTGGAGAATCGCTCCGATATGGATGTGATGGTGTCTGCTCCGAATGAGGTGCCACCCACATACTCCCTCATTCCTGTCCCCGTTACAGGAAACCAGTGCGCCCAAGTCTTTGGGCGCGTGAAATTACCTCACGGTGCGGACGCACCGTTGCTGCATTCCCGTGACGAACGCAGAAACGAGGGGGGAGATGGAGGCTACGGAGGAGAGAGAGGTCTCAATCTCCCGAAAAGCGCCCTGCGGCGCGCGTTTGCAGCCCAGCCGCACATCTCGGCATCGGCGATTTCCGCCGATCTACCAAATCAAATCCACATCGAGCCCTATTTTGCGCTCTTCGACCGTTTTTTGACACGATTCGACTTCATCTTTGCCGAGAGCCTCGCGGCTACCTTTGGAGCACGCCCCTATCCAAAACCGCCTTTAGGTCTTATTGACGGAAAAACCATCTAACGGACCGGTTTGCCTTGGCAATAGCCTGGCGCACTCCTATGTTAGAAGCCAAATATGACGGTCGCCATGAGGCGGGCGTTCCAGTGCTGGGGAGTTCGATGAACCCTAATTTACGTAATTTCGCCTTGTGGGCAATCATAGCGCTTCTGCTGATTGCCCTCTTCAGTATGTTCCAGACGTCGCCGGCGCAGACCAGCTCCCGCGATATCCCTTACTCGCAGTTCCTGCGCGAAGTGGATGCGGGCCGCGTCAAGGAAGTCGTCGTCACGGGTAACCGCGTCTCCGGCAGCTATGTTGAAAACGGCACCACCTTCCAGACCTATTCTCCTGTTATCGACGACAATCTGCTTGAACGTCTGCAGACCAAGAATGTCCTGGTTTCCGCTCGTCCCGAAACCGATGGTTCTTCCGGCTTCCTGAGCTATCTCGGCACGTTGCTGCCGATGCTTCTGATCCTCGGCGTCTGGCTGTTCTTCATGCGCCAGATGCAGGGCGGTTCGCGTGGTGCCATGGGCTTCGGCAAGTCCAAGGCCAAGCTTTTGACGGAAGCGCACGGTCGTGTGACCTTCGACGACGTCGCTGGTGTCGATGAAGCCAAGCAGGATCTCGAAGAAATCGTCGAATTCCTGCGTGATCCGCAGAAGTTCCAGCGTCTCGGCGGCAAGATTCCGCGCGGCGTTCTTCTGGTCGGCCCTCCGGGCACCGGCAAGACGCTGCTCGCCCGGTCGGTTGCCGGCGAGGCCAACGTTCCATTCTTCACGATCTCGGGTTCCGACTTCGTTGAAATGTTCGTCGGTGTCGGCGCTAGCCGCGTCCGCGACATGTTCGAACAGGCCAAGAAGAATGCACCCTGCATCATCTTCATCGACGAAATCGACGCCGTCGGCCGTCATCGCGGCGCCGGTCTCGGCGGCGGCAACGACGAACGCGAACAGACGCTGAACCAGCTGCTGGTCGAGATGGACGGCTTTGAAGCAAACGAAGGCATCATCTTGATCGCGGCGACCAACCGTCCCGACGTTCTCGATCCCGCGCTGTTGCGTCCGGGCCGTTTCGACCGTCAGGTGGTCGTTCCGAACCCTGACATCGTCGGCCGCGAGCGCATCCTCAAGGTTCACGCCCGCAACGTTCCGCTGGCGCCCAATGTCGACCTCAAGGTTCTGGCGCGCGGTACGCCCGGTTTCTCCGGTGCCGATCTGATGAACCTCGTCAACGAAGCTGCCCTGATGGCCGCACGGCGTAACAAGCGCGTCGTCACCATGGCGGAATTCGAAGACGCCAAGGACAAGATCATGATGGGTGCCGAGCGTCGCTCGTCCGCCATGACCGAAGCCGAAAAGAAACTGACCGCCTATCACGAGGCCGGCCACGCCATCACCGCGCTGAAGGTGCCGGTTGCCGACCCGCTGCACAAGGCAACGATCATCCCGCGTGGCCGTGCGCTCGGCATGGTCATGCAGCTCCCCGAAGGCGACCGCTATTCGATGAGCTACAAGTGGATGGTATCGCGCCTCGTCATCATGATGGGCGGCCGTATCGCGGAAGAGCTGACCTTCGGCAAGGAGAACATCACCTCGGGTGCGTCCTCCGATATCGAGCAGGCCACCAAGCTCGCCCGGGCCATGGTGACCCAGTGGGGCTTCTCCGACCAGCTCGGTCAGGTGTCCTATGGCGAGAACCAGCAGGAAGTCTTCCTCGGTCATTCGGTCTCGCAGTCGAAGAATGTCTCCGAAGCGACCGCCCAGACGATCGACAGCGAAGTACGCCGCCTGATCGACGAGGCCTATACCGAGGCCCGCAAGATCCTCACCGATTACCACGACGAGTTCGTGGCGATCGCCGAAGGGCTGCTCGAATACGAGACGCTTTCGGGCGAAGAGATCAGGGCGCTGATTCGCGGCGAGAAGCCATCGCGCGATCTTGGCGACGACGCACCGACAAGCCGTGGGTCGGCTGTACCGAAGGCGGGTACCCGTCCGTCTGCCAAAGGTGACGAGACCGAAGGCGGGCTGGAGCCACAACCGCACTGATTTCCTTTGGAAATGAAGGATCGGCCGGACACCAGGTGTGGTGCCCGGCCTTTTTCGTTAGTAACGAGATATATTCAGTTTTCTTGGTAATTTACGTGATGGTCGCGGCGTTTTGTGGCATGCCGCTGACATGAGGAGGACTTAATCAGGTCCTTTGTAGCGAAGTAATGCGCCGGATGGCGTTGACTTGCTTAAGTTGTGATGCGCAGCCCATGGGGCGCGCCAAGGCACAGGGGTGCATATGAAAAGACGTTATTTCGGGACGGATGGCATTCGTGGTCAATCCAACGTGTTCCCGATGACACCGGACCTCGCGATGCGGGTGGGCATTGCGGTGGGAACCATTTTTCGCCGCGGCAACCACCGTCACCGGGTCGTTATCGGCAAGGACACGCGCCTGTCGGGCTACATGCTGGAAAACGCAATGGTCGCCGGCTTCACCGCTGCCGGCCTCGACGCCTTTGTTCTCGGCCCCATTCCGACGCCTGCCGTCGCCATGCTGACGCGTTCGTTGCGCTGCGATATCGGAGTCATGATCTCGGCCTCGCACAATCCTTACGAAGACAACGGTATCAAGCTGTTCGGACCGGACGGCTACAAGCTCTCCGACGACCTCGAGGCGCAGATCGAGGACTTGCTTGAACGGGACCTGTCGTCGCAGTTGGCAAAGTCTGACGATATCGGTCGCGCCAAGCGCGTCGATGGCGTTCACGACCGATACATCGAGCATGCCAAGCGCACGCTTCCGCGCGATGTCACGCTTCAGGGCCTCAGGATCGCGATCGATTGCGCCAATGGTGCCGCCTACAAGGTGGCGCCGGCCGCACTCTGGGAACTCGGTGCTGACGTCGTCACGATCGGCGATGAGCCTAACGGAACCAACATCAATCTCAATTGCGGCTCCACCAGCCCGGTCGCGCTTCAGAAGAAGGTCGACGAAGTGCGCGCCGATATCGGCATTGCGCTCGACGGCGACGCGGACCGTGTCATCATCGTCGATGAGAACGGCGCCGTCGTCGATGGCGACCAGCTGATGGCCGTCATCGCTGAAAGCTACGCCGATAGCCAGCAGCTGCGCGGCGGCGGCATTGTCGCCACCGTCATGTCCAATCTCGGCCTCGAGCGGTTCCTTCAGAGCAAGGGCCTCGGCCTCGTGCGCACGATGGTCGGCGACCGCTACGTGGTCGAGCATATGCGCCAGCACAATTACAATGTCGGCGGCGAACAGTCCGGGCACATCGTTCTCTCCGACTACGGCACAACGGGCGATGGCCTGGTTGCCGCCCTGCAGATCCTTGCCGCCGTCAAGCGGACGGGCAAGACGGTCAGCGAGATCTGCCGCCGTTTCGAGCCGGTGCCGCAGCTCTTGCGCAACGTCCGCATTTCCGGCGGCAAGCCGCTCGAGGATATCCGGGTGCGAAAGGCGATCGCCGATGCGGAGACCGAGCTTGCCAAGAACGGCCGCCTCGTCATCCGTCCATCGGGCACGGAGCCTTTGATCCGTGTCATGGCTGAGGGCGACGATCGGGCCCAGATCGAACGGATCGTCAATGATCTGGTCGGGATAATCGGTGGGGCGCGAGACGCGGCCTGAAGTCGACGTGCATGCTTTTTCGGGCGCCTGCGTCACAGATTGCGGGCGTCTGTTCTCGTAAGTTCATGATCAATATTTTGTAAATTTAATCGGGCATTAACTCTAGTTTGTAAGACTCCAGGATAAATACGTCGGACGCGGGCGAATGGCGCGTCCGCTATTTATTATTCTTGGAGAGTATAATGAAGAGATTTTTGATTGCCGCGGTCGCGGCGCTGATGGGTGGTGCCCCGGCTTTCGCGGCCGATCTCTATATCGAGCCAGCGCCGCTGCCGGCTCCTGCGTTCGGCGGATGGTACTTACGCGGCGACATAGGCATGACCAACCAGCGTCTTGGCGGGATGCAGCATGAATTGTTTGACGACGTGGACTTTCGCGAATTTATCGACGACGGCAGTTTTGACAGCGGGCCGCTCGGCGCGTTGGGTGTCGGCTACCAATTCAACCAGTGGCTGCGTGCCGATGCGATCGTCCAGTATCGCGGCAAGACTGATTTCTCCGCGCTTGATCGTTACGGACACACCGATGCATCGGGGACAGCTGTATGGGATGCCACGAATGACTACGACGGTGCCAAGTCGGAATGGCTGCTGATGGCCAACGCTTATGTCGATATCGGCACTTGGGAGGGCATTACACCCTACGTTGGCGCCGGTATCGGTGCCTCGCGTAACACGATCTCTCGCTTCAGGGACGTCAACGTCCCGACCCTGGGGGTCGCATATGGTGACAGCGACTCCACTTGGAACCTCGCCTGGGCGTTGCATGCCGGCATTGGCTATCAAGTGACAGATCGTCTCGCCGTCGACTTTGGTTACAGCTATGTCGGCCTTGGCGACGCGAAAACGAGCCGGCTTCGCTCTTATGACAACACGGTGGACACCGGCCCGATGCACTTCAACAATATTACCTCGCACGATTTCAAGCTCGGCCTGCGCTATTCGCTGCAATAGCCAACTGCTTTCATCGTTGCAGGACCTTTTCGAATTCAAGGCTGCCGTTTCGGCGGCCTTCTTCAAATGGTTGAATCCAATCGTGGTTAACAAGCATAGTTAACCAGACGTTAGCATCTCGCTGGAATAATACTCGCACAGTGAGCTATGCGGGCACCGCATTGTCCCGTCGGGAATTGCCATGAAATCGTCCACCTTAATCCTCGCCGCTGCGACGAGCCTTGCCCTGTTCGGCGGTCCGGTGATGGCGCAGGAGCCAGCGATTACTGAGGCGCCCGAGGTTACCATTGCGGGCGAATCATCAGCGACGGGCTGGTATCTTCGTGGTGACCTCGGCTATGCGCCGTGGACGGGCAACGAAACGCCGACCTACCGCTTCGATGACGCTGGAGGCGCCGCCGTCGGCGGCGAATTTGACCCAGCACGCTTCTCCAAACCGATTTCCGGCGGTGCCGGCATCGGCTATCAGTTTACCGACATCTGGCGCGCCGACCTCACGGCGGATTTCTTCAAAAGCGACTTCACCGGTACAGCCCGCGCCGATTTGCCTTGTGCTGCATCCGCTCCTGCCGGGACCGGCTGCACCTCGGGTGCGCGCGCCGATCTTCGTGCCTATGGCATCATGACAAACGGCTATGCCGACCTTGCAACGATTGCCGGCTTCACCCCGTATGTCGGTGCCGGCATCGGTATAACCAACGTCAGGTGGGGAAGCGTACGTTCGCAACCCGAGTGCGTCGATGGAGCTTCGACCTGCTCTGGGGCCACATTCTCACAGCAAGACTTCGGCGGCGAGAGAAGCTGGCGCTTCACCTATGCTCTGATGGCAGGCCTCAGCTACGAAATCACCGAGAACATGAAGATCGATTTCGGCTATCGCTTTTCCGATATTGCCGGCGGCAGCATGTTTGCAGACTCCTCCGGGACAAGCGGACGCGACGATGGTCTGAGCCGGCATGAAATCCGCGTCGGCTTGCGTATCGCTGGCTGGTAGCGCGGTTGGTCATCGGCGCAATGATACGCATGCGCCAAAAGTTTTTCTCGTTGCGACGGCTGCTTCTTGACTTCGGTCCCGCCACTCTATAACCACGGCGGCGGGACACTCCTCCCCAACGAGGAGCTATCTATCTGGAAGGATAGCAGATGACGAAGACCGCAAAGCCGGACGTGCGTCCGCAAAACACCCATTTTTCTTCTGGCCCTTGCTCGAAGCGCCCCGGTTGGTCGCTCGAAGCCCTTTCCGACGCGCCGCTTGGCCGTTCGCATCGCGCGAAAGTCGGAAAGACCAAGCTCAAGCAGGCCATTGATCTTACCCGTGAAATTCTGGAAGTGCCGGCGGATTACCGCATCGGCATCGTTCCTGCCTCCGACACCGGCGCCGTCGAAATGGCACTCTGGTCGTTGCTCGGCGAGCGCGGCGTCGACATGGTCGCCTGGGAAAGCTTTGGCGCAGGCTGGGTCACCGATGTCGTCAAGCAGCTGAAGCTGAAGGACGTCCGCAAAATCGAAGCAGGCTACGGCGAGCTTCCCGATCTATCGACCATCGATTTCGACCGCGACGTCGTCTTCACCTGGAACGGCACCACCTCGGGTGTCCGCGTTCCGAACGCCGATTTCATCCCTGCCGACCGCAAGGGCCTGACCATCTGCGACGCCACGTCGGCCGCTTTCGCGCAGAACCTCGATTTCGCCAAGCTTGATGTCGTCACCTTCTCCTGGCAGAAGGTTCTGGGCGGCGAGGGCGCACATGGTGTCATCATCCTTTCGCCGCGTGCCGTCGAGCGCCTGCTCACTTACGCACCGGCCTGGCCGCTGCCAAAGATCTTCCGCATGACCTCTGGCGGCAAGCTGATCGAAGGCATCTTCACCGGCGAGACGATCAATACGCCGTCGATGCTCTGCGTCGAGGACTACATCGATGCGCTGCAGTGGTCGAAGCAGGTCGGAGGCCTCAAGGGCCTGATGGGCCGCGCTGACGCCAACGCCAAGGTCATTGCCGATTTCGTTGCCGCCAACGATTGGATCGCCAATCTGGCGGTGCAGCCGGAAACCGCTTCGAATACGTCGGTCTGCCTGAAGATTGTCGACAAGGACGTTGCGGCGCTCGACGCCGACGGCCAGGCGAATTTCGCCAAGGGCATAGTCAGCCTGCTCGACAAGGAGGGTGTCGCCTACGACATCGGCCATTACCGTGACGCGCCGTCCGGCCTGCGCATTTGGGCGGGTGCGACGATCGAAGCCGCTGACATGCAGAAGCTGATGCCCTGGCTTTCCTGGGCTTTCGAGGCGCAGAAGGCAACGCTCTCCCAGGCTGCCGCCTGAGTAGATCGCATCCGGCTCCGCCGACGGGCGGGGCCTCACATCTCTTTTACATCAATCGCTGAACACTTTTGAAGGAAGCCCCCAATGGCACCTCGCGTTCTCGTATCCGACGAATTGTCGGAAACCGCCGTCCAGATCTTCCGCGATCGCGGCGTCGAAGTCGATTTCCAGCCGCAGCTCGGCAAGGACAAGGACAAACTCGCTGAAATCATCGGCAATTATGACGGTCTCGCTATCCGCTCGGCCACCAAGGCGACGGAAAAGCTGATCGCTGCCGCGACCAACCTCAAGGTCATCGGCCGCGCCGGAATCGGCGTCGACAATGTCGATATCCCGGCTGCCTCGCGCCGCGGCATCATCGTCATGAACACGCCCTTCGGCAACTCGATCACGACGGCGGAACACGCCATCGCCCTGATGTTCGCCGTGGCGCGCCAGCTTCCCGCAGCAGATGCCTCGACGCAGGCCGGCAAGTGGGAAAAGTCGAAATTCATGGGTGTCGAGATCACCGGCAAGACGCTCGGCGTCATCGGTGCGGGCAATATCGGCTCGATCGTCTGCTCGCGCGCCATCGGCTTGAAGATGCACGTCGTCGCCTATGACCCTTTCCTTTCCAAGGAGCGTGCCGAGGAGATGGGCGTCACCAAGGTCGAGCTCGACGAGCTTTTCGCCAAGGCCGACTTCATCACGTTGCACGTGCCGATGACGGACAAGACGCGCGGCATCCTCAACGCCGAGAACCTCGCCAAGACCAAGCCCGGCGTGCGTATCATCAACTGCGCCCGTGGCGGTCTCGTTGACGAGGCAGCGCTTGCGCAAGCGATCAAGTCCGGCCACGTTGCCGGTGCCGCCTTCGACGTGTTCGAAGTCGAGCCCGCCAAGGAAAGCCCGCTGTTCGGCTTGCCGAACGTCGTCTGCACGCCGCATCTCGGTGCGTCGACTTCGGAGGCGCAGGAAAACGTTGCCCTGCAGGTTGCCGAGCAGATGTCCGACTATCTCGTCAAGGGTGCCGTTTCCAACGCCATCAACATGCCGTCGATCACCGCTGAGGAAGCGCCGATCCTGAAGCCGTTCATCAGGCTTGCCGACGTTCTCGGCGCCTTCGTCGGTCAGGTCACGGAAGAGCCGATCAAGGAGATCGAAATCCTCTATGACGGCATCACCGCCGGCATGAACACCAAGGCGCTGACGAGCGCGCTGCTCGCCGGTCTGATCCGCACCCAGGTCTCCGACGTCAACATGGTTTCGGCGCCAATCATGATCAAGGAAAAGGGCATCGTGCTCTCCGAGGTCAAGCGCGACAAGACTGGCGTTTTCGACGGATACATCAAGCTGACGGTCAAGACAGAATCGATGACCCGCTCGGTTGCCGGCACCGTTTTCTCCGACGGCAAGCCGCGCTTCATCCAGATCAAGGGCATCAACCTCGACGCCGATGTCGGCAGCCACATGATCTACATCACCAACACCGACGTTCCCGGAATGATCGGCTTCATCGGCACTACGCTCGGTACCGCCGGCGTGAACATCGCCAACTTCCAGCTCGGTCGCGACCAGCAGGGCGGCGATGCGATTGCGCTGCTTTACGTTGACGGACCGATCGGCGACGACGTTCTCGGAAAATTAACGGCGAACCCGGCAATCCGGCAGGCCAAGCCGCTCGTATTTGCTATCGACTGAGACTTCCTCCCAGGGAAGCATAAAAAACTCGGCGCGGGAAACTGCGCCGGGTTTTTCAATGTTCGGCCGCAAAAATCCCGCAGTTGATCCGTTCACCCTGCAAAGCTATCGTCTTGGGTGTGAGGTCCTCCCTCGGAGATCAACGCGGAGATTTTGATGACACGATTTGCAATCGCCATTGCAATCACATCTCTTATGGCACTTTCATCCTGCGCGAATACGGCCAACGGCCTGGCCAAGGATGGCAGGGAAGCCAGCAAAGCGCTTGATGCCAGCACCCATCGCGTCCTCAAGGCTGGCGCAAACTGAGCGACGGAAGCCGAAAGGGACGAAGGCATCTGTCTGGGTGCCGGATGCAAAGCAGGAGTAGCAGACAAAGAGAAAGCCCGCCATTTCTGGCGGGCTTTCTCTTTTATTGCGGTGTCGCCGGAGCGGCTGGCGTTGCGGGAGCTGCCGCTGGCGGCGTCGCTGCCGGAGGCTCCGCTGCCGGGGGTGTTGCAGCTGGCGGTGTCGTGGCAGCCGGCGGCGATGCTGCGGGCGGCGTAGCGGCTGGCGGCGTAGCAGGCTCGGTTACCGGAGCCGTCGTGCGTGGCGCGGTGGATGCGCGCTCCGACCTCGGCCAGTAGGTCGCAGCGAGGGCCGCGGCCACGACGGCGAGAGCCAGGACGATCCACATTGTCTTTGACGAACTCCTCGGCGAGGGGTTGTTCACTGGACTGGGTCGGTTGAAATCATTGGTCATGTTAGTCCTCCTCCCAAATAAAAACTCTTTGGCGAGCGGTATGTTCCGTCGTTCCCCATAATTCTGTACCAGCGGTTGCGTTCCTATCGCGGTGGCGCCAGCAGCCGCAGTGCGTTGATGGTCACCAGCACCGTCGCTCCTGTGTCGGCAAGAATGGCCGGCCACAGGCCGGTGATGCCGGCAATCGTTGTCACCAGGAAGACCGCCTTGAGGCCGAGCGCGATGGTGATGTTCTGGGCGATGTTGCGCATGGTGCGCTTCGATAGGGAGATCATCGCCGCGATGTCGCCGACACGGCCGTGCAGGACGGCAGCGTCGGCGGTTTCGAGTGCAACGTCGGTACCGCCGCCCATGGCGATGCCGACATCGGCTGCGGCCAGGGCAGGGGCGTCATTGATGCCGTCACCGACCTTGGCGACCGTCAGCCCCTGGCGCTGAAGTTCTCCAACGATCCGCTGCTTGTCTTCCGGCATCAGTTCCGAGCGAACCTCGATGCCGAGTTCTTCGCCGATCGCATTCGCCGTCCGGTGGTTGTCGCCGGTCAGCATGACGATCCTGACGCCGGCGTCGGTCAACGCCGTAAGGCCGGATTTGGCGTCCTCGCGCGGTTCGTCACGCATGGCGACGGCACCCGCGAGCGTATCGCCGACGATCAGCACGGAGACGGTCTTGCCCGCGTCGTTGAGCGCAGCGATCCGCGCGGTCTGCTCGAGGGACAGAGGAATGCGTTCGCTGGCAGCCTTGGGGGAGCCGAAGAAGACCGGCGTTCCCTCGACAATTCCCGTGACACCCTTGCCGCCGAGCGCCTTGGCGTCGGTTGCCAAGGGAATGCGGATGTCGTCGGCCGCTGCCCTGGCCAGGATTGCAAGCGCCAGAGGGTGGCTGGAGCCGGTCTCGAGGGCCGCTGCTAGTGTCAGCACCTCGGCTTGGCTCTGCCCGAAGCTCAGCACATCGGTCACCTTCGGCCTGCCTTCCGTCAGCGTGCCGGTCTTGTCGAGCGCGACGGCGTTAATCTTGCCAAGCCTCTCCAACACTGCACCGCCCTTCAGCAGCAGGCCGCGGCGAGCGCCTGCCGAAAGCGACGCCGCGATTGCCGCAGGCGTCGAGATCACCAGCGCGCAGGGGCAGCCGATCAGGAGGATGGCGAGCCCCTTGTATATCCATTGATCCCAGGCGCCACCGGCCAGGAGCGGCGGCAGAACGGCGACCAGCGCGGCAACGGCCACGACACCCGGCGTATAGTATCTTGAAAAGCGGTCGATGAAGCGCTCCGTCGGAGCCTTCGATTCCTGTGCCTCCTCGACCAGCCTGACGACGCGGGCAATCGTGTTGTCCGCCGCAGCGGCGGTGACGCTGACGCGCAGCGCGGCGTCGCTATTGACCGTGCCGGCGAAAACCCTGTCGCCTGGGCCTTTGCGCACCGGCGTGCTTTCGCCGGTAACCGGTGCCTCATCGATCGAGCCCTCGCCCGAGAGAATGGTACCGTCGGCGCAAATGCGGTCGCCTGGACGCACGAGGATCGTCGAGCCGACGGCAAGGCTTTCGGCCGGTACCTCTTGCGTCGCGCCGTCCACTTCGAGAAGCGCGATCTTCGGAACCAGTGTCGTCAGCGACTGTATGCTGGCGCGCGCCTTGCCTGCTGCCACCCCCTCCAGGAGCTCGCCGACCAGAAAGAGGAAGACAACGGTCGCCGCTTCCTGTCCGGCATTGATGATCACTGCGCCGACCGCTGCGATCGTCATCAGCATTTCGATTGAGAAGGGCGTCCCGGCAAGGGCTGCCATGACGGCACGCCGCGCGATCGGGATCAGCCCGACCAGCATTGCGGCGATGAAGGCATAGGTCGCGATCGACGGCACGAGATGGCCGACTGCATAGGCCGCAATCAGCGCAGCGCCGGAGAGGATGGTCAGGCGGCCCTTCCGGCTTCGCCACCACGGGCCGGCCATCGGAGCGTAGTCATGGCCATGCAGCCCTTCGATCTCGGAGGTTTCGTCCGCTTGGTCGGGGCCGTGCCCGTGTTCGGTTCCGTGGCGATGATCGTGATCATGCTGGCACGCGCCGAGTTCGTGCTCGTGGGTCTCGCAAGCATGGTGGACGGCCTTTGCCGCGCCGCCAAGCTGCGCCACCGAATAGCCGAGGCCGGTAACCTTCTTTTCGATCGCGACAAGGTCGCTGCTGCCGTCGTGGTGCACCGTCATCGTGCCTGATGTCGCCGACACCGAGACATCTTCGACGCCGGGCATCCGCCGCACAGCCGTGTCGATCTTTGCCGCGCAGCCGGCGCAATCCATGCCGTCGATCCTGTAGCGCTTTTCGACCGTCTCACCCATGCTTGGCTTCCTTGTCATTCAGAAGCATCCTTCCTACATCCTCTAGCGACTAGAGGTGCAAGAGGAAAATCATGAAAAAGATCACGATCGGTGCAGCTTCGCGCCAAAGCGGCGTGAAGGTGCCGACGATCCGCTATTACGAAAGCATCGGCCTGCTTGCGGAGCCAAGCCGCAGCGAGGGCAACCAGCGGTCCTACGAACCCTCCGATCTGCGCCGGCTGGTCTTCATCCGTCATGCCCGCGAGCTTGGCTTCGACGTGGAGGCAATCCGCACCTTGCTGACGCTGCAGGACGATCCCCACCAGTCCTGCGCGTCTGCCGATGCGATCGCCAAGGCGCGACTGGCGGAAGTGGAGCAGCGCATCCGAAGCCTGATGGCCCTGAAGGTGGAGCTGGAGGCAATGGTCGAGGGCTGCGGCCATGGCCGTGTCGATCAGTGCCGGGTGATCGAGGTGCTGGCAGATCACGGGCAATGCGCGCATTCGCATCACTGAAGGGTGCGGTCGAACGCAGGGTCCACAGCACGAAAAGTTTGCAACCCGGGGACGAAATGCTCGATTTGCACAATATAGAGGCTTGCCGCCTAAAGATTGGGCGAGCTATGATTCTGATTTTATTTAGTTTTTTTCACTATACCGGTATGGTCCGCCACCCGTATTTAATGTGATTTGACGATGACCGGCATTGAGAAAGCATTTGTTTCGATTGGTACTCCCAACGATGACTTTCAGTCGTTGTTCGCCACCCATCCGTCGCCGATGTGGGTCTACGACCCGGATACGCTGGGCTTCCTGATCGTCAATAACGCCGCGGTCGATCTCTACGGCTATTCTCTGCAGGAATACGCACGGATGACCGTGCTCGATATCCGCCCTGCCCACGAACGCCGACGCATGCTAAATGCTGTGCACGGCCGGACCGACATGGAAAGGGCCGAGCGCTGGACGCATCTCAAGGCCAGTGGCGAGATGCTCGAAGTTCTGACCTACGGCAGGGCGGTGCGCTTCGACGGGCGCGATGCCATTCTGGCGATCGTTCAGGACCGGACCGAGGTGAACGCCGCGCACCGCGAAGTGAGCGACACGCGATCGCTGCTCGACAGCATCGTCGACAATCTTCCGGTCGGCGTGTTCGTCAAGGACATGGCGAAGGAGGGTCGGTATATCCTGTTCAACGAGGCATGCGGCACCATCGTCGGCCGCGATCCGGTCGATGTGGTCGGCAACAGCGATCTCGGCCTATTCGACCACAGGCAGGCCGCCATCTTCTGGGCGCAGGATACGAAGGCCTTTGCAGCGAACTCGACGGTCAGTGTCGAGGAGACGATACGCCGCCCGGATGGCGAGTCACGAATTCTGCGGACGGTGAAGCGTGCCCTCCCGGCGCCGGACGGCAACCTGCCGCGCTATCTGCTCGGCATCTCCCAGGATGTGACCGAGGAGCGATCCGTCGAGGCGCGGCTGGCCTATATGGCCATGCACGACGCCCTTACGGGCCTGCCGAATCGTGCCTTCTTTTCCGATCACATCGAGCGCGCGGCGAAGATCGCCACTGCGGAGACTGCGATCGCACTGCTCTATCTGGACGTCGACCATTTCAAGCACATCAACGACAGCAAGGGGCATGCCGCCGGCGACGCGCTTCTCTGTCAGGTTGCCGCGCGTCTGACGCGGCTGGCGGGGGAGGGCGATCTCGTCGCCCGCCTCGGCGGCGACGAATTCGCGCTCCTGGTACGGCTCGATCAAGCCGGCGGCATCGAGCGCTTCGCTGAACGCCTCCTCGGTTCTTTGTCCGCGCCCTTCAATCTCGACGGTGCGAACGAACACGTCACCTGCAGCATCGGTATTGCCATTGCACCCGACCATGCGGACGACGACGACGTACTGATGCGGCATGCGGACCTGGCGCTCTATGCCGCAAAGGAAAGCGGGCGCTCGACCTATCGATTCTACGAGCCGACAATGCGCCTTGAGGCCGAACGCCGGCACATGCTCACTGTCGAACTGCGCGACGCGCTCCAGAAGAACCAGTTCGAGCTTTATTACCAGCCGATCATTCAACTTGAAGATGATGGGCTGGGCGGCTTCGAAGCGCTTATCCGCTGGCGTCATCCGCAACGCGGGCTCATTCCGCCGATGGACTTCATACCGGTCGCCGAGGAAACAGGCCTGATCGTGCCGATCGGCGAGTGGGTGCTGCGAGAAGCGTGCCGCACGGCGGCCGCATGGCCGAAGCATCTGAAGATCGCGGTCAACCTTTCGGTCTGCCAGTTCCGTCACAACAGCCTGCTGTCAAGCGTCGTGTCTGCGCTCGACGAGAGCGGCCTGCATCCGGGGCGGCTCGAAATCGAGATCACCGAATCCGTGTTTCTCGCCGATGTCGAGCAGAGCCTGCCGCTGTTGCGGGCGCTGAAGGAACTGGGCATCCGCATTGCCATCGACGATTTCGGCACGGGCTATTCCTCTTTCAGCTACCTGCGCGCCTTCGCCTTCGACAAGATCAAGCTCGACCGCAGTTTCGTTGCCGGCATCGAGACGGATCCCGGCAATCTCGCGATCGTGCGTGCCGTTGTCGGCATCGGGTCCGGTTTCAACGCGACGACGCTTGCCGAAGGTGTTGAAACCGAGGAGCAACTGCAAAGGCTGCATGCTGAAGGTTTCAGCGAAGTGCAGGGTTTCCTGCTCGGCAGACCGATGCCACAGGCGCAAGCCGAGGCGTTGATCGATGGCGGAGCATCACGGTTGCTATCTGCCGTCCGTTGCTGAGACGATCGCATCGAAGGCATCCGCCGCCTTGCTGCGGTAGCGCTCCTCGTGGCGGAGCAGAAAGAACGGCCGCGGTAGCACCGCGACGTTTGCCTCGACCAGTGCGCCGCTCTTCAGAAGTGGTGCGACGATTGCGCGGGACATGAGCGTCGCGCCGATACCGGCCTCGACGAGACCGATCACCGTCTCGTTGCCCGGCAGCGCCATCGGAACGTCGAGGTCACTCATCCCAAGCCCAGCGGTTTGCAGCAGGCTTTCGAACGCGTGGCGCGTTCCCGATCCGGTCTCGCGCAGGACCCAGGCCGTTTGCGGAAAATCTGCAACGTCGCGTGCCCGGCCGTCCGCCCAGGAATGGCCGGCCGCGACGACGACGATCATCTCGTCGATTGCAACATTTCGGGCCGACACGCTGCGGCGCTCGTTGGGCCACTCGATGAGGCCGATCTCCGCCCTGCCTTCGGCCACGGCGTCTGCCACCTCCTGCGTGTTGCCGATCCGCACGCCAAGGGCGATGCCGGGGTAGAGCCTGCGGTACTCTGCAAGGCGTGGCGCCAGCCAGTAGCCGGCGACAGTCTGGCTCGCCATGATCGAAAGTTCGCCGTGCATCAGGCCGGAGAGATCCATCAGCGCAGCCTCAGCGGCCTTGGCGCTGGCGAGCACGGCCTGCGCCTCCTTGAGGAACAGGCGCCCGGTCTCGTTGAGGACGATCGAGCGGCCGACCCGATCAAACAGCGTCACCCGATGGCGGCTCTCGAGCGTGGCGATCGCGGCACTGACCGCCGATTGGGTCATGTTCAGCTGCGCTGCCGCCTGCGTGATATGCTGCCGGGCTGCGACCTCGGCGAATATGCGAAGCTGTTCGAGCGTCATGGGAATCCGTGCGTTTGAATCATTCGATTTTATCGAATGAAATGAGAATTACAATTCGTTGGAGCCGATTGATGTGCGGGCGTATCTGTGAGGCCTTCAAGAGGGATCGCAGTCATGACCGCATTTTCAGTTTCCAAGACAGGCGTCAGACAGTCCATCAGGCGCGAGCGCATCCGGCAGTTCACGCCGAACTGGTACGCCGCCACGATGGGCACGGGCATTCTCGCCATCTGCCTTGGCCAATTCCCGGCGATGCCGGGGCTGCACATGGCGGGCGAGGCGCTCTGGCTGGCAAACATCCTGCTCTTTTCAGGGCTCACCGTTCTTTACGCCGGAAAATGGCTGCTGCATCCGCGTGAGGCACTGCGCGCTTTCGAGCATCCTGTCGTCTCGATGTTTTTCGGCTGCATTCCGATGGGGCTTGCAACGATCATCAACGGAATGGTGCTTTTCGGCGTTCCGCTCTTTGGTGCCGCTGCCGCGTCCGCCGCAGCCTATCTCTGGTGGGCCGATGCCGGTCTGGCGGTGCTTGCGGGTCTCGCCATTCCATTTGCGATGTTCACCCGCCAAGAGCATGCCTTCGATGAGATGAGTGCCGTATGGCTGCTTCCGATCGTCGCCTGCGAGGTGACTGCTGCAAGCGGCGGGCTACTGCTGCCCCACATTGCCGGCGCGGCCGCGCAGATGACCGTGCTGTTTGCAAGCTACGTGCTTTGGGCCTGCTCGGTGCCGCTGGCACTCGGCATTCTCACGATCCTCTTCCTGCGCATGGCGCTGCACAAGTTGCCGCCCGCCGGCATGGCGGCAACCGCTTTTCTGGCGCTGGGGCCGATCGGCACCGGGGCGCTGGGGCTGATCCTGTTTGCCATGAATGGGCGCGCCGTGCTGGAGGTAAACGGGCTTGGCACACTCGCCGGGGCAATCAGCGGCACATCGCTCTTCGGCGCCGTACTGCTGTGGGCCTACGGCCTCTGGTGGCTTGGCATGGCGCTCGCTGTGACGCTGCGCTACCTCAGGGACGAACTGCCATTCAACCTCGGCTGGTGGGCATACACCTTCCCGATCGGCGTTTATGCGCTGGCGACGCTCCGGCTTTCGACAGTGGTTCCGGTAGCAGCGATCGCCTTCTTCGGAAACGCCCTCGTTGTCGCGCTCGCGGCGATATGGCTGCTGGTCGCCGTAAGATCTGTCTTCGGTGCGGTCGAAGGTACGCTGTTTTCCGACCCGAGCTTGCAGGATTAGGCTCGCGAAGCAGCCTTTTTGGGGGGCTTCGTGAGGGGGCTCGAAGATGAGGCCGCGAGCCTCGTTGTGAAGCATCAGTGACTTCCGCGGATGTTTCGCGATCCCATTGCACTTGGCCCGAAGGCATCTATTCTAGGTGGGCGACAGGCCGCTCGGAGGATTGAATGTCGGCACGGCCTTTCCGGAAGTTTTCTGAGCCGCTGAGCACGTTGCTAGCGGTCATCGGGCTCATTGCTGTGGCCGCGCTGACGACACCCGATCTGACCGACCGAACCAGGAGCAATCTCGAGATTCTGCTCGTCGGCATCTGGGCCGCCTATCTGCTGCAGCTGGCAGAAACGCTGATCGTGCCGCGGGCGGTCGATTATCGCGACAGAATACCGTCGATTACCGTGGATGTGCTCGCCGTCGTGGTCCCTTTGGCAGCTTTCATGTTCGTCGGCGGGCGTGATCAGAGCCTCTACTGTGCCTTCTGGCTGCTGAAGCCCCTGCGCTATTCAACCTTCATCCGGCTGCTGGGCCGGGTGGTAAGCAACGAGGCGCGCAACCTCGTTGGCGTCACCTCGATCTTCGGCATCGTTCTGTTCGGTGCCGCGCTTGCCGCCTATGTGATCGAGCGCGACGTCCAGCCGGACCGCTTCGGCAGCATCCCCCAGGCGATGTGGTGGGCGGTGGTGACGCTGTCGACCACCGGTTATGGCGACGAAATCCCGCAAAGCCTGGCGGGCCGTGTCGTCGCCGGGCTGGTGATGATGAGCGGCATCGGCATCTTCGCGCTGTGGGCGGGCATCCTGGCTACCGGTTTCTATGAGGAAGTTCGCCGGCAAGATTTCGTTCGCAACTGGCAGCTGGTTGCGGCGGTACCGCTCTTCCAGCGGCTTGGTTCGGCAGCGCTGGTCGAGATCGTGCGGGCGCTCAGGGCCCGCGTCGTGCCGGCCGGCACCGTCATCTGCCGCAGGGGCGAGGCCGGCGATCAGATGTTCTTCATCGTCGAGGGCCATGTCAGCGTCGCCACGCCGAACCCGGTGGATCTCGGCGCCGGCAACTTCTTCGGTGAGATGGCGCTGATCACGGGCGAACCGCGCTCGGCGACCGTCAGCGCCGTAACGGAGGTCTCGCTGCTGTCGCTCTACGCGGTGGATTTTCAGGTTCTGTCCAGCAGCAATCCCGATATTGCGGATGTCATCCGAAAGACCGCGATCGAGCGTCGCGAGACCACACCAAAGGACTGATGGCAAAAGCGTCATCCGGCGCGAAATGTGCTAGATTGCCTGTCTCACTGTTCGCTGACGAACCGAGGTGTCCACGATGCGCCGCGCGCTTGCATCGGGGCCTCACGTCGACCGATTCATCGGTGGTTGCTTCCACGTTCCGTTCAGGGCGGCTTTCTTCGGCCAGTAAAGGCGCATGATTGCCGTGAAAGGACCCTTGGGCGCAGGTAGCCAATTCGGCTCTTTATCCTTGCCCGGTGACTCGTTCTGGACATAGAAAGTCATGCCGCCATCGGCGTCCTTGACGAACTGCGGCAGCATCGGCGAGTTGAGCAAATAGCGGTCGATGGGATTGGCCACGAGCAAACTCTCGGGCAATCTGTACATGGTCAGTGACCAGAACGCGTTGACTGGCGGCAGTTGCCCCCTCTCGAATTTGATGGTGTAGCGGTTGGCACCGTCCAACTTCTGTCCATCGGCATCCAGGGCATAGACGGGATACATTGCCTCCTGCCTCGAATTGCCTCCGATGCCGAGCTTGGCGCCCGCCATGCGGTAGAGGTAGTTGTTCTTCAGAAAACTCCGCGTGCCGAACAGATCGCCGGAGGTGACTTTCCCGGTGTCGATCTTGTCTTTGCGCAAGGTGTCGAAAGCACTCCAGGCGTCTGTCATTCCCTGCTCGATCGCGGCTCTCATTTCGGGAGAGAGCTTGCTTGCGTCGAAAGTCTGTCCCGGACCGACCCCGATCTGGGCAAAGCGTTTCCTCAGTTTGATTTCGGAAGGGTCGGTCGGGCAGTATTGCAGGATGAAATTGAGAACGTTGAAAAACTCCGGCGACGTCTTCTCGTCGTCCGGGGCCAGCGGCTTGACGAATTCGACGGCGGGCGCGGCTTTCGGCGCAGGCTTGCCGAGGAATTTCGACAGCGGCTCCGCCTTGTACCCGGCCTGTACTTTCTTGACGTTATCGAGATCGCCCGGATTGAAAAGCTGAGTACGGTAGGCGGCCCACGCGAAATCGGTTTCCGAGCGGATCACTTTCTTGACCCCCTTTGGCGCCTTTCCTTTCCAGCCTGGCCCGGCGACGAGGAAGCTGCCGCCGTCATTGCCGGTGGCGCGGCTGCCGATATAGGCGAAGTTGAAGGTGTAAGCATCGATAAACTGGACGCTGAAATAACGATCCTTTTCAATCTCCGGCACCGTCAGGACAATTGGTTCGGCGCGCAGGTCCAGGCCCAGCCACGAGTAGGGCGTGTCCGAGTTCGGCGTCTGGATCGCCGTGTCCGCCGGAGTATAGACACGCGGCGTGTTGATGATTTGGTTCCAGGGACCCTTGTATTCGGGATTTTTGGTGTCGACGAAATACGCGTGCTGAATGCGGTAGCTGTCAACCATCGGGAAGCCGTAGATATAGGCCTCCTTGGTGATGGCGCGTGCCTCCGCTGCGGTGACGTCCCCCGCCAAGACCACGGCAGGGGCAAACCCGGCAAACCCCGCGGCCAGAACCAATCCTTTCGTGAAATCCCGCTTTGTTATATTCATGAAATTTCTCCTCCAACGCCAATTCTGATGAGGGAATGGTGCGCCTGGATTGCAAGAACGCAAGTGTGTAACCGTAAGCTACACGTATATCCCCGTCCCCGCACCACCCGAGAATGGGTCAGACATCAGACGACGGGGCGCGATCCTGTCAACATGCACAGAATCGGCGGTCTTGCCGGTGCCTCGGAGCGTTCCATCTTATCGCAGGTGCGAGCCTGATGGGAGGCAGCGATGTCGGATGACTACGAGGCCGTCCTGGTGCGGATAACGGGCAAGGTACAGGGCGTCAGTTTTCGTGTGTGGACGCGCGACGAGGCGGTGCAACTCGGTTTGACAGGCTGGGTTCGCAACGAGGAGGACGGCTCCGTTGTCGCCTTGATCGCGGGAGCCGATACCGCGATCAAGGCTATGGTCGAACGCTTCAGGCGGGGGCCCACCGGTGCATCGGTTTCCGGGGTCGAGACGCAACGGACCACGCTCGCGGAGATGCCGACAGGATTCCGCATCACCAGGTAAAATTGCCCCGCAACGGCCAACACGCGAAATTCATCTGGGTCGGAAAACGCGCCTCGAGCGGCCCGCCAGCTGTGATGCTGGGGAATTCTCATTCGGGCCACGGGATATGTGGTTGGCACGATGCACTCGCGCACCTTGTCTTTTCTCCTGCGCGCCAATTTCCTCAGGGTGAAGCCGGCATATACACTACGGTGGAGGAAGCCGCGTGGGGGAGATCGCGTGGCGATGCCGTCGCCGCCAAAGCCCCCGCCTCTTGCGCCGGAGCCCAATCCTTTCTATATCGTCGCCATCGAAAGTGCCTGCGGCCGATCCCGCCGGCAGAGATGAAAATCCGCCGGACCTGCGCATGGCAGGCGGATCAAGGTACGCTTTAGAATTGGCAGCACCCCGTGAACACACTGGATTTTGACAAGCAGCCGGAAGATACACGCGTTGTCGTCGCCATGTCCGGCGGCGTCGACAGCTCCGTTGTGGCTGGCCTTCTCAAGCGCCAGGGCTATGACGTTCTCGGTATTACGCTGCAGCTCTACGACCATGGCGCTGCCGTCCACCGCGCCGGCTCCTGCTGCGCCGGCCAGGATATCGACGATGCGCGTCGCGTCTGCGAGACGCTCGGCATTCCGCACTATGTTCTGGACTACGAGAAGCGCTTCCGCGATACGGTGATCAACCCGTTCATGGAAAGCTATGTGGCCGGAGAAACGCCGATCCCGTGCGTGTCCTGCAACCAAACGGTCAAGTTCGCCGATCTTCTCGAGACGGCCAAAGAACTCGGCGCCGATGCGCTGGCGACCGGCCACTATATCCGCTCGCGTCCGAATCCCGGGCCTTGCAGTCCCGGCCGCCGCGCGCTCTACCGCCCGGCCGATGCCGACCGCGACCAGAGCTATTTCCTGTTTGCGACGACACAGGAGCAGATCGACTACCTGCGCTTTCCACTCGGCGGGCTGCCGAAGGCAGAAACCCGCAAGCTCGCCGAAGAGATGGGCCTCGTCGTCGCCAAGAAGGCCGACAGCCAGGACATCTGCTTCGTGCCGCAGGGCAAGTACACTGACATCATCAACAAGCTGAAGCCGAATGCGGCGTTGGCGGGAGAGATCGTCCACCTCGACGGCCGTGTGCTTGGACAACACGATGGCATCCTGCACTATACGATCGGCCAGCGCCGCGGCATTGGCGTCGCCACCGGCGAACCGCTCTATGTGGTCTACCTCGATGCTCGTTCGCGCCGTGTCATCGTCGGTCCGAAGGAGGCGCTGGAAACACATCGCGTCTATCTGCGCGACGTCAACTGGCTGGGCGACGATCAGCTGGCGCAGGCGACTTCGGGCGAGGGGTTTGCCTGTTTCGCCAAGGTGCGCTCCACCCGTGCGCCGACGCCGGCTGTTTTGCATGCCGATCCGACCGGCATCTACGTCGATCTGGCTGTCGGCGAGGCGGGTGTCGCACCGGGCCAGGCCTGCGCCCTTTACTCGGCGCCGGGTGACAACGCCCGGGTCTACGGCGGCGGCTTCATCGAACGCTCTGAACGCGAACCGGCGGCCGAAGCCTCGCTGAAGGCGTTGCTCACTAGCTCCGCTGCAGCATGAAAACAGGGCTGTGCATTTTCTTGATCATGCGCTTGACATGACGGCGAACCGCACCTTATAAGCCGCTCATCCCACGGGCCGCCCGCCTTGCGAACGGCACCGTTGACCAGTGGCGGAGTAGCTCAGTAGGTCAGAGCAGAGGAATCATAATCCTTGTGTCGGGGGTTCAAATCCCTCCTCCGCTACCAGTCAAATATACTATAGAATCAACGATCTAAGCGGGTTGCTCTTCGTTTGAATGATCAATTCTCTTGTTGCATCATGTTGCAACGGAATTCCCTTGGTTTTCAACGGTTCCCAAGAGCGCGCGGCGATTCCACGCGACATGGAATGCAACATGGAGAAGATCCTTCTCCTCGCACTTTTGCGAGTTTGAGAGGCGTACTTTTCCTACTAACTTGGTCGTATGGCCAGTAATGGTAGTCTCATAACTTGAAGCAGCGATAGGGCTCATCCTTGTGGCGGTTGTCGCGAATAGGGATGAACTTGCCACCCGTTTCTGATATGTTGGCCCAAATAGGTGGAATGAAATCCCGCCGATCAGGCCGATGACGGGGCTAGCTGCAGAGTTGTCCATATGCGGATGCTCAGGGAACCACTGCTCCACTTTGCCGTCGCCGGGGCGATTGTCTTCGGCGGCTACTCGTGGATTGCCGACACGAGGGCGGCTATTGGCCGGATCGATCGGGTGAGTATCCGCGAAGGCGACGTTAGCTGGCTCAAGCAGACCTGGTCGAGCCAATGGCTACGCGAGCCAACGGCAGACGAGTTGAAAGGCTTGGTCGATGCCCTTCTCAAGGAAAAGCTTTTGGCCCGCGAAGCAGAGGCGATGGGCCTTGGCGAGGACGACACCATCATCCGCCGCCGGCTGGCGCAGAAGCTGACGTTCGTAATCGAAGACACGGCGCAGCTGCCAGAACCAAGCGAGGCGGAACTAAGACAGTTCTATGCAGCCAACATCGGCCGTTTTGAGACTCCAGGGCGGCTCTGGTTCCGACAGGTCTATTTCGATCCGGAGCATCGCAAGGATGCGGCCGCCGATGCGAAGGCCACGCTAGCCGAGCTGAACACGAAAGGCGAAGCCGAGGCGAGCATCGGCGACCGACTGCTGCTCGGCGACAGCTTCGATGACACCGACGAGTTAGGGGTGTCGGGAATGTTCGGAGCCGATTTCGCGCAGGAGGCCTTCGCGCTGGACCCCGGCGCGTGGCGTGGCCCGGTGAAGTCCGGATACGGCTTCCACCTGGTGTTTGTTTCCCGGCGCATTCCCACAATGCCGAAGCCATTCGAGGCGGCTAAGTACTCAGTTCTGGCCGAGTGGCGCAGCCAGAAGCAAAGCGAACTCAGCCGCGAATACCTCGCCGAGCTGCGCAAGAAATACGGGGTGGAACGGGACGACAGCACGACGGCCGTGCTGGCAGCCAAGCCCGCGCCGAGCGTGGTTGTAAAATGACCCGTGCCATCAGGGCTTTACCCTTCAGCTGGCTCTGGCGGCTAACACTGACGGCAGCCATCGTAGTACTTCTTACGCAATACGGCTCTGCTCACGAGGTGCGCCCCGCCTATCTCAGCGTCCAGGAAGAGGCGCCAAACGAGTTCAGCGTGCTATTCAAGACGCCGATGCAGGGGAACGCACGGCTCGATCTGGCGGCGCTGTTCTCGGGCAGGATTGAGACCGTGACGCCGATGGTATCGCATCCGACCGGGGACGCAATGGTGCAAACCTGGCGGCTGCGCACCCTCGACCCGCTTGCAGGCCAGACGATAATGATCGACGGGTTACAGAATACCATGACCGACGCGCTGGTGCGCGTCGCCTTCGCCAACGGGAATGCCTGGACGGCGCGGCTGACGCCTAGCGAGCCGTCTACCGCAATCCCAATTTCACAAACCGCCGGGAGCGTTTTCGCCACCTATGTTGGTCAGGGCATCGACCACATCGCCTTTGGCTTCGATCACCTGCTCTTCATCACCGGCCTGATGCTGATTGTGCGCGATTGGCGCACGTTGGTGAAAACTGTCACTGCCTTCACGGTCGCGCATTCGATCACGCTCACCTTGGCGACCTTGCACTGGGTGTCGCTGCCGTCGCGGCCGGTGGAGGCGATGATTGCGGTTAGCATTGTGATGGTCGCGGCAGAAGTAGTGCGCATGGAGCGCGGCGAGCTCAGCGTCGCGGTCGTGAGACCGTGGATGGTGGCCTTTGCCTTCGGCCTGCTGCATGGCTTCGGTTTTGCCGGGGCGCTGGTGGAGCTCGGCCTTCCGCAGGCCGCTATCCCGCTGGCGCTACTTGCCTTCAACGTTGGCGTAGAAATCGGACAACTCGCGTTCATCGCGGTGCTGCTGAGCGCCGTCTATTGTGTGCAGCGGCTCTTTACGATCCCAAGCGGGGCGGCCGTCACCTCGGCATATGCGATCGGCATCGTCGCCGCATTCTGGTGTGCCCAGAGGCTCGACGCAATGCTTCTGTGAGGGACTTGTTCACGCATGGCTTAATAAGCCGACCAACAGGAAGATCAATGAGGCGAACACATCGGCCATTCATATGGAGGAGATCATGCGAAAGTTGATGCCTTTGGCCGCGTTACTATTGGCCGCAACCGCAACGCTTAGTTCCGCTGCGCTGGCCCAGGAAACAATGGACCAGGGGACGCTCAGCCCTGCGACGGTCAAGGCTCTCTTCCCGAAGGCTGGTTACTCCCCATACGCGGGCAACACGTTCCCGCTCCGCCCTCTGTTCGGCGACACCCATCTACACACGTCGCAATCATTCGATGCCATCTCCTTCGGCAACGTCCTCGGACCGGAAGAGGCCTATCGATTCGCGCGCGGCGAGGAAGTGATCTCTTCAACCGGCCAGCACGCCCGCCTGAGCCGGCCACTCGATTTCCTGGTCGTATCCGATCATGCCGAGAACATGGGCACGATGGGCGAAATCAAGGCTGGGAACCCCGCCCTGATGGAAGATCCTGACCTGAAGCGCTGGAACCAGATGCTCGCAGCCGGCGGCGACCAACCAATGAACGTCTATTACGAAATAATGGCAAGTGTCGGTGGGCAAGGAAAGCCTCTACCGGCCGCGCTTCGTTCGGAGGAGCTGACGCGGTCGGTTTGGCAGAAGAATGTTCAGGTTGCCGAGAAATACAATAACCCCGGCACCTTTACGACGCTGATAGGCTATGAATGGTCCTCGAATACACATGGCAACAACCTCCATCGCGTGGTCATTTTCCGCGATGGCGCGGAAAAAACGGAACAGATCCTGCCATTCTCGTCAGTTGACAGCGCCAATCCGGAAGACCTCTGGAAGTTTCTTCAAAACTACCAGACGAAGACCGGCGGCAGCGTGCTCGCCATCCCGCACAACGGCAATCTGTCGAACGGCTTGATGTTTCCGCTGATCAATCCGGTCGGAGGAAAGCCGCTTACCGCGGAATATGCCCGGACACGCGAAAGCCTGGAGCCACTTATGGAAGTTACCCAGATGAAGGGCGATGGAGAGACACATCCATTCCTGTCTCCGGATGACGAGTTCGCCAAGTTCGAGCGGTGGGACATGGGAAACCTCGACCTGAGCGCTGCAAAGACGCCTGAGATGCTTGAGTTCGAATACGCGCGCTCAGCCCTCAAGAACGGTCTGAAGCTCGAGGCACAGCTCGGCGTCAACCCGTACAAATTCGGGATGATCGGATCGACAGATTCTCACACCTCACTCGCTGCGGTCGAAGAGAACAATTTCTTCGGCAAGCTGCCTCAGAACGAACCGAGCGCCGAGCGCGCTATCCACCCCCTCGCCAAGTTCGGCGACAAAGTGGTCATGGGCTGGGAAGTGGTTTCGAGCGGGTATGCCGCCGTCTGGGCAGCAGAAAACACGCGTCAAGCCATCTTCGACGCGATGAAACGCAAGGAGGTCTACGCCACCACCGGGCCGCGCATGCTGGTTCGGTTGTTCGGAGGTTGGGATTTCGTTGATGCCGACGCTAATGCGCGCAGCCCAGCGGTCGTCGGCTACACCAAGGGAGTAGCGATGGGTGGCGATCTTCCGCCGGCGCCGACTGGCAAAGTCCCGACCTTCCTGATCGCCGCGCTAAAGGACCCGATCGGGGCCAACCTCGACCGCTACCAAATCGTCAAGGGCTGGATGGACGCGGCGGGGGCCCTTCATGAGAAGGTCTATGACGCCGTCTGGTCTGGCGACCGCAAGCCCGGCGCAGACGGCAAACTGCCGCCGGTTGGTAGCACAGTCGACGTGCCGAATGCGACGTGGACGAACACGATAGGCGCGCCAGAGCTCATCGCTGTATGGAAGGATCCCGACTTCGATCCGGGACAGCGCGCCTTCTACTATGGCCGCGTCCTCGAAATTCCGACACCACGCTGGACCGACTACGACGCGAAGTACTACGGCGTCACCATGCCGCCGGAAGTGCCGATGGTATTGCAGGAGCGGGCCTACACATCGCCGATCTGGTATACTCCGGGTGGCTAGCTCCGATCTGGTCTAGGTGGAAATTCGGCCCCGACTGCGTGACCAGTTAGAGAGAGCGCTTCGGAGCCGTCGCGCCGAGAGACGCAGCGGGCGGCCTGGGGCCAAGCGCGGCAGGACGAGAGTTCGCCAATGACCCATATAAAATAGGTTAATCGCGCTGGCAGGCGCATTGCCCTCCTGCTTCCCAGCGGTGGAAACGGCTCATTCGTCGCTGAGGCTCAGGCTCGCGTCGGACGCCCCCTTTCTATGCTAGCGTGACATGGCGAACGACACGTCGGACTGTTACCGTTGGAGCGGCGGTCGGTGCATCGGTTTACAGGCTGGGTTGCGTCCAAGTCGGCGATGCATATGGGCGGATTTACTGCAGGTGCCCGTGAATGTTTCACACCACCATGTGGGCGACCCCTGTCGCTTACTTTCGAGGTCAACCGTCTTGGCACAGGCTTCGCCCAAGGGACAGCCGATGCGTCTCCAAAGCCACATCCTGCCACTTTGTGACCTCGTACAGTATTGAAAGTGGACAGATCGTTTCCGTCCGCCATAAAGTGGCAATCGGGGACATAACGACGCATTCCGGCGTTCGGCTCGCGTCGGGCAACATCAGAGAGGGAATGCGATGATACGAGCCAAGCGTGCAACGATGTGTGCAGCCGTGATTCTTGCTGCCATGCTTCCGATCTCCTCGACGGAAGCTGCGGATATGACGCCGCTTGCGCCGGCCCCGACGCCGGTCGAGACACCCTCGGGATGGTCCTACACAATCTCACCCTATATCTGGGTGGCGGGAATATCGGGAGATGTCGGCGTGGGCCGGCTGCCTCAAGCCAACATTAACGCCGACTTCGGCGACATCCTGAAGAATCTCGATTTCGGCGCGATGGCGACGGGCGAGGCGCGGAATGATCGCTACAGCATTATCGGCGACGCCGTATATGTGAAGCTCTCGAACGACACCTCTACGCCGAGGGGCATTATCGCCAACAATGTCGAGGTCACCTCCAAGACCTTTACCGGCTTCCTGGGCGCAGGCTATGCGCTTCTCGACGCGCCGAACGGGCACTTGGACATCGTCGGCGGGGCAAGGGTCTGGTCGCTCGACAACTCGATTTCCTTTAACGGCGGCTTGATCAGTGGCGCCAAGGGCGAGAGCACCAAGAGCTGGGTTGACGCGGTGGCCGGTTTGAAGGGCAACTATTTCTTCACGCCACAAATCTACGCCACTGGGTGGGGCCTCGTGGGCGGTGGCGGCGCCGACGTCGATTGGGATGTCGGCGCGGGTCTCGGCTATAAGTTCAACAACACCTTTTCGGCGGAGGCCGGGTACCGGGCGCTTGGCGTGGACTATAGTGACAACGGGTTCGTTTTCGACGTGGTCCTGCAAGGCCCGATCGTGGGCTTGTCCGTCCACTTTTAGCGGGGCCGCGCCGACGGTGCCGTGATCGTGGAGGTATTCGAAAAATACGCCCCGATCTTCAACCAAAGGCCGATCTAAGCGGAGCTTGTGGCCTTTGAAAGGGAAGACTATCAAAATGAAACCGTTTCGCTTCCCGGGCGGACCAAGGCATCGTACGCTTCCTGCCGCTTCAGTACGGCACATATCCGAGTGTATCTCTTAGCGCCGCCACCAGTTCGCGGACCAGCGCGTCCTTTCTCGGCGGCATACCCGTATGTGTAGAGGTATTCCCGGTCTTGGCAGCCGCGTGCGTGGTCGGCCATGGCTTGCACCCCGCTGATTTGGCGTTGGCGAGAGCGGCATCTACACGCGGGTTGCCCTTGGCGTGGTCCGCCGGGAAGACCCCGGGGTGACAGCCCGGCGCTGCTTCAGGCCGTCCCTGGGTTACCCATGGATAACTGCCAAGCGCGCGAAAGCACATAACGCCAGACTTCGGCAAAATCGACCGTCACCTCAACTGTCCGCTGATCCATCGACCCGATCGACCCAGATATGCACGCGCGGCAGCTCATCGAGACCTTCAAGAGTAAAGGAATCGGCGACGTTGAGGACGGCACGCTGATCATCAAGGCAGCGTTCACAGCAAAACCCGGCAAGCAGTCGATGATCCGCCGCGCACCCTTGATTGCGGTGCAGAACGCGTTCAGGGAGAACGGTATCAAAGCCGTGCCGAAACCGATGACGGCCGATGCCGGTCCGGGAGTATCCGGTTAGCCATCCAGTCTTAGAACATTTCACTCCGATGTTGGGTGTTGAGCGGCCAACTCAGCCGACGTTCAGGCGACCTGTCGTAAAGCAGGCGGATGTGTGCAAACGGTCCAGCGTCTTACCCACACGACCCAATCGGCCCAAAGCCTTCCAAGAAAGCAAACGGGCGGCCCTTCCGGCCACCCGTCTCGCGTTGGGCTCTTCAGTTGCCCGGCTTGTTCTTGATCGCCGCATCGATCTGCCTCTTTACGGCCTCCAGGTTGAAGGATGCCGGGTCCTGCATCGGCGGATAGTCAATTGCCGTGAGCGCAAGTTTGCCGACTTCCTGCTGAACACTGACGAAACGCCAGAATTCGCGAGCATAGAAGTCGTTCATGTAGCCTCCACCGAGGTCATTGAGGCTCTGCCCGCCAATCGACGGCGTCCGCTCGAAGGGATCCTGGCGGATATTGACCATCGTGGGCATGTCGGTCGTTACCTTCGCACCCGGCCAGCCCTGCGGCTGCTGGAAGAACTGGTACTTGAAGTCGTCGATGCGAACCGCTCCGAGCTGCGGGCCACCGAAGTAGAAGAACTCATGGCGTGCAGAGGGTGATTTGCCCAACAGCAGGTCCAGCTGATTGTAGCCATCAAGGTGGTTTTTGTAGGTGGTGTCACCGAGCTTCACGCCCTTGAGCAACTCGTCGGTAATGTCGGGATTTCCTGCCGCCGCCACCAGCGTAGGGAACCAATCCAACGCGGAGAAAATCCCGTTCTCTACCGTTGCCGGCTTGACCTTGCCCGGCCAGCGGATGATGGCCGGTGCGCGGAAGCCACCCTCCATCACGGTACCCTTGGTGCCCTTGAACGGCGTCATGCCGCCGTCAGGCCAGGTGAACACCTCTGCGCCATTGTCGGTGGTGAAAATGACGATGGTGTTGTCGGTCTCGCCTGCATCCTCGACACATTTCATGATAGCGCCGACACTGTCGTCGAGCTGCGCCATGCCAGCTTCTTCGAGGCCGTAGTTGGTGTCGCTGTTCATGAGGGCCTGGTACTTGGGCGACAGAAACGTCCAGACGTGCATGCGCGTCGTGTTGTGCCAGACGAAAAACGGTTTGCCGTCAGTTTTGGCCTTGTCCATGAAATCGCACGAAGCCTTGACCAGCACGTCGTCAAACGTACCCATGTCGTACTTGGCCTTGGGCGTTATGTCATGCATGTTAGGCACGTTGGACATGTCGGGGTACGGGGCCAAGGGGCCTTCGTCGACAATCTTCTGCTTGCCGATCTTGCCCCAGCGCGGCTGCACGGTTGCGTCGTCGGTGGTCGTGGCGAAGCTGTGGACCAGATTGCGAGGCCCGACCTTGTCACGGTACGACTGGTCATTCGGAAACGAATACCAATAGGGGTCGGACATGGCATCGAGGTGATAGAGGTAGCCAAAGAACTCATCGAAGCCGTGCAGGGTCGGCAGAAACTTGTTCAGGTCGCCGAGATGGTTCTTTCCGAACTGGCCGGTCGCATAGCCTTCGGTCTTGAGCGCGGCCGCGATCGTTGACGCCTTGTCGGGCATGCCAACATCAGCGCCCGCCTGCCCGACGGTCGTTAAACCGGTGCGCAGTGGGATTTCTCCGGTGATGAAACTCGCCCGACCAGCGGTGCAACTTGCTTCCGCATAATAGTCGGTGAACATCATGCCGCCGGCGGCCAGTTTGTCGAGGTTGGGCGTCTTGCCGGACATGATCCCCCGGTGATAGGCGCCAATATTGAACCAGCCGACATCGTCGCCCATGATGACGAGGATATTGGGTTTGGGAGATTGTTGCTGTGCCACTGCTGGTCCAGCGAGCGCGGTCGTCAGCGCTGAAGCCAGCAGACCGAAGCAAAGGTTTCTCATGCTGCTCATGATGCCTACTCTCCGTTTTATGGATTGCATAAGGGCATAAAGGGTGCCCGTTCATTTCTGCGGATACGATCTGACTGCATGGCGCGACGAACGGTTCCCCATTTGTTATGCCCGAGAGGAGCGAGCGGCTCGTAGCAGGAAGACTTTGGTAAATACGCAAAATGCGGACGTGATGCCTTTCGACGCGACTTCGCCCCGAGCAACGCCGTGCTTTTGGCCTGTACCTCTCCCGAGCGCTGGATACTACCACAGGTTTGGCAACACTAGGATTGCCCTAAAAGGGGTACAAGGAACTAGGGTATCTGCCCGGACGCTTCTCTATTAACGTAGCGTCGCAATCGACCCCTATTTGGCGCAACCCCGCCTACTTAGCCGACATTGAGGCGACCTATCGTAAAGCGGGGGGATGTGTGTAAACGGTCCGCCGCTACCACACGTCCCCCCAGCATTTCGGCAGGCGGCCCGATCAATGCTGAGAGGTGACCGACTACTTCCACCTCAACTCCTCCGGTGACAGTGTCGTGAACAGCGACGCTATCGACGAGTCCGCACACGGCGGCGATTGCCTCTGCATCAACCCCGTCGTCGAGGTCGTTCAATCTGTCCGCCAGCTTCTCCACCGCATTCCGGTATTGCGCCGGGGCATGCGGATGCAGCTCGATCTTCAGCGACGAGGGGACCATCGCAAGCTCTGCTGCGATCCGGTCGCGGTCGGCCTGCAACGGCTTGGCGGTCCACCAAACGGTTGTATTGTTCTAGAGGCGGATGAGGCGGAACATGATCTTCCCGTCGGTACTGTCCGAGTCATATGCCCAAACAACCCATACATTCCAGACCGTTAATTAGATTGAACATGGTCAATGCCTCACGGCATGATTGCAAAGGCATGCTCAGAAGGCTAAGGGGAAGGGTTCCTGATCGCTGGGGGCGGATCGTCCGTTGTCAGGCATCCGAGCGCTCGGTTGGATCTTGATAAGGGGGTAGAACCAAATGAGCTGGAGCAAGCTGTACGCGCTGAGGAGCTTCCTGCGATCCTCATTGTGGATCGTGCCGTTCTTCGCGGTCGTTGTTCAGCAGATCATCTTTCGCACCGCGCTTGCACTCGGGGAGTGGATGTGGGTCCCGGCCTGGCCGCTCGGCACCGAGGGTACCGTCGCAGCGATGCAGGCCATCATCAGTCTGGCGCTTTCTTTTTTGGTCTTCACGTTCGGCTCCCTGCTCGTCGCGATCCAGATCGCAAGTGGGCAGCTCACGCCCCGGATTATCGCGACCACGCTGCTGCGCGACAATGTAATCCGCTTCACTGTCGGACTGTTTATTTGCACACTGCTTTGTGCAATCGGCGTGATAAGTCGCATAAACACGTCCGCTCCGGCATTTATCGTTTGGATTTCGGGTGTTCTCGGCATGAGCTCGCTGGGCGCCTTCCTCTTTTTCATCGACTACTCGGCTCGCATGCTGCGGCCCGTCAGCATCATCCATCGCGTCGCCGAGCAAGGCTTCGGGGTCCTCGACCTTATCTACCCCGCTCCCCTGTCAAACGACGACGGAGAGCCGCGGCCACACGAGTGGTGTGGAGAGCCAACGCGCATCGTCGCGCATCCCCACTCCTCCGCCATCATTCTCGCCGTCGATGTGAAGGGGCTGACGGCCCATGCGCAGCAGGCAGACGGGATCATCGAGCTCACAGCGCGCATCGGTGACTTCGTGTCGCAACGACAACCGTTGTTTCGCCTCTATGGCGGTGCCGCGGCGATTGCCGACCACGATCTACGCGGTACCATTGCCTTCGGGCGCGAGCGAACCATCGAGCAGGATCCCACCTTCGCGTTCAGGGTCATCGTCGACATCGCCACCAAGGCCCTCTCGAAGGCGATAAACGACCCGACGACAGCCGTCATGGCAATCGATCAGCTGCACCGGCTGCTACGTAGTGTCGGGCGCCGCGAACTGGGGAATGAACACGTATGCGACGCCCAAGGTCGCCTGCGCGTCGTGTTGCCGGTACCAGACTGGGAGGACTTTGTGCAGCTCACCTGCCGCGAGATCAGGATCTACGGAACGGAAAATCTTCAGATCGCACGTAGGCTCCGCGCGATGATCGACAATCTCGACGAGGTCCTGCCGGAAAGCCGCAAGCCGGCATTGCGGCTGGAACGGGATCTGCTCGATCGGATGATCGAAAAGGTTTATCTGCTGCCTGAGGACGCATCGCTTGCACGTATTGCAGATACGCAAGGACTAGGCGGTTCGCCGCAAGAATAGCATATCGCTTCGATGAGACGCCCCAACCGCCAGACCTTGCCTCGGAGCGATGTCATGGTGTTCCCCGTTTTCGTTGATAGTTATCGGTTCGATGCTGGTGGAAACAGGAATGAGATGGACGTGGGCGAAATCCGTCCGGGCCGCTGTCAGCGCTCAAGCAAACAACTGCTCCGGCGTTCACTGGTAGACTCTGTCACCGCCCTGGCCATGATAGATTGATGGCCTGGAACCCGACCACTTGCGACGTCACATCTTGGCTTCGCCGAACGGTGACGATAGTACATTGTCGAGCTTGGACATCGGAGTTTCCAGGGTGCAAGTCAGACCGTCAGCAAAGTACGCAATCGTCGGCGATGTGCCAAAGTCTGCATGAAGCAATCGTTCAATCAGTTGAGACCCGAAGCCTCTGGAGGTCGGAATGCCAACGGGCGGGCCGTTCGCCTCGATCCAGGTGAATCGAAAGACTGGCCCATCAGGCATTTGTACGCTGTCCCACGTCACAGTGACACGGCCACGCTCGTCAGACAGTGCACCGTATTTGGCGGCATTGGTCGCAAGTTCGTGGATCGCGAGCGCCAGAGATAGGGACTGTTTCGCGCCAAGCATGATCGGCGGTCCCGAGACAATGAACCTGTCGTCACCGTCCCTGTGTGGATTGAGGGCGTTCTCGACGACGACACCGATTTCTGCTGTCGCCCACGCGTTCGCCGTCAGGATGTCGTGCGCCATTGCGAATGCACCGAGCCTTGCGATAAACGCCCGCAGTGCGTCATCGCGTCCGGTCTCGCGAAGGGTCTGGCTGGCAATCGCGCTGACCATTGCCAGCGTGTTCTTCACACGGTGCTTGAGTTCCTCGTTGAGCAGACGCAGGCGTTCTTCTGATCTGACATGCTCGGTCACGTCGGCGCCTTGAACGAACACGCCCGAAACTGATCCGTCGAGATCGAAAATCGGCTGGTAGAGGAAGTCGAGGAACGTTTCTTTTCCCGGCCCGTGTTCATCGAACCGCAAAGTGAGCGGCACTCTTGTTCCGATATGGGCGCTACCTGACAGATACACGCCATCGAGTAGCTCGAAAAAGCCCTGGCCGTCGGCTTCCGGCACCACGTCGCGAACCGGTCGCCCAATATAATCTCGAGGACCGATCAGTTTGCGATAGGCGGAGTTCGTCATCTCGAATACGTGATCAGGTCCACTGAGAACTGCCGTAAACCCCGGAGCCTGCTCGAACAGTTGCTGAAGCCTCAATGTCTGATTTCTGAGTGCTGCGACCGCGACGTGTTCTTTCGTGACGTCGTTGCAGACGACAAGGACGCCGCCGATCCCTCCTTCGAAATCGATCGGATTGTAACCGTATGTCCACCAGACGTCCTCGCGCTTGCCGTTGCGGGTGACGGGAACCAATCGGTCTTCGTCCCATGTGGATCCAAAACCCGACATTACATGATCAACTTGCGGACCGATGATATCCCATATCTCCATCCAGCACACCCGACCAAAGGCTCCTAGGGCACTCGGATGGCGTTCAGGGCCCATAGTCCTTGAATAGGCGTCGTTGTAAAACTGGATTAGGTCAGGGCCCCACCAGATGAACATCGGCTGTTGGGAACTGAGGACAAGGCGAACGGTAAGCCGCAGGCTCTGTGGCCACTGTTCCGGCGGACCCAGAGATGTACTTGCCCAATCGAACGATCGGGTGAGCCTCCCCATTTCGCCGCCCCCTTGGAGGAAGTCGACGCTTGAAACGCTGCCGTGCATGAATGCTCCTTGCAATATGCTTGTTAGAGCATTTTCATTGGGCAAGGTCCAATTCTGTACGGCGGTCAATTCACGGCTTTAGCTCCCTCGTAAAGTCGACAACAGATGGAATATGGGGGAGTATCGAAGGCTGGAAGAATAAGCGTGGCGTGCCGAAGGTGGCCAGGCCACTGGTCGATCCCGTGAAAACATCGGACGGCCGCGTCGGCGCCTCTCTTAGTCCATAGCAATTAAGGATTGAACGTCTACTAACTCAGTGCGGATTCCCGGGGCCGCCGGTCTGCTGTCGGCCCCAAATCGGTCACCCATCAAGTCAAGGCTAACGTCCGCTGAGTAGCGCAAAGCCGCATACTCAGCCGACGTTCAGGCGACCTATCGTAAAGCGGGGGGATGCGTGCAAACGGTCCTCCGCTACCGGTCAACTTTCAATGGTTTCAATTGGTTGGCTGAAAATCAAGAAACACTCCGGTATTGAAAGGCTGCAACACGCAACAGGCCGGATCGTACCTATTTAGTCCCCTGTGTCCGGCCGCCATCCCGTTTCATCCATGGCAAGCATCAACATGGCATGTCGACTGAGACGGAGTGCATGAGGATTGCGGAAGGTGACGACAACAAAGTGTGGACACGGTGTCCGGATTTCGGACGTCGGGAGAAGGGGGAAAGAAGGAGGAATTTCCCTCTGCCCGGTCCCTTCCGATCCCTGGCAAGACAGGCGAGGCGAAGCGTCCCCGACCTCGAGGCGCCAGCAGAAATAGGGCCCGACGTTTTCCCAGCGCCGGGCCTTTTCAATGCTTGCCCTGTACAGGACACCGATACCGGCTAGAAGTCAAAATAGACGGTTACTCCCGACCTCCGTTGGTAGCCGTTGTAGTCAGGATAGCCGCCGTAGTGCCGAGGATAGCCATAGTAACTCGGATAGCTGCGGTATCCGTATGGGCGAGAGTAGCAGTTGCCGTCGTACCGGCAGTCGCGGTCAGCGTACCGCCGTTTCGAGTGGCCATACGCATACCCATTACCATGACTCTTGTCTTTGACGAGCTCGACGTCAGCGGCGTGGATAGGTACTGCCTTCGGCACGACGATCGGCGTGGCGTTTAGGGGCAGGGCGAAAGATGTAGCCAGGACCATGGCTGCGAGTGGGGAAATAAGCTTCTTCATCATAGGCGCATCCTTTCAGGCTGTGAGTCTGGGGTAAGAAGCATTAACCTCCGATGAACGGCTGCACGCTGCGGACTTCCCGAAAAACAGATGCCATCTATCTCAACGTCACACCGCCCAAGAACGACGGCAAGACCGTCTACAAGCTTCACGTCGGCGACGTTCCCGTCGATGGCTTCTGGTCCGTCAGCCTCTACAATGCTGATGGCTATTTCCAGAAAAACGATCTGAACGCTTACTCGCTCAACAATATTACAGTGAGGAAGGGTGCGGATGGCTCTTCCGATATCCAGTTCGGTGGCTGCGATGGCAAGGTGATCAACTGCCTCCCCATCGTCCCGGGCTGGAATTATACGGTCAGGCTTTATCGTCCGCACGCCGAAATCCTGAACGGGAAATGGAAGTTCCCCGAGGCCGTCGTCGTTCAATGAAGGTGCGAGCGTAATGACCGGTTTTGTCGGCAAAGCCGCCAACTCAGCCAGGACCGGATTGCAGTTTATGCCATGATCAAGGCTGCAGTTGCCCAATGATCTGTTGGTGCAGTCGAAAGCGAATGTTGCTTCCGGCTTGTCTCATGCCGTTCAAAGGAATGAGAAGTCTGCTGGAGGTGTACTGGCAGACGAGGGCTGCTCAGATCCAATTACGCTGCCCGCACACAAGGCTTCGCGCTGGCCATAGCCAGACTGTCGCGGATCTGCTGTCTCAGCCAGCTATTGGCCGGGTCGCCCTCGGCGTGGATCGCCCAGACCATGTTTACCGGCGGAAAGGTTAGCGAGATCGGCAGTGGACTGATCTCAAGCCCGAGCAGAGCAGCGTAGCGATCTGCAATCCGGCTCGGCACTGTGGCGATCACCGGACTCGCCTGCGCGGCCGATAGCACAGACATGTAGCCCGGTGCCGCTGTCACCACATTCAGTTCGACGCCGGCGATTTCCAACGCATCCTTGATGCAACCTTGCAAAGTCTCGTTCTGGGAGATCGTCGCGTGCTCGGCGGAAAGATAAGCCGCGAGGCTGACCGGTTTCGACAGAGCCAGTAGAGCCGGATTGTAGCAGCACGCCACTTCCGGTTCGTACAGCGTCTCGAACGACCGACGGCTCGTCTTTGAATAGGTGCAGCCAACCGCCAGATCAATGCTGCCATCTTCCAGTGATGGCTCCATCGCCTCATAGGGAAACACCCGTGCCAACACCTTGAGGCCGGGAGCGCGGCGTCGCAGGCGCGCTGTCAGTTCGGGTATCAGCAGCAGCTCGATTTCTGGCGACATGGCGATCCGGAACGTGCGCTCTTCCGTGGCGAGATCAAAATCCTGGCCGCCGGTGAGCGCCAGTTGTGCCTGGCGTAACGCTTGGCGCACCGGGATAGCGAGGCTGCGGGCTCGCGCCGTCGGCTGCATCACCTGGCCGACACGGATGAACAACTCGTCTTGCAGCAAGACCCGCAACGTCGAGAGCGAATGGCTCATGGCCGGCTGCTGGATCTTGAGCCGTTGCGCCGCCCTGGTGACATTGCCCTCCGCCATCAGCGCATCGAAGGCGACAAGCAAGTTGAGATCGAAGGAGCGCAAATTGAAATGATCGATAGTTGTCATGAGCCGCATCGATTTGATTGCTGATGCTGCGATACATACGTGTTCTACAGGTCAGTTCAAGGCCGCTTCCTTAACAAGCACCACAACACCCGGAGTTACCATTACCAATGCAGACCCGTCGCTCGCTTCTCATCACCGCCGCCGGCGCAACACTTGCCGCCGGTGCCATGACTGCCTTGCCTGCCACCGCCTTTGCCAAGGCGCCGATCGTCGGCAAACAGGCGGCCAGCTTCTATCGGCTGAAACTCGGCGACTTCGAGATCACCGCGCTCTCCGACGGCACGGTGAAACTGCCGATGTCGAAGATTTACAAGAATCTCGTCGAGAGCGAAGCCGAAGCCTATCTCGCTGGCCATTTTCAGTCGGGCTCCGCGGAAACCTCGGTCAACGCGTTCCTCGTCAATACCGGTGAAAGGCTTGTCCTTATCGATGCCGGCACTGGCGACTTGATGGGCCCGGCGCTTGGCAAGCTCGTCTCCAATATTGAGGCTGCGGGCTACAACACGTCCGAGATCGACGACGTGATCCTCACCCACATCCATGCCGATCATTCGGGTGGTCTGGTCGCTCATGGCGACCGGGTGTTTAAGAACGCGGTTCTGCATGTGAACCAAAGGGAAGAGCACTTCTGGCTGAAAGCCGATTCCAAAGCCAGAGCGGACAAGGGATTAGGTCCGCAGATCATTCAGGCCGAGAAGTGTGTCGGTCCCTACATCGACGCCAGTAAGTTCGAAACCTTCGCAGACAATGCCGCCCCGATACCAGGCTTCGGTTCGGTTCTGCGGGCGGGCCATACGCCCGGCCACAGCGGTATTATCGTCAAGAGCAAAGGCGAAAAGATCGTGTTCTGGGGTGACATCGCCCATGGCGACGTCTTGCAATACGACCATCCGGAGGTGACAGTCGATTTCGACGTCGAGCAGAAGGCGGCTGCCGCGACGCGCGCCATCGCCTTTGCCGAGGCAGCCGACCAGAAATACCTGGTCGCCGGTGCCCACCATGCCTTCCCCGGGATCGGCCACGTGAGACGGGACGAGACCAACTATGACTGGGTGCCACTGGTTTACAGCGCAAGCTACTAAAATTGGATGCCGCACGGTCGCCTTGCTGGTGCCGGATATGGCTGTCGCAACGCCATCTCTGGCCCACCCAGACGACATAGGCATGAGCTTGGTGTCGGGGGAGCACATCGCGTTTTCGTTTGCATGCCCATCTTTTGCAGCACCATTGCCAACCAAAAGTTGAAAATTACCTCGGTAAAATGGAAAGGGGCACGATCGAAACATAGAGCCGCGCACCTTTCGCGTGCGCATGGCAGCGAGGAGCTCTTCTGGGATCTGGAGAACCTAGGTATGAACTGTCACCTCTCTTTCGGGAAGGACATTCCTTGTGAAATCCCAAGACTTCGGCGTCTCCCGATCAGGGCAGGAGATCGGCGATTGTGTCGGCGTCGATGCCTCTGTTCGCTCGGCATCCGCCCGATCGTCCGCGTTGAAAGAGCACCGTTGGCAAGGGAAGATGGTTCGCGTACGCTGTGTCATGTCCCGGTAGCCGTGGCGTGGATCTCGCGCGATCCTCTGAAGGAGACGTTCAGATGAACCAATTTCGGCAACTTGTGATAGCTGGATCGCTGTTCGGTATTGCGATGATCGCATCGGCATGTACTTCGACAGCCTATCAACGGGATGGAAATGCTCCGCTGAACTCAGCCTGTGCGCTTGGATTTAACAACGACCGCCCTTGCAGCTACTAGCGCGAAGTCCTGCTGCGACGGTCAGTTTCATCGGCGGAGCAAAGCCGTCGAGCCGGTGCTGCGACAGAGCCATGTCGGTTCAGGTCGTTCGACCCCGCATTCCTTGGCAGACCGCCAAAAGGAGAAAGCCCGGAACGTCCGGGCTTCTTCTGTGCTTCCACCAATGGGTCGGCTTATCGGCTGCAGCTAGAATTTAACACCGATACCGACGCCTACGACGTTCTGGTTGAAGTCGGTGTCGACACCCATGAGGTCCTTGCTGCCATAGTCGTTATAGCGGTACTCGACGCGTCCGAAGACGTTGTCGGTAAAGGCGTAGTCGAGACCGGCGCCGACGGTCCATCCAGAAAACGTCGCGCTGTCGCTGCCGACGGGCGTGTCTACGTGTCCTTTTGCACCGGTCCAGCCGGCGGCGCCGTAGAAGAGGGCGCGGTCGAACGCATAGCCGACGCGGGCGCGGACAGAACCCGTCGTGTCGAACTTGTAGTCATCGAGGCCGACCGACTGCTCATTCCAGTTGTAGGATGCGTCGCCCTCAAGACCGAGCACGATGTTGTTGTCGAGCTGCCAGTTGTAGCCCACGAACCCGCCGAGGAGGCCACCGTTGAGGTTTTCCGACCCTACGCCGGAGAAGTCAGCGCTGCCCCAGGCGCCGCCGCCTTGCAGACCAAGATAAGGGCCACTCCAGGTGAAGACCGGTGCAACCTGTTCGACCGGTGCCGGAGGCGTCTCGGCGACCAGATCGGCGGCCGACACGGTGCCTGCCAGCAGGACAAATGCTGCTGAGGCAGTAAAGATGCGGACATTCATGATGTAGATCCCTCTCCTTGACTAGGATACAGTCTGCTAATGTGGACGATCGGGAGTGGAGACGCCGATCACTGGATCGCAGCGCCCGCGTCGCGCCAATGCGCTTACGGGAAGGGTTGCGCCCTCAGGACCCGACCGCAAAACGTCGTCACTTTGAAAAAGGTTCCATCACAAATAGCTGATCGAGCACACGCGCGGGGGCGATGAGCTCGTCCGGCATCGTCAGCCTGTGGCCAAAACCTGGTGCCGATTGGCAAGGAAGGAGAGGGCTTCTTCCGCCGGCATGGGTCTGCCGAACAGATAGCCCTGGCCGACGTCGCAGCCAAGTTGCATGAGATGGCTGAGCTGCCGCTGCTCCTCGATGCCTTCTGCCGTCGTCTGGATGTTGAGGCTGCGCCCAAGACCCAGCATCGCGCGCACGATTTTTTCCTGTCGCTCGTCGTCGCGGTAGGTCGCGATGAAGCTCTTGTCGATCTTGATCTTGTCAAATCGATAGCGGGCAAGCTGGGCTAGGCTGGAATAGCCGGTGCCGAAATCGTCGAGCGCGATCTGGACGCCTGCGTGGTGAAGTTCATCCAGGATTGCAGCGGCACTCGCCGGATCCTGGATGAGCGCATTCTCGGTGATTTCTATCTCGAGGCGGTGGGCGGGCAGGCCGCTCGCGGCGAGCGCTTTGAAGATGCGCGTCGTCAGCAACCGATCCTCCATCTGGACCGGCGAGACATTGAAAGACAGCGTGAGTTGACTGTCCCAGGCCAGCGCGTCCCGGCAGGCTTGTGCCAGCAGATCCTCGAAAAGAGTGGTGATCAGCCCGGTCTCCTCTGCAATTCCAATGAAGACCAGCGGCGAGATATTTGCACCGTCGTCGTCCGTCCAGCGGGCAAGGGCTTCGAAGCCGCAGACGTTACTGGTCTTCAGGTCGATCAGCGGTTGGTAGAAGGGGCGGATTGATTTCTTCTGGATGGCGACGCGCAGCTTCGCTTCGAGCGACGCACGCATGGCCACCTTGTCTCGCATAGAGGCCTGGAATGCCAGGTAGTGGTTCGGGCCACGGGATTTGGCCTCATACATGGCAAGATCCGATCTGTGCGCGGCATGTTCGAGTGGTTCGTCGTCTTGCGCCCATCGGTCATAGCCGACACTTGCGCCCACCTCGACGGCAGAGCCATCTATATAAACGGGACGCGTAACCGCCTGGATCAGCAGGCGCGCAAATCGCTCTTCATGCTGGTCCGAAAGCCCGGCAGCGACAATGATGAACTCATCGCCGCCGAAGCGGTAGACGCAGTCGGCGCGGCCGATCGCGCAGATCCGCTTGGAGACTTCGATCAACAGCGCGTCGCCTCCATTGTGGCCGATGAGATCGTTGACCTTCTTGAAACCGTCGAGATCAACGCAGAAAATAGTGACGTTGCGTTCCCAGTCTTCACTGATCTCGTCGTGCAGAGCGGGAGCCTTGCGCAGGACCTTGCGCTCGAAAGCATAGCGGTTCGGCAGCTTTGTCAGATGGTCGTGAGTGGCTGTCCAGTCCGCCCGGGCCTCTGCCTTGGCGCGCAATTCCATTTCCCTGCGCAGATCGGCGATACGCAGCACCGAATAGACGAAGCTCATCGTTCCACCGACGGCGAGGGCAAGCACGAGCTTGTCGGCGCCGTAGCGATCAAATGCGCTGACGAACGCAGCCAGCCAGTCTCCGAACTCCAGCATCGCACCTACGGCCCACAACGCCACTCCAAGCGCCACGAGCAAGAGGCATTGGCGCCCGGCCCTGCTCCGGAAGAATACCGGCATGCTTCACTCCATCTCCACCCGGAGCCGGATATAGCAGTGAAGTCTGAAATGTTCGTTGAAACCAGAGGGCGATTTCTAGGTATGCGATCCACTTATGAGTGAATGCTTATGTACACAAAAGAAGACGGGCAAGCGTGGAACGCTTGCCCGTTGCTTAGCGTCGCATCAGCATGGAAGCGCTGACGACGAGGAAGAGAAGTATGACGGCACTGGTCAATCGCATGAGACGTACGCGTCTTGTCCGCGCGCCACTCCAGTCATAACGCATGGTCGAACCTCCTTTACGAAGGAATGCAGTCCGGACGAGCCGAAGCAAATTAGCTATCGCGCAATTAGCTTGCGCAAGGCTGGCCTAATGTATCGCACGGGAAAGCGAGCAGGTTGTCCCAGAGCAAATCCGGCAAAAGTGCATGGCGGCATCGCGTTCGAGATGCTCTACGGGCGGTCGAAGCGCAGCGACCAGCGCGAGCCGTTGCTTGTCATGCAGACGGTTGCCAGCGGTTCGATATCGATATGCCAGAAGGACGAAATCGGGGTCTGCAAGGCTTTAACGATCGCTGCTCTGATAACCGTGGCGTGAGTTACTGCGATCGTGTGCCCGCCCAGGCGGGGCAGGTCCTTCATCCAAAGCGCCACGCGCTCATGCAGCGCCGCGATGGTCTCCCCGCCGTGCGGCGCTTCCTCCGGCCTGGTCATCCAGGCGACGAGCGCGTCCGGCTCGGATTGCTGGAGCGCGACGATCGACAGGCCGGCCCACCGGCCATAGTCGCAATCGGCCAGAAGCGGCGCGGGTTCAAAGGAGACGTTGAGCGTCTGAGCGGTCTCCCGCGCGCGCAGGGCAGGGCTGGAGAAAACCCTGTCGGCACGCGGCAGATGCATTGCGAGCGTTTTGGCTTCGGAAGCGGCATTCTCTTCCAGCGGCTCGTCGAGCGGGAAGCGCGCTTGCCGATTGGCGGCGGTTGCGCCATGGCAGATCCAGGTGAGGCGTGTCATCACGTTGGTTCGTCTCCGCATCTACGAGGGATAAACCGTTGGTTTATGAAGTCTCGTTGACAGGTTCAAGACCGCAGCTATAACGGTGATGTTGTGGGTTTGGAAGCCGGTGAAATTCCGGTGCGGTCGCGCCACTGTGACCAGGATGAGGATACCTCAAACTGGAAGTCAGACCCTGCCACGCAACAATTCTCGACTGAACGCGTCATTCCAGGAGGAACACATGTCTGACACCACTTTTACGCCCGTCGCCGCGCCGGCCCCGATCCCCGTTGGAGAGATTTTGCCGTGGGCGATCTTCGGCGGCCTGCTGATGCTGATCGCCATCTATTTCGTCGGCACCGAAGAAGGCGCAATGGCGCTCTTCAACGGCATGTATGTGCACGAATTCGTGCATGACGGCCGACACCTCCTCGGCTTCCCCTGCCACTAAGGGAGTTCACGACATGGTTGGAAAACTTTTGCTTCGCGGCATGCTTGCGGGCCTGATTGCTGGTGTCCTGGTGTTTGCCTTCGCACATACCTTTGGGGAGCCGCTTGTCGATCAGGCGATTGGATTCGAAGAGGCGGCCGCCCAGGCCGCCGGCGAGGCGGCTGAGCCCGAGCTTGTCAGCCGCGCGACCCAGGCCGGCATCGGCCTCTTTACCGGCGTCATGGCCTACAGCATAGCGATCGGGGGCATTTTCGCGCTCGTTTTCGCATTCGTCCAGGGGCGGTTCAGCAGCATGAGCGCTAGAGGAACCTCTGCCGTTATCTCGATCGCCGCTTTCGTGGCGGTGGTGCTCGTGCCCAATATCAAGTACCCGGCCAATCCGCCGGCAGTCGGCAACCCGGATACGATTGGCGTAAGGACCGAGCTCTTCTTCCTGATGATCGTCGTTTCGCTCGCGGCGCTGGTAGCAGCCGTCGTGCTCGCACGTCGCCTTGTGCCGCGCCTGGGTGCATGGAACAGTGCCATCTCAGCCGGACTTGCCTATGTCGTGTTCATCGGGCTCGTGCAGTACCTGCTGCCGCCGATCAACGAAGTGCCGGAGAATTTTTCGGCGATGGTGCTCTGGCGTTTCCGCACAACTTCGATCGGCATGCATGCGATCCTCTGGGCCGCGCTCGGGCTGGTCTTCGGCGCGCTTGCAGAGCTGGGCGCCAGGGCGAATGCTCGCGCGCACGCCCCCATCTTCCATTGAAAGGGAGGGCTCCGGACTTCATCCGGGGCCTCACACCACAGTGTTCGTCCGAAACGCAATCCTGACTCTGGCCATTGGCATGTCCCCGCTCCCGTTTGCGGCGGCGGAGGCTTGCGCACACCAGCGGACGGCCGGCGGGCCACATACCGGGATCGCCATTGCGGAAATCTTGCATGGCGAAATGATCATGATGGCGGAGTACCGCGACCGGATCATCGACCTCGCTTCCACCGCGACCGACACAAACGAGCCGTTTCGGCGCGTTCTGAATTATGCTCAAATTCAATATGCCTATTGCTTCTGGGGGAAGATGCCGGGCGGGGTGACGGACGAGGCGAGCCCCTTCAACGAGTGCTCCCACGCTTATCTCGCTGCAACCAAGGCTGCGTTGCTTCAGATGCGCGGGATGCCGCGCGAGGCGGTGGCGGCAGGCGAGATCGTCTCGTTGATCGATGCCGGCATGGTCCTGCGGGGGCTGGCTCTGATCACCTGCGAGTTCAGCGGCGAGGCATTCGACACGGCCGACGTCGTTCGTCCGCGTTGGAGCGATGTCCCGACGCACGCCGCCAGCATGGCGACATTGACGGCGATAGGTGCGATTTTGGGCTTTGGGCTGCTCGGCATTCGATGGGCGATCCGTAGAGTGACGCCGCTATCGAGATCTCAAAGCCGGGCGGCCTGACGTTTCCGTGGCTTGCGGCATCCGGCAAGGTGGCCCATCAATCGTCGGAATAGCGCTGTTCGCGCCAGGGGTCGGCGTACATGTGGTAGCCGTTCTTCTCCCAGAAGCCTGCGGCATCTCCCGCGATGAGCTCGATTCGACGCAGCCATTTCGCGCTCTTCCAGAAATAGAGGTGCGGCACGACGAGGCGCATCGGTCCGCCGTGGTCGCGTGTCAGCGGCTGACCCTCCCAGGCGGTCGCAAGGATCGCATCCTCGGCGGCGAAATCGGGGAGCGGCAGATTGGTCGTGTAACCGTCATAGCTGGTCAGCATGACGTGCGTTGCTTGCGGCTTCGGCATCGCATGATCGAGAAGATCGCGGGTCGCTACGCCCATCCACCGGTTTTCGTAGCGCGACCATGTCGTGACGCAGTGAATGTCGGAGATCTTCGTGCTCTGCTCCAGCGCCTGGAAGGCAGTCCAGCCGAGGTCGAGCGGCGTTTCGACCAGCCCGCGAACCTCCAGCCGCCAGGTATCGGTGGAAATGATCGGCTGCTGGCCGAGATCGAGGACTGGCCAGTTGTTGACGAGATGCTGCCCCGGCGGCAGACGGTCCGCTTCCGGGCGGCTGATGCGTCCGGTCAGGAACTTGCCCTCGTCGGCCCAGCGGCGCTTCGACGTCGTCAGTTTGCTGTCGGCGGGAATCGGGTCGTCGCTCATGGAGGCTCTCTCGCGTTGGGCTGATTACGCCATCCAGACCTGACTGGTGTCAAGAACTGCGTGCGGCGGGGACGCAAGCTCATGCGGGGCCCAGAGCCGAGGTTGAATTCCAGGTGGTTTTGCTGGATAAACGACGCATATTGCGGGCGTCGTTCTGGTGCACGCTTGCATTTACAGGACGTCCATGCTCATGCGCATTCCCGCCGGGATCGAGAACGATCTTCCCTTTCTCACCTCGCTTCGACACGATTTGCATGCGCACCCCGAACTCGGTTTCGAGGAAGAGCGCACAAGCGGCATTGTCGCAAGGCTTCTGGAAGAAGCGGGACTGAAGGTGCATCTGGGGCTCGGCGGCACCGGCGTCGTCGGCACGCTGCAGGTCGGCAACGGAACGCGCACGATCGGCCTTCGCGCCGACATGGACGCACTTGCCATGCCTGAAATGGCCGACCGGCCCTACAGATCCAAAGTCGCCGGCAAGATGCATGCCTGCGGCCACGACGGCCATACGACGATGCTTCTCGGCGCCGCGCGTCACCTGGCCGCGACCCGCGGATTTTCCGGCACCGTACACTTCATCTTCCAGCCTGCCGAGGAGGGCAGGGGCGGGGCGAAGCGGATGGTCGAGGATGGATTGTTCGGCCTCTTTCCCTGCGACGCCGTCTACGGGCTGCACAATATGCCGGGGCTTGCGGTCGATGAGATAGCGGTCGTCGAGGGGCCACAGCTTGCCTCCTCCGACAGCTGGCGCCTGACCTTCCACGGGAAGGGCACGCACGGCGCCAAGCCGCATCTGGGGCGAGATCCGATCACTGCGGCGGGGATTTTCCTGTCGTCGCTGCAGACGATCGTCGGCCGTATCGTCGACCCGCTACAGCCGGCTGTCGTCAGTGCCTGCTCGTTGCAGGCAGGCGATCCGAAGGCACTGAACGTCATTCCCGACATCGTCGAGATCGGCGGCACGGCGCGTGCCTACTCGCCCGAGGTGCGCGACCAGCTCGAAGAGGAGATCGGCCGGCTTGCGCATGGTACGGCTGCCATGTTCGGCATTGCGGCCGACTACCGGTTCGAGCGGCGCATTCCGCCTGTCGTCAACGATCGGGATGCGACCGAGCGGGCGCTGGGCGCTGCGGCCGACGTGTTCGGCCATAAGGCACAGACACGTTTCCCGCCCTCGACTGCGGGCGACGATTTTGCCTTCTTCGGCCAGAATACGCCGGGTTGCTATGTCTGGCTCGGCAACGGCCCGGCGGTCGACGGCGCGCTGCATCACAACACATCCTACGATTTCAACGACGAAGCCATCGGCCCCGGCGTGGCGTTCTGGTCACGGCTCGTGGAGCGGGAGTTGCGGGCGGAAGGGTAACCCATTGGCGTGTGCGGCCACACGGCACGCCCCTCACCATGCCCCAAGCTACAGGATCTCCAGAACTGGACTGTCCAATACCTTCCCCGTCAGAACATCGGCAATGCCCTGGTCCGTCTGATGCGGGCCGACGTTGCAGGCGAGCGTCGCGCCGAAGCAGGCTTTGAACACGAGATACGGCGGCTTCCAGTCAACGATCGTTTCCATTGCCTTGCGAATGTCGCGAAAGCCCGCTGCCGTGTCCTCGAGCGGCGCCTCGGTGACGAGCCCGGAGAGCGGCAAGGGCAGGACCGCCTTGATCTCTCCGTCCTTGGCGACGGCCATTCCGCCTCCTGCCGATATGACGGCGTTCGCCGCAACCGCCATGTCACGGGCGTTGCCGCCGAAGACCGTGAGGTTGTGGCTGTCATGCGATACAGTGGTGCAGAAGGCACCGCGCCATTCGCCCCAGCCCGTGAGGAAGCCAACGCGCGGGCGCCCATCGGTTTTTCCGTGGCGATGGGCAACGGCGATCATGGCGCTGCCGGCGGGAGGTACTACGAAACCGTCTTCAACGACTGTATCGGCCTCGCCCCAGCTGGTAAAGCGGGGGCGATCGATGGTGGCGACCCGTACGCGGTCGCCTTCGGCCGGCACGCGGAAGTCGTTTTCCACGAGAACAGGTAGCTTTACGGATTCTCGGAGCGGTGCGCTGTCGCACGCGGCGATGTCCATGTCCATCTTGCCGTTGCGCGAGACGATGTGACCGTTGGCAACGACCGCCCGCGTTTCGAAATCCACGAGGTCCTTGAAAAGCACGATATCAGCACGGCGGCCGGCGGCGACGAGACCGAGGTCGGAGCGGTTCAACCGCTGAGCGGCGTTGAAGGTCGCAGCGCGCAGCGTCCATTCCGGCTTCATCCCGTATCTCACCAAGCGGCGCATGACGTCGTCGAGGCCGCCGCCGTCCTGCAGTTCATCGGGAAAGACGTCGTCGGTGCAGAGCGTGACCGTCGATGGCAGATGGCCGATGCCGTTCAGTGCCGCCACGAATTCCTGAAGCAGGTGGTCGTGCGAGCCGCGAAGCTCGATCGTCAGCCCCGCGGCGAGCTTCTGAACGAGGTCTGCACTGGAGGTGAGCTCATGGTCGGAGGAGACGCCCGCCGCCAAGAACGCGTTGAGGTCGGACCCATCGAGGCCCCGTGCGTGCCCGCACACGAGTTTCCCCGAGAGCCGTCCCGCGTTGACGATAGCGCTCATGCGCGGATCGCCGTCGATGACGCCGCGCATGTTCATCACTTCCGCCACCCCGCCGATTTCGGGCCAGCGCAGCATCTCGGCGACGACGGCGGCATCGAAATCTGCGCCCGAGACTTCAAGTCCGGGTGCCGACGGCACGCAGGAAGGGGCAAGCAGGATTACGCGCAGCGGCAGGCCCCTCGATGCATCAATTGCCCAGCGCACGCCGTCGAGACCATGCACGTTGCCGAACTCATGTGGGTCCCAGACGACGGTCGTGACGCCGCGCGGCAATACGGCTGCGGCATACGCCGCCGGAATTACCATCGAGCTTTCGATGTGCATATGCGTGTCGATCAGGCCCGGCGCGATGGTGGTGCCGGTGGCATCGACAATGTCCGCTGCGTCCCTTCGTGTTGCGGGTGGATGGACGCTGGCGATCAGGGGGCCGACAAGCCCGATGTCAGCCTCGCGGATCACACCGGTGACGACATCGAGCAGACGGCCGCCCGCGATCAGGACGTCAAACGCAACATCGCCGCGTGCGGCGGCGACGGCGCGAGTGCGAAGCTGTGGATCGTTGATTTCCATCTGATGCGGTCCACTCATTTGCCGGCCTCGCTGACCAGTGCGTCAAGAATGATGCCGCGGGCGGCGGCGACGTCGATATCGACAGCATATTCCGCGTTGAAGGCGGCGTGGCTGGCTCGCGTCTCGACGACGGTCCTGCCCCGTGTCAGGCCGCCGTGCAGCTCGACGTCGATGCGCGCAGCGCGCAAGCCGACGACATCGGGTGCCACGAAGGCGACAGCGGCGGAGGGGTCGTAGATCGCCATGCCGGCGCGGCCGCGGCTCGTGCCGATCGCGATGTAGCCCGCGAAGATGTCGGCCAGCAGTTCGGCATTGACGCCTCCGGCCTTGCGCAGCGGCTCGATATCGTCGGGCCTTGCAATCACCTTGCGGCATAGATCGAGATCGATCATGCGCAACGGCAGGCCGTGGGCGATGACGATCGCCAGGGCTTCCGGATCGGCAAGTGCATTGAACTCTGCCGAGGCGGTATGGTTGCCTGCGGTCACGCCGCCGCCCATCCAGGTGAGTTCGGTGATGCGCGATGCGAGGTCGGGCCGCGCGAGCGCAAGAGCGGCAATGTTGGTCAAGGGGCCGAGTGCCAGGATGCGGTGAGGGCCGTCTTCCTCCAGCCAACGGCACAGAGCGGAAAAGGCGTCGCTTTCGGGAAGGGGGGGCGCTTCGGGAAGGCTTTTTCCTGCCGTCGGAATACCGGTTTTGCCGAGGATCGCTTGCGCGGTTTCCAGCACTCCAAGCACTGCCGTGGCCCGGCCGGTGTGCAGCGGAAAGGTCCAGCCGAATGCCTTGGCCGCCCCAGCGGCATTGACCCGCACCTGCGGCAGCGGCGTGTTGCCGAACACCAGCGAGACGCCTGATATGTCGAGCTTCGCTTGCACCACCACCAGAATGGCGGCGATATCGTCAAATCCCATGTCTGTGTCGACCCAGACGCCCATGATGTTACCTGTAGCGAGAGAGGGATGCAGCAGCCGAGAGCGGCAGATCGAAGCCGAGTTTCGAGCCGATCGCATGTGTCGGAAGTTCCGCGTCGACTTCCGCCTTGATCGGGCCGAGCGGCGTGTCGAGCAGATATTCGCGGGTGTTGCCGGCAAACGAGGTGCCGCGCACGGTGCCTTGGAAAGGACCTGAACCAAGGATCACCATGCGCGGGCGCCAAGCCAGGCCCCTTGCGGCCTGCTGCGCCGGAGCGGAAAGGTCGACGAGGCCGTTCGGCGTCGCGAGCTTTCCATTCTCCAGCGCAAAGACGTTTTCGAAACCGACGAAATCGGCGACGAAGGCCGAGACGGGCTTGTTGTAGATTTCCTCCGGCGTGCCGATCTGCTCGATGGCGCCGTCCAGCATGACGACAATCCGGTCGGCAAGCGCCAGCGCCTCGATCTGGTCGTGGGTGACGAAGATCATGGTGACGCCGGTTTCCTTCTGGACGCGTTGCAGCTCGGCGCGCATTTCAAGGCGAAGGCGGGCGTCAAGGTTCGAAAGCGGTTCGTCAAGCAGCAGCACCTTCGGTTCCATCACCATGGAGCGGGCGAGGGCCACGCGCTGTTGTTGGCCGCCGGAAAGTTCGGCTGGTTTGCGGGAGGCGAAATTGGCAAGGCCGACCGACTTGATGCCGGCGTTCACCTTTGTATCGAGGTCCTGCCCGGCGATACCCTTGAGGCGTAGCCCGAAGGCGACGTTTTCGTAGACGGTGAGGTGCGGGAAGAGGGCGTAGGACTGGAAGACGAGGCCGACATTGCGCTTGTTGGCCGACACGCGGGTGATATCGGTGGCGTCGAGGGTTATGCGGCCGGAGGTGGGTGCCAGCAGGCCGGCAATCGAGCGCATCGTCGTCGTCTTGCCGCAGCCGGAGGGGCCGAGCAGGGCGACCAGCTCGCCCCTGGCGATCGACAGATCGAGATCCTTCACCGCGACCGTATCGCCGTAGGAGAGCGTCAGCTTGTCGAGTTGAAGATAACGGTCAGACATAGCGAGAGAATCCCAGGAAGCGTTCGGCGATGAAGACGATGCCGATGGACAGGAAGGCGAGCAGCRCCGACAACGCTGCAATCGATGGGTCGTAGGTGGTTTCCATGTAGCCCAGCATGTCGATCGGCAGGGTGCGGACGCCTGGGCCGGACAGGAAGAGCGAGACGGGAACCTGATTGAAGCTGGTGACGAAGCCGAGGATGAAGGCGGCTAGAATGCCGCCGCGGATGTTCGGCATCACCACCCGGAAGAACGCGCCGAGACGCGACGATCCGAGCAGCACAGCCGCTTCCTCCATATCCGAGCGCAGATTGTTGAGGCTCGCCGAGACGACGCGCACGGCATAGGGCAGCACCAGCGCTGTGTGGGCGAAGAACAGCGCCAGCGTGATGTTGAAGCCGAAGGGCACGACGAGATAGCGCAGCAGCGCCAGGCCGACGATGATGCCGGGCACGATGATCGGCAGCGAGACGATGGTGCGCACCGTTTCCCCGAAAGGCAGCTTGTAGCGCGACAGCGCGTAGGCGGCCGGGATGCCGAGGATGAGCGCTGCCAGCGTGCCGCCGATGGCGAGAAACATCGACATGGCAAAACTGTCGCGGAAGCTGTCGATGGTGAAGACCTTGAGGACCCAGCGCAGCGACAGGCCCTGCGGCGGGAAGGCAAGCGTGTCGCCGGCCGAGAGGGAGGCGGCGATGATGATCAGGAACGGGCCGATCAGGAAGACCAGCAGCAGGCCGAGAACCAGGGGAGACAAGATACGGGCGGTCATCGCTTGTTCCTCGCGGTCGCAAGGCGCTTGAGCAGAATGTTGGCGGCAAAGCTCATGACGATCAGCATGAAGGCGATGACGCTTGCCGCGATGAAATCATTGGCGACGGAGACCTGCTGGTAAAGCAGGGTTTCCAGCATCAGCACCTTGGATCCGCCAAGGACGGCCGGAGTGATGTAGGCAGTCAGCGAGCCGGTGAAGACGAGCGTGCCGCCGACGACGAGACCCTCGCGGGTCAGCGGCAAGATGACCTTCCAGAACACCTGGAACCAGTTGGCCCCGAGCACGCGGGCGGCCGGAATCGCGTCCTTCGGCATGTTTTCGAGCGCGCTGATCAGCGACAGGATCATCAGCGGCAGGAACAGCTGCAAAAGGCCGATGAAAACCGCGGTCTCGGTGAAGAGCAGGCGCAGGGGACCATCGCTGAGGCCCAGCCCTGTTATCGCCTGGTTGACGATGCCGGTGCGGCCGAGGATGACGATCCAGGCATAGGTGCGTGCAACCGGCGAGATCATCAGCGGCAGGGTGATGAGGCCGATCATCCGGCCCTTTCCATTGGGCGGAAGGCTGACGATGGCGAAGGCTGCGGCATAGCCGATGACGGCGGAGACGGCGGTCACTTCGAGCCCGAGCCTGAAGGTGCGCAGGAAGACGGTGCGGTTCAGGGACTCCGAGAAGAAGCCGGTATAGGCGCCGAGCGTCCAGCTGCCGTCGACATGAAACCCTTCCGAGAGAAGGATGACGACGGGCAGCAGGAAGACCAGCGCGGCAAACAGAGCCGCGGGCAGGGCCAGCGCCAGGGCTTCTGTGCGGTTTTGAAACATGAGGCGTCTTTCAGAGCGATCTGATGAAGCGGCCCCGGCCGGTGCCGGAGCCGTCTGCAATGACTATTGGCCGACCTTGTCGTTCCATTCCTTCAACCAGCCGGCGCGGTTGTCCAGCGCCGCGGCAGAGGGAATGAGTTTCAGGCTCTTGGCGGTGTCTTCGCCATAGGTCAGGTTGTTGGCGGCGGCCTCGGAGAGCTTGACCTCCTTGTTGGCCGGGCTGTCGACCAGCTTTTCGGCAAGCTTGGTCTGGATGTCGGTGGAGAGCCAGAAGTCCATGAACTGCATGGCGAGATCCTGGTTCTTCGAGCCCTTGGTCATGATCATGACGTTCATCCCGCCTGTCTGGCCCTCCTTTGGAGTGGCCCAGGCAACGGGAATGTCAAGCTTGGTGAAACCCGCCCAGGAGAAGCGGCCGATCGGAGCCGCCCAGATCTCCTCCTGCTGCATCAGCTGCACGAGCTGCGAGGATTTTTCGTAGAAGGTGACGATGTCGTCCTTCTTTTCGCCGAGCGCTTCGATCGGGGCCTTCAGATCCGGCGTGTCCTTGCCGAGCGCCAGGCCGAGCATGTAGAGCGACGGCGGGCCCTGGTTGGTGGTGACGTTCGGGAATGCGACGTGGCCGATATATTCCGGCTTCAGGAGATCGGCCCAGGATTCGATCTTCATCTTGTCGGAGCGATAGGCGATGGAAGTGGCATAGAAGGTGTAGCCGACGCTCATGCCGTCGCCGTTGGGATCTTTCGCGAGGTCGTAGAGCTTGCCGAAATTGCTGAGCTTGGTGGTATCGACCTTGTCGATCAGACCCTTGCGCGTTGCCGACAGTGCGTCCGCCATGGAAACGACCGCCATGTCGACCACCGGATTGGCCTTGTTCGCTTCCATCTTGGCCAGGCGTTCGACGCTGTTGCCTGTCTCGACGACGAGCTTGCAGCCGCATTTTGCTTCAAAGGGATCGTAGACGATCGTTCTGAAGTCGTCCTGCGCGAAGGCGTAGACGGAAACCGTCAGCGTCCGTTCCTCGGCCCTTGTTGCGAGTGGCGACAGTGCGAGAAGCGCTGCCGAAGCGATGAGAGCCTTTTGCATGTCAGGAATTCCTCGTCTGAGAGTGGATATGCATTGGGTTTGCGGGACCCGAGGATTGGCGCACGATCAGCTGCATCGGGACCCGATCCATCTGCGCGGTCACGAGTGTACCTTCGCGGCTGCCGCTGGTCTGGATGCTCTTGAGCAGCGACGAAATCGCGATCTCGGCAATGGTGACCATGTCCATCGCCACCGTCGTCAGGGCCGGGGTGACAACGGGCGACCAGATCAAATCGTCGAAGCCGGTGACGCTTGCCATCTCGGGGACAACGACGCCGTCGCGCTGAAGTTCTGTCAGGGCTCGCAGCGCCTGAAGGTCGGAAAGGGCTGCGAAGGCGGTGAAGCCATCGCGGACCTTCTCGACAAGCCCAAGGCTGCAGCCGCAGCCGAGATCTCGCTCAAGCCGCTCGACCCATAGGGTTGCCGACTGCATGCCTGCGCGAAGTCCCGAGCGGATTCCGCCGGCGCGATCGTTTTGAACGTTCGAACCGGGATTGTTGCCGATGATCAGGATTCGCTTGTGGCCGAGTTCCGCCAAGTGCGCGGCGATATCCCGCCCGCCCTGCCAATGGTCCGCCGCCACCGTATTGCCGGGGGTCGATGCTGTATCGATGACCGCTACCGGGCAGCTTGCCGAGGAGATGCGCGTGGCCCGCCGTGGCACGATCACCATGCCTTCGACACCGCGTTCGATCAGCCTGTTGATAGCCTCGGTCTGCGCGGCAACATCTCCGCGGGAGTCTGCAATCAGAACGCCGTACCCGGCTGAGGTGGCCGCGAATTCGATCGCCTGCGCAAGTTTGGGGAAGAGAGGATTGGCAATGTCCGGTAGAACCAGCCCAAGCACGCCGCTCCGGCCGGTTCTGAGCGCCCGTCCGGCCTGGCTCGGGATATAGCCGAGTCCGGTGGCGTGCTCGCGGATCTTTTCGGCAAGGCTTTCAGAAACGCGTCCCTTGCCGGAGAGCGCATTCGAGACCGTCGCGACGGATACGCCGAGCGACGTCGCTATCCTGCTCAGATTCGGTCCCGGTCGCGTTGGAGGCATGTTTGTCGATGCGCGTTAGATTAATCGTTTAATCAGACCTACATCACCGTACGGGCCTTGTCGAATCCAATTTCAGGCCGAGGTCGATTTATCTGGTTTCGCTTGCATGCTGCGAAAACAAAAAAAGCCCGGCGGGTCTGCCGGGCTTTGTCTCTGGTGTTTTCAGCTAGCCTTTGGCGGGGCAACGGTTTGTCGACCGCCCGGATTGTATCCGCCGCCGATGGCGACGTTGAGGGAGACGTAGTCCTTGGCCATCTGCTGGACGGAGGCGGCCAGGCTTGCCTGGGCAAGCGAGACCTGACGCTGGGCGTCGAGCACGTCGAGCAGCGAGGAGGCGCCGTCCTTGTAGCTGGCGGTCGACAGTTCGAGGGTTTCCTGGGTGGTCTTGACC
>NZ_JBFUAL010000020.1:0-124909 GCF_056406295.1 Rhizobium sp. P1_C7
ATGATGAGACGCGCCCCCTGCACGGGACGCGCGATCTGCGCTTTGACCTCCATCTCCGCGAGCGGGACAAGCCGGGGTTCCCCGAGGCTGCGCTCCCAACGGAAATAGTCGCGCGCCTGCCAGTAGCCAAGGAACGGTTGTTCCACGACCGTGATATGCGTGATCCACTTGACCCAAGCCATGCCGAACCAGCCACCCACGACCGCGCGTAGCGGGTAGCCGTGATCGCGCGTCAACGGCTCCTCGTTCATCGAATAGGCAAGGATCGTGCTGTCAGCGATGGCCTTCTCAAGCGGTAAACTGCGCGCAAAAGCGATGGGGCCGGGAGAAGCCGTTTTCCTGTTCGTGTCGACGACGCCGCTGTCTGCGCCTACGAGCAGAACCTCACGTGCGGTGCGCTTGACGCCCGCCATGTCTAAAATCTCTCGCWGARRAACACCTGTCCACGCAGCATTGCCGACGGCTCCGTTCTGCCACTGCAACCCCTCCTTCGSTGGCACATAGTAGACGCGGCCGTTYCCTGCRCACTCGACGACGGCRGTGAAAGTCGTGCTCCGCATCGCCTTGATGCTGTCGAGGTCAAGTTCGATCGGCCGCTCCACCGCCCCGCCAACGCGCAATCTCCAGTCTCGCGCATCGAGGTCCGGCGAGGGGAAATGGTTTCGCACGAAGAACAGCTCGGTTGGGATCAGCCAATCGGAGAGCGACGCAAACGGAAACTCGGTGTTCTGTGGGGATTTCTGTCGAACTATTAGACTGCGCTGCTCTGGTGTCGGCATAGTCCTCGTCTCCCCTTCCAAGAGCACGACGTTGGCACTCGGTCGCTCGAATTCCGGCTCATCACACCGCCCCTCGCAGTGCGTCTGTCGCGTTCCGCCTTCGGCCGCATTCTAGCACATACCGCACGTTCCTCGGATCGACCTCGAACGGCAGCAAAGGGCCCGAATGCTGCTATAGGCCCACGTCTCTTTCGCGCCCGCTTGTCGTTCAGGCACTACCGCTGGAGAAGACCAGCAACATATTGTTGGTAGGCATCTCGATCGTCTCGCGGAGATTAAGTCCAGCGGCCGCACCCACTTGTTCAAGATCAGCGATATCACGCACACCCCAGGATGGGTTGCGCTCCTTTAGAGCCGCGTCGAAAGCAGCGTTCGAGGGGGCGTTGTGTGCACCGTCGCGCATGAATGGGCCGTAGAGAAGAAGAAGCCCACCAGCGTGAAGCAGACGGCCAGCTCCTGCGAACAATCCCAAGCTTGCCGCCCATGGCGCGATATGAATCATATTGATCGACACGATGGCGTCAAATGCCCCCTTTTGTTCGACGCCCCATTGTCCTGAGCACACATCAATATCCCGCGGTGCCAGCGCATTCTTCAGCCCTGCGAATTTGATCCAGCCAGACGTGCTGGTGCGGGCGTCGGCATCCGGATCGCTCGGCTGCCAGGTGAGGTTGGGCATTGCTCCCGCAAAGCACACGGCGTGCTCTCCGGTCCCGCATCCAATCTCCAGCACGGCGCCATGTGTTGGAAGGATACGTTTTAGGACCGCGAGGATCGGCGCCGAATTTCGCGCAACGGAAGGTGAGAACATGCGCTGGTCGGCGCTTATGTCGCGCTGTTCCAGCGCAACAGGCGAAGGGTCCTTCTTCTCTGGGGGCATTGGCCTTGAATCCCCTTTGGGCGATGTCTCCCACCTTATAGCTGAAATGATGGGACTGAAACCAAGGATTTCGGACTTACGAAGGGGGTCGTCGGCGCATGCGTTCGGCCGAGGGCGACCGAACGTCCACTTCGCGTCAGATCACGTATTGCACAATATGATCCTGCCGCATTGGGCCGACCAGCATGGAACGCCGGCAGGAAGGTCGGTGTCAAGAAACCCCTAAAACAGCGCCAGATTCGGGCGATCCGCTTCCTCTTAGACCGGGAGGGGGCGCATGAGAGATCGCGCGCTGTTTGATCTCGCAATCGACAGTAAGCTCCGAGGCTGCGATCTTGTTAAGATCAAAATCGGAACCCTGGTCACAGGTCAGGAAATTCGAACCCGTGCCATGGTCGTCCAGCAAAGGACCGGCGTCCGGTACAGTTCGAGATCACGAGCGAAGTCAGGGCAAGCCTGCTTGCTTGGCTTGAACGGAGAGGCGGAACAATTGACGACTACGCCTTTCCCACTCGAGTCGATCATGCCGATCATCTCAGCACTCGCCAGTATGCCCGATTGGTCGATGAGTGGGTGACTGCAATCGGGCTAAGACGCGAAGACCATGGCACACACTCGCTTCGACGCAAGAAAGGCCGCGATGATCTACAAAGCGACGGGCAATCTTCGTGCAATCCAGATCCTGCTCGGGCACACCAAGATCGAGAACACAGTCAGGTACCTTGGTGTGGACATCGAGGATGCGCTAGAACTAGCGGAGCATACAGAGATTTGAGCGAGTGCAGCCCCGCACCCAGCGGGGCCGCAGCTACTGGGCAAAATGTTTCCGGGTTTAGCAGCTAGGTCGAGCGGCTATGCGCCTCACATGCCGGCCATAGCGTCGGGCTTTGCCGTTGCTGAGAGCGGACACGCAGTGCGGGATCAGTTGGCCGTGGTTGCGCCCCATTTGGTCGTAAAGGCAAACCTCTCCTGCGCCCGGAACACTCCTCGCAAGACAGGCCATGGTGGTGTTGCGCCGCAATTGCGGTCGGTAGCGCCAAACGATCGAATTCGCAGAAAGCACCTCGGCCTATTTGAATCGGCGTCCGCAAACAACCGCAATGCGAGGTGATCCAGCAACGCGTCAGTGCGCCCGACAGTCGTAGTGCAAGGCTGCTATATCTGAGCCTGCGAGTTGGCGCTGGCCCAGCAGCTTGAACGGTGCACTCAGGCCAGGCTCGAATGTACGCACGCCCCCACCCAACACGACATTGCCCACCAGAAGGTGAAACTCGTCGACAAAGCCATGCGCAAGCAAGTCATTGAAAAGAACGCGGCTGCCAAAGATCAGCAGGTCGTCACCGGCCTGACCCTTAAGTTCAGCGATCCGCGTATGCACGCGTGTCCTGCTCACCACCTCGGTGCCGGCCCAAGGAGACGTTTTCGCCAGAACCAGCGTGTCGCTGGCGACGAGCTTGCGTGCAGCGTCGACACGCTCGGCGATCTCGCGTTGCACCGGGTCGTTGGTCGGACTGTGATCGACATTCGGCCAATAGGCCTCGAACATGGGGAACGTGACGGCACCGAAGAGCAGCGTGCCGGCGCTGCGCAAGAGTTCAAGGTTGTGGGCGTCAAACGCCTGCCCCATTGGCAGCGTATCAAGCCGGCCATCCGGGCCGGCGCAGTAGTTGTCGAGGGAACTCAGAATACTGACGACGAGCTTGGCCATCGCAAATGTCCTTCTGCTGAACGAATGGATGCAGTCCCGAACCTTCCGGGCCTGTCTTCCCCTTAGAGACACGGCGATGCGGAAACTCATCGCTCTGCGGCGAAAAATCCCTAGTGAAACTCGTCGAGCATTCCGAACCGGCGGCAGACTGCAGGGTCAAGAAAGCTGTCGATGGCGGCAATGTGGCCGTCGTACACGCTCAGCAGCACGACGCCACCCGGCCGGAATCGGTCGTCACCAGCTTTCTTCAGATAGCAGGCGAATCCGGGCTGGCCGTTGCCGCGTAAAGAGTGGAGCCGCCAGGGAGTCTCGAACACGCGTTCTTCGAAGAATTTTCCGACAAACTCGCGGCCACTGAACCATGCAGGCAGCGGCGGCATCGTGAAGCGGACATCGTCGGCTAGTAGGTTCACCATTGCCGTGACGTCGCGACTTTCCCAAGCGGATACGAAGGCTTGCAGCAGGAGTTCGAACCCCCGCGCATCAACTTGCAGCAACTCGCTAGACTGCACGGTTGCGGGTGTCTTCGCCCTCACCCTTTGTCGAGAGCGCTGCAACGCACTGTTGACCGAGGCCACGGTGGTTCCAAGGATATCGGCGGTTTCGGTGGCCGAGTACCCAAGCACCTCGCGTAGCAGGAGGACGGCGCGCTGCGTGCCGGGCAGGTGCTGTAACATGGCAACGAATGCAAGTCCTATGTATTCGCGACGCAACAGTATCGCTGCTGGATCATCGTTGGCCGCACCGCCGTACAGCAGTTCGCTATCCGGCATTGGTTCCAGCCACACGGGCCCCTGCACCGGCTCGCCCAGTTCAGCTGTGGATCTAAGCGGCGGGGCGAGATCGCCTGAAGCTAGACGCCGAGGGCGTCTCGAAATCATGCGCAGGCAAATGCGGGTGGCGATGCTGTTGAGCCACGTGCCGAGCGAACTGCGTGCCTCGAAAGACCCTAGGCCACGCCATGCACCGAGCAGTGTCTCCTGCAGAGCATCGTCGGCATCAAAGGGCGAGCCGAGCATGCGATAGCAATGCGTGTGTAGCGGCTTGCGATAGGGCTTCATGAGCTGGTCGAATGCCGATGTGTCACCAGCTCTTGCTTGATGCAGCCACTTGCTTTCAGTTGGATCGGCAGGTTTCTTTAGTCGCACCGTGTGTTGTGACATGTCGAAAACCGTGAGTTGGGCTCGCTATGGCCAGAATGTCCGCTCTCTGAAGGGTACCTTAATCTGGACGTTCGCTTCCGAGAAGGCACGTATCTCACCGCTGCCGGCTTCCCCGACCGGCACATGACGTCCGCTTGTCGCTATTTGCACGCCAGGAGCCGCCACCGCGGGCTTTTTGCGTTGATGATAAGGACGCTGGCGCAAAGCCTGACACAGCAAAAAGTCCGTCCATATCATCCGTAAACGCTCTCCGCGCCTCAATCGAAGCGCGAGAGGAAACTAGACGCCTTCTCCAGGCAGAGCGCCTTTTCTTCGACATGCGGCATATGGCTCGATTCGTCGAATAGCACCCATTCGCATCCTTTGACCCTATCGACATAGGGCCTGACAACGAGCGGTGTGGCTTCGTCGTATTTGCCTGAAATCAGAAGCGTAGGAACTTCTATCAGATGCAGGCGGTCTTCGATCGTCCAGTCCTTCATCGTTCCGATGACGTGGAATTCGGTCGGGCCGTTCATGTTTCGGTAGACCGTATTGTCCTCCTCCATAATGGAGAAGGTGCGCGCCACTTCCGGCGGCCATGGCGTGACGCGGCAGACATGGCGGTCATAGAAGACGCGCGACGCCGCGATGTAAGCGGGATCGGCGATTGTGCCGGCACTCTCATGCTTTAGAAGCGTGTCCTGCACCTCCTGTGGAAGCTCTTCGCGCAGACGGTTTGCTTCGGCAACCCAAGTGTGCATGTTGGCCGGCGAATTGGCAATCACGAGCGCCTGCAGCCCCTTCGGCTGGCGGACGGCGTGCTCGGCGCCGAGCATTCCGCCCCAGGATTGGCCTAGGAAGGCGTAGCGTTCTTGAATGCCCAGGTGGTTCAATAGGGCGTCCAATTCTTCAAGGAAAAGCGCAGGGGTCCAGAACTCGGGCCCTTTTTCCGGCAGGCGAGTGGAATTGCCGTTGCCGAGCTGGTCGTAGTGAATGACCGGTCGTCCGTCGATCTCGGTGATGCCCTTGAAGCTGTCTACGTAGTCATGCGTACAGCCGGGACCGCCATGGGCGACGACAAGAGGCAGCTTGCCACTTTCGAGCGACCCGGTGACGCGATACCAGGTTCGGTATTCGCGAAAGGGCAGGAAGGCTTCCTTCGACGCAATTGCGTTCACGTGCTTCTCCATGTCGTGGCGATCGATGGAAAAGCATAGCGTGGCGGAAATGGGCGCGGCAGCTATCACAAGTTATAGGATGGACGGTCCTCGAGCAGCCGGTAATGGGTGGCGCGCACGACCGCTTGGGTGCGGTTCTTGGCGCCGAGTTTCTTGGTCGCAGCGTTGAGGTGCATGACGACGGTGGGGACGGAGCGGTCGATGACCCGGGAGATTTCCTTGGCCGAAAGGCCCTCGGCGGAATAGCGCAGGCACTCTCGTTCCCGCTCCGTCAGCCTTGCCTTGCCCGTGCTGAACGTCTTCGTATCGAAGAGCGAGTAGGCCGCTTCGTGGAAGACGTGCGCGAGGAGGTTGAAGTCGGCGATGTAGCGCAGCGCGTGCCTCTCGAATTCCTGGTCGCCGCCAAAGCGCACGCCGGTTACGGTTGCATAGTCTCCACGCGGCATGTGCACGGGCACGGTAACGCCCGTCGACATGTCTCGCTCGCTCAGATAGCGCGCGACAGGGGCTGTGTCCTCTGTCATGAACCGGCGGATCAGCGTGTCCGCATTCGCGTCATAGTTCCAGAAGAATGGCGTGGATGTCCTTAGCGCCACCTGCTGGACCGGGTCGATGCGGAAATAACCGCGATTGAACCAGTAATCGTGCATGTCGTCGGAAATGTTGCGGAGCTTCAGGAGCGACGGGATCATGATTTCGCCGTCGAGATCGTAGGGCACCGGCGTATAATCGTAGATCAGCGCCTCGAAGCCGATGGTCTTCATCGCCTCAAAAATCTGGTCGATGCGACCGTCCAGCGTTTTGTGATCTGTGAACTGCCGTCTGATCGTGCCGATCTCGTCAATCATTGCCTGCTCCAGAAGCCCGTGAGCACCAATCCTATCACTTCTTATAGCTAGTGCTCGACAGGTTTTGAGGTAAAAATTAGCCGTGCCCAAATATTAAGCAAGCAGTTTCTTCGTCGGAGTGGCCAATGTGGCGTGAGATCGAGCCCGATGCTCGACATGAGATCGATGTCGATGGCCACAAGGTGGTCGCATACAGTTTCGGGGATGGTGCGGAGACGGTTTTCTGCCTCAATGGCGGGCCGGGACTGCCTTGCGACTATCTGCGCGAGGCGCACTCCTGTCTGGTCGACAGGGGGTACCGCGTCGTTGCTTTCGACCAGCTCGGGACCGGCTCCTCGGACCGTCCGACCGATTCATCGCTCTGGACGATCGGTCGCTATGTCGAGGAGACCGAGACGGTGCGCAAGGCGCTCGGGCTCGGCAAGGTGCACATGCTCGGCCATTCCTGGGGTGGTTGGCTGGCGATCGATTACTCGCTCACCTATCCTGGAAACCTGCGGACGCTGATCCTCGAAGATACCGTTGCGGACATGCCGCATCTGATCTCGGAACTTGAGCGATTGCGAGGAGCGCTTGGACCTGAAACGGTTTCGATGATGCAGAAACATGAGGCACAGGGCACTTACGACCATCCCGAATATCTGGCGGCCGTCACCATTCTGAACTATCGCCATGTGTGCCGCCTTCCGGAATGGCCGGCGCCGGTGCAGCGGTCGCTGGGCGACTGGAACATGGGGCCTTACGGCACCATGCAAGGACCGAACGAATTTCTCTATATCGGCAACCTGAAGGACTGGAACCGCCGCTCGGATCTGCCGTCCATGACGGTCCCGACGTTGATCACCTGCGGTGAGCACGACGAATTGACGCCGGCCTGCGCGCTGAAGATGAAACTCGCGATCCCGAACGCCGAGTTGAAGGTGTTCGCCAATGCGAGCCACATGCCATTCTACGAAAATCCGGCGGACTATTATCCTGCACTTCTCGATTTCTTGGCACGCAACGGGCCGAACTGATGCATAAGCTTGTAGAGGACAGCATCGGACGACGGAGGCACCGGGATCGCCATGCATCGCTATAGCTTCGTTTTCAGAAGGCCTTTCCAGTTCTTGCCGGTCATTGCCGGTATCAGCATCATCACCTTCGTGCTGGTGAGGCTAATCCCCGGCGATCCGGCGCGCGTGCTGCTCGGTACACGCGCCACGCCGACGGCGATCGCCAATATCCGCGCCCAATATGGTCTCGACGAACCGATCTGGCTGCAGTACCTCTATTTCCTCAGAAACCTCGCCAACGGCGAGATGGGAAAGTCGATCCTCTACAAGATCGATGTTCTCAAGCTGATCGCGACGCGCATCGAGCCGACGATCGCACTCGTCATTTCGAGCATCGTGCTGTCGGTCGCGATCGCCGTGCCGATGGCGGCGATTGCTGCGCGCAATGCGGGGAGGGCGCCGGATCATGCCGTGCGCATCATCTCCACTTTCGGCATCGGATTTCCGCCCTTTTGGCTCGGCCTGATGCTGATCATCCTGTTCAGCGTCAAGCTCGACCTGCTGCCGGTCTCCGGCTACGGATCGACGATCGGCGACAAGCTCTCCCATCTCATTCTTCCAAGCCTCACCATCGCATTGTCGCTATCGACCGTGCTGACGCGCAGCCTCAGGACCGCAATGATCGAGGCTCTGAAATCGGATGTGGCTCGGGCAGCCCGCGCTCGCGGCATGCCCGAACGCATCGTGTTCTGGCGTCATGTGGTGCCGAACTCGCTGGTTCCGACCATCAACCTGCTCGCCGTCAACACCGGCTGGCTGATCGGCGGAACCGTCGTCATCGAGAGTGTCTTTGCGCTGCCCGGCATGGGACAGTTGCTGGTGCGCGCCATATTCTCGCGCGACTACATGGTGGTGCAGGGCGTCGCCATGGTCTTTGCCTGTGCAACAGTGCTCGTCAACTTCCTCGCCGACATCGCCACCGTCGCTGCCGATCCGCGGGTGAGGCTATGAGTACGACGGCCGTCTCATTCCCTACGGGCTGGAGAACGTTCCTGGGCAGGCGCACCATGCTGGCCGTCGGCGCCTCGATTTTGCTGTTCTTCATTCTCGTGGCGATCGCAGCACCGCTGATTGCGCCCTACGATCCGGTCCTTCAGGACGGCAATGCGCGTCTTCAATTGCCGTCTCTCCTGCATCCCCTCGGTACCGACAATTTCGGTCGCGATATTCTCTCCCGTATCATCTGGGGTGCGCGGATCGACCTGCAGATCGCGGTGATCGGCGTCGCTTTTCCGTTCCTGATCGGCACGGTCGTCGGTACCGTCGCGGGCTTCTTCGGCGGCATCGTCGATGCGATCTTCATGCGGATCGTCGATATCATCCTTGCCTTTCCCTTTCTCGTGCTCATGCTATCGATCATCACCATCCTCGGACCCGGTCTTGGCAGCTTCTACATTGCCATGGCTCTGGTCGGTTGGGTCTCTTATGCACGGTTGATCCGAGCGCAGATCCTTGTTCTGAAAAATAGCGACTACGCCGTGGCAGCGGTCAGCCTCGGCTTCGGGCGTATGCGGATCATGTTTCGCCATCTGCTGCCGAACGCCATCGCCGGATCGATCGTGTTTTCGATGTCCGATGCCGTGCTCGTCCTGCTCAGCGGCGCCGCTGTCAGCTATCTTGGGCTCGGCGTCCAGCCGCCGGTTGCCGAATGGGGCGTCATGGTCGCGGAGGGCCAGAGCTTCATCACCACAGCCTGGTGGATCACGTTGTTTCCCGGCCTTTCCATCGTCTTCCTCGCATTTGGTTTCAGCATTTTCGGTGATGCGCTCGGCGAGTTGCTTGGAGTGCACGAATGAGCGTCTCCGTCCTTTCTGTCCGCGGTCTCACGGTCAAGGCGCATCTTGATGATGAAACGCGCACGCTGCTCGATGCCGTATCGCTCGATCTCGCAAAGGGTGAGATACTCGGGCTGGTCGGCGAAAGCGGTTCCGGCAAGAGCCTGTTCTGCTGCTCGCTGATCCGTTTGCTTCCATCCTCGCGGTTGAGGATCGAAGACGGCTCAATCCTCCTCGAAGGGCGAGACCTGACCGCCATCAGCGATGCGGAGATGCTCGGCATCCGCGGTAGCGAAATCGGCATGATCTTCCAAAACCCGACGAGCCATCTCGATCCGGTGATGCGGATAGGCGATCAGATTGCCGAGGGCATCCGCTACCATCAGGGCCTTGACGGGAGGGCCGCGCGTTCCGCAGCGATCGAGATCCTGTCGCAAGTCGGCTTTCCCGACCCGCTTCGCCAATATGACAGCTATCCGCACGAGTTTTCCGGTGGCATGCGCCAGCGCGCCATGATCGGTGTGGCGCTATCCTGCAATCCGAAAATCCTGATCGCCGACGAGCCGACGACCGCGCTGGACGTGACCATCCAGGCGCAGATCCTGCAGTTGCTGATCGAACTTCGCGACAAGCGCGGCCTGTCGATCATTCTTATCACCCACGATCTCGGCATCGTAGCGCAAACCTGCGACCGGATAGCGGTCATGCGCAACGGCAGGCTTCTGGAACACGGTCCGAAACGGCAGATCCTGGCGCATCCGCAGAACCCCTACACGATCCAGCTCATTCACAGCCATCCATCGATGCCGGATGGCTCGCCTGTAGCAAGCGGCGCACTGCCGACGACGGCGGCGGTGAAGCCGATCCTGCAGATTGACGACCTGTATGTGCGCTTCCCGATCGGCGGCAGTCTGTTCAAGGGCAGTGCGGCAAAGACCGTCAGTGCCGTTTCCGGCATTAGCCTGCAGATCATGCCGGGTGAGACGGTCGGTATTGTCGGGGAATCGGGCAGCGGCAAGAGCACGCTCGCCCGCGCGATACTGGGTCTGACGCCGATCTCCTCCGGTCACATCAGTTTCGAGGGTGCCGATCTCGCCGTGCGCAAAGGCGCGAGTCTGGCGACGCTCAGGCGCGAGGCGGCCATGGTCTTCCAGGATCCGTTCAACGCCTTGAACCCACGGATGACCATCGGCCAGACCATTAGCGAGGTGCTTGCGGTGCAGGGCAAGCTATCCAAGGCGGACATCCCCGCGCGGGTCGATGAATTGCTCGATCTCGTTGGGCTTGAGCGCGAGTTCGCAAAGCGAAGGCCGCGCTCTATGAGCGGCGGCCAGTGCCAGCGTGCCGGGATTGCCCGCGCACTCGCCGTAGATCCAAAGCTGATCATCGCCGACGAATGCGTCGCCGCGCTGGATGTGACAATTCAAGCGCAGATTATCGACCTTTTCCGCGAACTGGCAGCGAAGATGAACCTGACATTGCTGTTCATCGCCCACGACCTCGCCATCGTCCGTAACCTCTGCGCGCGCACCGTCGTCATGTTTCGCGGCGAGGTCGTCGAGGACGGTCCGTCCGAGGAGGTCTTCACGCGTCCGAAGCACGCTTACACCGCTCAGCTGGTGGCCGCGATCCCGGACATCAACCCGGATAGGCCGCTGTTTGGCGATGCTCCAACTGGCTCTGACAACATTCTATCCATCAAGCGCATGCCATAATAACGAAGGGAACGACATCATGAACAGGAAGTGGAAATCCATCGGACTGGCGGCCTTCGCCGCCGCTCTCAGTCTCAGCGCCAGCTTCGCCGAAGCTGCCGGCGTGTTGAGCATCGGCCGCCGCGAGGACTCGACCACGTTCGATCCGATCAAGTCGGCTCAGAACGTCGACAACTGGGTGTTCTCGAACGTTTTCGACGTACTCATCCGCGTCGACAAGACCGGCACCAAGCTAGAGCCGGGTTTGGCCGAGAGCTGGACCGTCTCGGACGACGGACTGACTTACACATTCAAGATCCGCGATGCGAAATTCTCCGACGGTTCGCCGATCACGGCCGAGGACGCAGCTTTCAGCCTCCTGCGTATCCGCGACAACAAAGCCTCGCTGTGGAGCGACAGCTACAAGATCGTCGAGACCGCTGAGGCGACCGATGCGAAGACGCTCACTGTCAAGCTGAAGACGCCCTCCGCGCCGTTCCTTTCAACGCTGGCACTTCCAAACGTTTCGGTGCTGTCGAAGAAGGCTGTCGAGGCTGGTGAGGACGCCTTTGCCGAACTGCCGACCGCATCGTCGGGTGCGTTTACCGTCAAGGAATGGCGACGTGGCGACCGAGTCATTCTCGAAAGGAACCCGAACTTTTGGCAGGCGGACCGCGTGAAGCTCGACGGCGTCGAGTGGATCTCGGTGCCTGATGACAATACCCGTATGCTGAACGTGCAGGCCGGACAGCTCGACACTGCGATTTTCGTGCCCTTCTCGCGCGTTGAGGAGCTGAAGAAGGATGCAAGTCTCAACGTACTGATCGACACGTCGACACGTGAGGACCACTTGTTGATCAACCACGAACACGGTGCGCTCGCCAAGAAGGAGGTGCGTCAAGCACTCGACATGGCGATCGACAAGAAGGCGATCGTCGATACCGTTACCTTCGGCATCGGAACCGTGGCCAACTCCTATATCCCGAAGGGGTCGCTCTATCACTATGACGACAACTACCAGTATCCCTATGATCCGGAAAAGGCCAAGGCGATGCTGGCCGAGGCGGGCGCGTCCGACCTAGCGCTGAACTATGTGGTGAATGCCGGCAACGAAGTCGACGAGCAGATTGCCGTTCTTCTGCAGCAGCAGCTTTCCAAGGCTGGCGTTACCGTCAACCTGCAGAAGGTAGACCCGAGCCAGAGCTGGGACATGCTCGTTTCTGGGGATTACGACATTTCGGTCATGTACTGGACTAACGACATCCTGGACCCCGACCAGAAGACGACCTTCGTGCTCGGTCACGACACCAACATGAACTACATGACCCGTTACAAGAGCGACAAGGTGAAGGACCTGGTGGCCGCAGCCCGCCTGGAACTCGATCCGAAGAAGCGCGAGGCCATGTATGTCGAAATCCAGAAGACGGCCAAAGACGATGTCCACTGGATCGATCTCTATTACAGCCCGTACATCAACGTCTCGCGCAAGAACGTCGAGAACTTCTACCAGAACCCGCTCGGCCGCTTCTTCCTCGAAGACACGGTGAAGAACTGATGCAGCAGCAGCCAGGCGCCTTGGCGCCTGGCTGGATCACCGGGGTGGGCGGCTAGGCAGACCGTTTCGGCCTCCACAAATGTCGCTGGGCAGCTTCGCCCCATGACGCCCCGCGGATGAGCGGGATTTAGCGTCATGGGGGTTTCGTATTTTGGGCTATGATAACGACGCCCTGAAAATCGGTATCCTTTACTCCACGACCGGCCCCTATGTGATCGTCGGCGGCAGAGGCCAAAACACGCTAACGGGCGGTGCGGGCAACGACACTCTCACTGGTGGAGCGGCGGCGGACTTCTTCGTTTATTCGCCAAATTGGGCGCACGATACAATCACAAACTTCGTGGCAACCGGCTCGGCGCACGACACGATCAGGATCGATCAGACCGTCTTTGCCGATTGGGCGGCGCTTCTTGCCGCATCCAACCAGTCTGGCGGTGATACGCTCATTACAGCCGATGCGAACAACACGATCACGCTGCAGAACATGCTCCTATCAAGCCTTCAGTCGGCGGATTTCCAGTTTGCGTGATCTTGGCTCCAATTTTCCTGAACGAAAATCCCGAGGAAAACAGGGGTGGTGAACGGTTGAGGGGCGAGCCGGCAAGGCGCTGCAGGTCGCGTTCGCTCATCGTTACTTGTCTCGGTGTCACCAAGCGCCGAGTCTTCATTCGTTGCGGCGTGAAGCGGCATCAGTACTGTGTGAAATCACCAGTCTCCGACTGCAGCAGAGTGAGTGGGTAGCGCGTCGGGTGATGCACGAGAGCCGTCATGTTGACCGGCCGGGTTCTGTCGTCGAAGGCGATCTGGTCGACGGTCAGCACGGCTGCCGGCGGCGGCAGTTGCAGTAGCCGGGCTTCATCGTCGCCTGCGAGCCGCGCACTCAGTGTCGTCTGTCCGCGCTTGGGAAAAATCCGGTAGCGTTCGCGCAACTCCTCATAAAGAGAGCGGTTTGCAACACCCCAATCGAGGTCGAGCAGGCCCGGCACGCGTGCAGCAGGGATCCAGTCGGTCTGTATGACCGCCGGTATGTTATCGAGCAAGCGCAGCCTCGACAGCACCACGACCTCGGCGCCGGGCGCCAGAAACAGTGGACGACTGATCTCGAGCGGTGCGCGCACCAGACCGGCTTCGATCAGCTGGTGGCCGGGATTGCGACCATTGGCCAGCGCAATGCTGGTAAAGCTCTTGAGCACCTGAAGTTCAAAGCCGCCGCCGCGCTCCGTGACGTAGAGCCCTTTGCCCGGCTGGCTATGCACAACGCCCTGCTGGATCAGTTCCCGGATCGCGTGGCGTATGGTGATACGGCTGACCGCGTAGAGCTCAACGAGTTCGCGCTCGGAGGGGAGCTTGCCCCGCGGTGGCAGTCTGCCATCTCCGATCGCCGCCAGCAACGCCTCATATACCTGCTTGTGCAGCGGACGCGGGTCGCCACGATCGACCACGCCTTGTGTCGCAATCAATGCGTCTTCGGTCTCAAGCGTCTTCAAATTCCATTTTCCTTTGGCCGGCACCTCGGCGCTGCCATCTTCCGCGCAATTCTCTGAAAAGTCCATGTTGACATAACTGGTCATAACCAGTCCTATTGTCGCAAGGAGCCGAAGAGTTCCGACGATGCCAAGCTCTATAACAATCAAGGGAACTATTCATGTTTAACAAGAGCCTTGCCGCCCTAGCGTTCTCCGCCGCCCTCTGGAGCGGAACGGCCCACGCAGAGACGATTTCCGTCTTCTGCGCACCGACGGAGTTCGAACTCTGCACCAACGTCGCCAATGCCTGGAAGGAGAAGACAGGTAACGAAGCGAAGATCAACAAGATGCCCGCGCTGCTGGATGACGCCATCCCGATCTATCAGCAGCTGCTTGCGGCCAAGTCGACCGATATCGATGTCCTGTTCCTCGACGTCATCTGGCTCGGCATGTTCAAGAATGGCCTGCTCGACCTGAAAACGGTGATCCCGCAGGCGGACCAGGACAAGCATTTCGCCTCCACGCTCAACGCCGCCAAGCTCGACGAACACCTGATCGCGATGCCAGCCTATATGGACGTCGGGCTGATGTTCTACCGCAAGGATCTTCTGGAGAAGTACGGCAAACAGCCGCCGAAGACCTGGGATGAACTGGCCGCGACCGCAAAGGAAATCCAGGACAAGGAACGCACCGCCGGCAATGGCGAGATGTGGGGCTATGCCTGGCAGGCAAAGAGCTATGAAGGCCTCACATGCGATGCGATCGAGCTGGTTGCCTCGAACGGTGGCGGCACTATCATTTCCGACGACGGCAAGGTGACGATCGATAATCCCAAGGCCGCCGAGGCAATCGAGAAGGCCAAGGGCTGGATCGGCTCGATCAGCCCCGAGGGAACGCTGAACTACGACGAGGAAGCATCGCGCGCCGTCTTTGAATCCGGCAATGCCGTCTTCCACCGCAACTGGCCTTATGTCTGGGGCACGTCGCACAAGGAAGGCAGCGCGATCGTCGACAAGGTGGGCGTGATGCCGCTGCCCGTCGGCATGGAAGGCCAGAAGTCGAGCGGTTGCCTCGGCCCGATGTACTATGGCGTCTCGAAGTACAGTGCCAAGCCTGATGTGGCGGCCGACTTCGTGAACTTCATCACCGGTCCCGACATGCAGAAGAAGCGGGCGCTTCAGGACGCAGTCAACCCGTCGATCCCGGATCTCTACAGTGATCCTGACGTGCTAGCGAAGATCCCCTTCCTCAAGGACAACCAGCAGGCCTTTGCCGATAGCGCCGTGCGTCCTTCCGGCTACACTGGCACCAGTTACAACCGCGTGTCGCAGGCCTTCTACCGCTCGGTTCACGACATGCTGTCCGGTGGCGGCGATATCAAGTCGGGCCTGACGTCATTGGCGGGACGGCTGGAAAAACTCAAGGAAAGTCGTTGATCCTGGCCTGAATGCACATGGGCAGGTCCCGTCGTGGTCCTGCCCTTTTTGCGCACGCCGCCAATCGCCGCCGGCATGGGGCGAGCCTTTCATTGTGATAAGTCCGGGTGATAAATGGCATCGGTTTCTCTTGAATCCGTCTCGAAGAATTTTGGTACTCACACCGTCATTCAAGGCGTCGACCTGCAGATCAACGACGGCGAATTCGTCGTCTTCGTCGGCCCGTCCGGCTGCGGCAAGTCGACACTTCTGCGCATCGTCGCCGGCCTGGTGGCGGCCTCGAAGGGGGCCGTGACGATCGGCGGAGAAGACGTGACCGACGTTCCGGCGTCAAAGAGAGGCGTTGCGTTCGTCTTTCAGTCCTATGCGCTCTATCCGCACATGAGCGTGGCTCGAAACATCGGCTTTGCCCTGGAAACCCTTGGCATGGCCAAGGATGCGATCAGCCAGAAGGTTTCGACTGTCGCGCGCATGCTCAAGGTCGATCACCTCATGGATCGCCGGCCACGCGAACTGTCCGGTGGCCAGCGGCAGCGTGTGGCGATCGGCCGGGCGCTGGTTCGCCAGCCGGAGATATTCCTGTTCGACGAGCCGCTGTCCAACCTTGATTCCGACTTGAGGATGGAAATGCGCATGGAGATCGCCAAGCTCCATGACGACTTGAAGACGACGATGATCTATGTGACGCATGATCAGTCGGAGGCGATGACGCTCGCGGACCGGATTGTCGTTCTCAACCATGGTCGCATCGAGCAGGTCGGGACACCGCAGCAACTCTACCACACACCGGACAATCGATTTGTAGCAGGCTTCATAGGCAGCCCGCGGATGAATTTCCTGGCCGTGTCACCACAAACGGGAGCAAATGCCGGGAGGATTGCCGGGCCCGGAAATCTGTCCCTCGCGATGGTCGCCAGCAACCCCGCGGGACCGATCGCCGAGATCGGCGTCCGCCCGGAGGGTCTGCGCCTGGTGGCGGAAGCCGATGGTCGCATCGCCTGTACGCTGGAGCGTGTCGAGGACCTGGGACACGAACATTTCGGCTATTGCCGGATCACCGACGACACCGTCTGGGTCATCCGGCTGCCGAGCGCCCCTTCGCCGGACCAGATCGGCGGGCCCGTCGGGCTGGACTTCGCAGATTCGGCCATCTTCGCCTTTGCAGCCGATGGCAAGCGTGTGCTGCTCAGCAGATCGTCGAGAGGGCCTGCGGAGGTCCGTGAACCATGAGCGCCAAACTCGCCCGCCGCGATCACCGGGCCGCGTGGCACTTTCTTCTGCCTGTCATAGCGGTCATCCTTCTGGTCGCGGTCTGGCCGCTGAGCCGGACCTTCTTCTTTTCGTTCACCGACGCCTATCTCGATGATCCCTCAGTCTATTCCATGGTCGGCTTCGATAATTTCATGGAAGTCATTAACGATCACAGCTGGTGGGTCGCGGTTAAAAACACGCTGGTTTTCACGGGGATCTCGGTCGCCATCGAGACGGCGCTCGGCCTGGCGATCGCGCTGCTCCTCAACGAAGCGATTCCGGGTCGCGGTCTGGCGCGCGCAGCCATTCTGGTGCCGTGGGCAATTCCTGTCGTTGTTGCCACCAAGATCTGGGAATGGATGCTCAACGACCAGTTCGGCGTCATCAACAAGATCCTTTCAGGGCTCGGTCTGGTCGAACACGGGATCGCCTGGACCGCCAGCAGTTCGCTGATCATGGGCGTAGTGATCTTCATCGATGTGTGGATGACGACACCCTTCATGGTGCTTCTGATCCTCGCCGGCCTGCAGCTGATCTCGCCGGAGATCTTCGAAGCAGCCGAGGTGGACGGCATTCCGGCGTGGAAGCGCTTCTGGTCGATCACCCTGCCGATGCTGCGGCCGGCCATCGGCGTCGCCGTTCTCTTCCGTGTGCTCGACGCGCTCAGGATGTTCGACCTAGCCTACGTGCTGGCAGCCAGCAACGAAAACGTCATGACAGTGTCGATCTACGCACGCGACAGACTAATCAGCTTCCAGGAACTCGGGATCGGCTCTGCGGCATCGACCTGGGTCTTCCTGCTCGTCGCACTCGTTGCGATCATCATCATCGGGGTCCTTCGCCTCGACAAGGCTGCGGGGACCTGACCAATGGCAAATGCAATCGCTCAAAGTTCGATACGCAAGCCTGCGTCCTTCTACAGGATGAAGCGACGCGTTATTCGCGGACTGCAGATTTTCGCGCTGCTTCTGGTGCTCGTCTACACGCTGTTTCCGTACTACTGGGCGTTCGTCTCCTCCACAAAACAAGGGGCGGCGCTCTATCGCTCGGCACTGCTTCCGGCGCTGGATTTCACCTACTACCGGCAGCTGATCGACAATCCCGTTTTCATGATCTCGCTTCTGAATTCCGCCTATGTCGCGGTCTCGACCACCTTGCTGTCGCTGATTATCGGTCTGTCAGCCGCTTATGCACTCGGCCGGATCGAGTTTCCGCAGCGCCGGGCCGTGCTGATGATCGTCCTGATGATCTCGATCTTCCCGCAGGTCGTGGTTCTGTCGGGCATGTTCGAGCTGATCAACTGGCTGGGGCTGTTCAACCGCCCGAGCGCCCTGATCCTCACCTATCTCCTGTCGACCGTGCCGTTCACGACCTGGATCCTGACCACCTTCATCCGCGAGTTTCCGCGCGAACTGGAAGAGGCTGCGATCATCGACGGCTGCTCGCATTTCCGTATTCTCATGAAGATCCTCCTGCCGCTGATGGGGCCATCGCTTGCGAGCACCGGCATTCTCGCCTTCATTCTGGCCTGGAACGAGTTCCTGTTCGCACTGACCTTCACCCTCACCGACGAAAACCGCACCGTGCCGGTGGCGATCGGCCTGATTGCCGGCACCAGTCGCTACGAATACCCCTTCGGGCAGATCATGGCGGCCTCCGTCACCGTAACCTTACCCCTTATCGCCGTGGTGCTTCTCTTCCAGAGGCGGATCGTGGCCGGCCTCACGGCGGGCGCGGTCAAGGGCTGAAAGATAAAAGGACAAGAGCATGGACATGCTTGTGAAACTCTACGAGTTGAAGCGCGACCCGGCACTGGACGGCCGCATGGTAAGCCAGGGCGTCGTCATCCGGCGCGTGCTGGCGCCGGAACTGCCGGCGCTGACATCGTGGATCGAGCCGCGTTTCGGGGCGGGCTGGGCGGCGGAAGCGACCGTCGCGACGATGCGCCAGCCGACCACCTGCTTTATCGCGATAAAGGAGGAGCAACTGATCGGCTTTGCCTGCCATGAGGCAACCGCGAAGGGTTTCTTTGGCCCGACGGGCGTCGATCAGGCTGCGCGCGGCAAGGGTGTCGGCCATGCTCTGCTATTGGAAGCGCTGCTGGACATGCAGGCTCAAGGCTACGCCTATGGCGTGATCGGCGGGGCAGGGCCGGTGGAGTTCTATCGCCGAAGCGTTGGCGCCATCCCGATCGAAGGGTCTGTTCCCGGTATCTATCGCGGCATGCTGCCGCTGGCGCAGCCGAGTGAGGTGTCAGACTGAGGTGCCAGAGCAATCAGCAGCCAGACGAATGCGAGGCAGGCCGTTCAGATCCCTTCAAGAGCACCAATGGCAAGTCTCCGTGCAATCGTGCCCCCGCAACCAATTAATTTACGAAGCAAAAACAGAATTTTGAAGCCCGAGCGATGTTCGCCGCCCCCTTAGACGCTCATCCCAATTTTTGTGGCGAGTCGTCACGGTGTCTTCACGAAAAATATCTGTATTGATTTGTTCGAATGCTGCGGATCAGATACTCGGTACCTGACGCGCCGGTGATAGCATATCGAGATTAGGAGCCACGAGTTCAGATAATCTTGATGCCTTGATGTGGGTGCTGCGGCTTCCATCGCAGTCCCACCCCGTCCAACACTCCTGTGTGGTTGTTCGCCGCCATGAATTGAATATCGGCGATGACGAAAGCGTCGTCGACAGTCAAAGGTCGGGTGCCCCTGGATATTCTCTGATCTGCATGTTGAGTGCACGGGTGCCGCGTCCCGTCTCGAAGTTTCCGATGCTGATCTGCGAGGGGCTTTAACGATTGACGCTTCAACGCGGCGATAGGCCGGAGGTCGGGTCGTCTTCTTCAGTCGAAGTTTCGATGTCGGTTAGAACATCAATGTCGAACACGTCGCGTACCACGGCCTCCGCCGCCTCGACCTCCAAATCGGTCATCTTCCCGAATTCCTTTTCGCGTCGCTTTTTTGCTAGTGTACCATTGTTCTGCCGAATGAAGTTCACAAGCGACGAGATCATGCCGTCGGGCATTTCGATAAAGTCCTGTATCCTTCCTTTAGCTTCATCGAAGCGGGCGAGGTACTCGATCTCGTTGGGCAGATCATGCTGGATTGTCGTCACGACGCAATCGTAAAGAAATTCGGTGATCTGGGTATAGTCTCCGAATCTGTATAGATCCGCCGTCTCGTTTATCACGCGAACGTTCTGTTTGTCGGTCGGAACCCACTCGATGAACTGAAGCATTGGAGCTGTGAAGGCCCGCAGCTCCTCTCCATACTGGTCCTGTCGCTGGAGAAGAACCGACGATACCGGGAATATTATTCCAGTCGGAGTGTAGCCTCGCTCGGCTAGCACGTGGTGAACCAGGTAACGGTGCAGTCGGCCGTTACCATCTTCAAAAGGATGGATAAACACAAAGGCGAATGCCATTACCGATGCCTGTAAGACTGCATCGACATCGCTTCTCGCCATGCGCTCGCCGCAGGCAATCACTCCTTCCAGAAGATTCGCAATATCTTCATGACGGGCACTGACGTGCTCAGGACTGGGATCATTGTTCCAATCCCGCCCACCGATAAAACCGCCGGCGTCCCGTAAGCCACGCTTGATGAATCGATCTTCCTCGATGACAACGTGCTGGAGTCGCACGAACTCATCGATAGATATTGGATGCCGGCCAGCCTGCGCGACGGCGCGCATCCACAACTCGAGACGGTTGCGCGGCGGCCTCTCCCCTTCAATTTGGTAGGAGGCTTGACTATCCGCCAGCAGCAGGAAGTTTGCCGCCCGCGCGATAACCCGCCTGTCTATCTTTCCAACCAACTCCTTGGCAGCCGCACTCCAGCGATGCTCAACGGTTTCCGCCAGAAAATCGGTTCGTCGCAGCGTCGGGCAGAATAACGGCGTGCCTAGGAGATTGTCGCGTACCCTATGACGTGGAGAGTTCATAGGCGTCGACGTGAAGTAGTCCGCTGGATCGAGTGCTTCGATGTAGTTGCCTCGATCCAAGTCTGGTATTGGGACCCGCTCGTTCGTGAGCCACTCGTAGAAAAACCAGATCCTGCGCGCAGTTCCACCTGTCGGCTCCGCTTCGACGATAGCCGCAATTTCTGTCGCCGGAACTGCCTGGAACAGCTTCTTCATTACTAATAGATCGATCCGCTCCTGCCTTAGGGCAAAAGTGAGCTGCCCCCCCAACGTGTCATTGAGGGCAAACCTTTTGTCAAAAACCGTCCAACCATCTTGATGTCTCCTTCCTCCTCTGATTGAGGCATTCGCGACGGCGCACGGGGTACGGATAGGTGCGTCAAGATCGTATTTCGCGATCAAAGCTGCGTAGCCCGCTAGAACCGTGTTGGCAGGAACGATACGATTTTGAAACACCTTCGGATTTGCCGGATTGCTTGCCATGGGTCATCTCTGTCGCGGATCGATTATTATGGTATCGCGTCACTTATATGCGGTGGTCAAGGTCGCCATACAATTAATTACGTCCCAATTTGCTTAAAATCGTCTGTCATTGCAGCGACATAATTATTCGAAAAATCAATGTGTGATGTCGTGAAAGGATTATTCTCGTCCCGATTGGCTTATAATTTATGACTCTTGTCCCCAGCGATTATTGAGCACGAGCAATTGGATCCCGACGAACTTTCATTGGCGGCAACGTATCTGGAAACCGAACGGGCCTGGATTACAGGGGGCGCGGCGATGGCAATCTTCACAATCGGAACACAGCGATGAAGCTCTGGATGCATCCGTAAAGGTTTCTAGGCGCGGAGATGGTTCCTCCCGATTTATCGTCGGGACGCTCTGGCCGCGACGGCGACCGGAAAGCGCCCCCATGTCGGCCATAGAGGGCGGCTTCGCAGCTTCCTGAAAGCAGATCTTGCTAGCGATCACGCTGGAGGTCGTCGCTGCGCCGGCACTGGCTATTGCTCATCCTCTGTGCAAATGGCGGCAACAGGTTCAAGATCGGACATTAATCACCGTCATTGTACGACACCGGCCTTGCGTAGCCCCTCCATGACGAGCTCGAAATCGGCGGGGTTCTTGAAGGGCAAGACTTTGCGACGGTATTCCAAGGAGTAGTCGGGATTGACGCGCAGCACCTCTTGCCATGTCGCGCGAGCCTCTTCGAAACGGCCGAGGTGCCCGTAACAGGCGGCCAGAAGCGCGCGCGAGACATCGGTGACGGGGTTGCGGCTCACGCGCTGCAGCAACAGTTCGACGGCCTCTTCGTACCTTCCCAGTTGAAACAAGGCCCAGGCCTGAAAGTGAAGAACGATATCCGGAAAGTACGGGTTCAGGACCCTCGCCCGATCGAAATAGGCGAGTGCCTCCTCGGATCTGCCTGAATAGACAAGTGCCTCGCCGAGGCTGACCTGCCCTTCGGCGAAGTTCGGATTGAGGACTATCGCACGCTCGGCCTCGCTGATGGCTCCATCGTGCTGTCGCGAGTAAAGGTTGACCAGACTCAGCGACCAGTGCGCCACGGGATCGCTATCATCCCGCGCTACCGCCAGCGTCGCAGCCTCTTCGGCTTGCTCGATCGAGCGCTGCGGCAACGCGCTCCACCGGTTCAGGTAGTCGAGCCCGTGGGTAAGGGCGAGGAAGGCGTGCGCCGAAGCGAAGTTCGGGTCCAGTTCGACGGCACGTTGCAAAAGGTCGCGGGCGTCGCTGTTCGTTTGCTTCGTCAGCCGGTGCCACAGCTCCCGGCCACGCAAGAAGCAGTCATACGCCTCGGGGTGCCGGGTCTGCCCCGGCGCAAGTCTTTGCCGATCGCCCTCTGTCAGGTTGACCGCCAGCGCGCCGACGATCTGCTGCGTGACATCGTCCTGAACCGCGAATATGTCGGTGAGGTCGCGATCGAACCGCTCCGCCCATAGATGCCCGCCTGTGGTCGCGTCAATGAGCTGCGCGGTGATGCGTACCCTGTTTCCCGATTTGCGGACGCTGCCCTCAAGTACATGCCGCACGCCGAGCTTCGTGCCCACCTCCTGTACATGGACGTTCTTGCCCTTGAAAGTGAACGACGAATTGCGAGCGATGACGAAGAGCTGCGACAGCTTCGATAGCGCGGTGATGATGTCTTCCGAGATGCCGTCGGCGAAGTAGTCCTGTTCGGCGTCACCGCTCATGTTGGTGAAGGGCAGGACGGCGATCGACAGCTTCGGCGACGCTGCCGCCGCCGGTTGGCTCGTCGCGGTTTCCGAGGTCGCGGCTAACTTGGTCCCTGCGCTGCCGACTTGCAGCGAATAGACCCGGATCGGCTCGGCGATGTTCTTAAGCTGCGTGCTGCCGAGATCGCTGACCGAGAGGTCGAGCCTCGCCTTGACTTGGCGATAGGCATCCTCGGACAGGCAGATCGCGCCCGCCGCGGCGACGCCCTCCAATCGCGAGGCGATGTTGACGCCGTCGCCCATCAGATCGCCGTCGCTTTCCTCGACGACGTCGCCCAAATGGATACCGATCCGGAACTCAATGCGACGGTCCTGCGGGACGCCGTGATTGCGCTCCACCATACCGTTCTGCACCTCGATGGCGCAGCGCACGGCGTCCACCACGCTGCGGAATTCGACCAGCGCACCATCGCCGGTGCGCTTCACCACCCGGCCATGGTGGACGGCGATCGTCGGATCGATGAGATCGCTGCGCAGTGTCCGCAACCTCGCCAGGGTGAGGTCCTCATCGGCGCCGGCAAGCCGGCTGTACCCAACCACGTCCGCGGCCAGGATTGCAGCCAGCTTTCGGTTCTCGCTCATGGCGCTGTCTCCTAACTTCCACGATAGCAGGGGGACAGAGGGCAAGAAAGAACTTTTAGCCGCTTGGTTGAGATCGAGTTGGCCATGGCTCATGTGGAGGCAGCCGACGTTGTAGCCCCACGCAATGACTGCTCTGTCATGCTCCCGGCCGTCCAACGCGGTCGTTCCGAAAGCCCACTCAGGGTCAGGTCACGACTATGTCCGCGCCCACCCGAATGCCCGCTCTTTGAAGATCCGCAGCCTGAAGTTGCCAGTCCGCTTCCAGCCCCCATCACTGTTCTCATCGGTTCTTCTCGCGGCCAATGTTGGCCAAAGGAGAACTAAAATGGGTACTGCACAGTATGATCTTAACGCACTGGGACGACCCGCTTGGAACGCCGGCCGAAAGGTCGGCGTCAAGAAGCCGTTGAAACAACGCCAGATTTGGGCGATGCGGTTCTTCCTTGATAGGGAAGGTCGTATGAGAGGTCTTGCGTTGTTTGATCTCGCGATCGACAGCAAGCTTCGCGGCTGCGAATCTCGTGAAATTAAAGATCGGAAGTCTTGTTACAGGGACGGAAATCCGAAACCGGGCGATGGTCCCGACAAAAGACCGGACGTCCGGTTCAGTTCGAAATCACGGCAGATGTAAGGGCAAGTCTACTTGCATGGCTTGAACGCGGTGGTGGAACAATCGACGACTATGCCTTTCCCAGTCGAGTTGATCATGCCGATCATCTGAGCACCCGTCAGTACGCCGGCTGGTAATTGAATGGGTTACCGCAATTGGGCTACGCCCCGAAGACTACGGCACGCACTCGCTTCGGCGTACTAATGCCGCCATGATTTACAAGGCGACAGGCAATCTTCGCGCGATCCAAATCCTGTTGGGCCACACCAAGATCGAAAACACGGTCAGGTATCTGGGTGTGGACATTGAGGACGCGCTGGAATTAGCGGAGCATACCGACATTTGACTGCGGCACGAATGTCTCCTTTCCGAACATTGCGATCGAGCGGCTATGCGCACATTCCAGTCATTCCGAAATTTCCTGCGAATTCCCAAAAGCTGTCAGTCCGCTCGATGCCCGTCCATGTCGGCAGTGCGCCAATTTCTTCCATTGCAGTTTCTGCGGAGCATCGTAACTTGCGGCGGCTTAGACCGCAGTCGCCATGACGTCTGTTCTGCTATGGTCGCTGCACAATAATTTAGACATCAGATTTAGGAGAAGCCTTAGAGTGCGCGTCCCGATTTATCAGATCGATGCATTTACCAGTGAGCGCTTCAAGGGAAACCCCGCCGCGGTGATGGTGCTGCCAGAGTTCCCACACGACGCGACGATGCAGGCAATATCTGCTGAAAACAACTTGGCTGAGACAGCATTCTTGGTTCTGCAATCTGACGGGCATCATTTGCGCTGGTTTACACCGGCCGTGGAAGTTCCGCTTTGCGGCCATGCGACACTGGCGAGTGCGGCGGTGGTTATGGAACGCTTGGAACCGAGCCTTGACAAGGTAGTCTTCCAGACAGCAAGCGGCCCGCTACCTGTGATCCGATCACAGAACGGCTACGTGATGAATTTTCCCTCCAGACCGTCGGAGAGGGTTTCGCTTCCTTCTGGCTTGGTCGAAGCATTGGGTGTTGTTCCCGTGGAAGTCTTCAGCAACCAATTCAACTATCTTGCAGTTCTGGATAGTCCTTTAAAGGTCCGCCAACTTGCACCCGACTTTGCCGCGATAGCGCGTCTTGACCGCCCAGGTGTGATTGTCACAGCAACAGGGGACCGCCACTATGATTTTGTAAGTCGCTACTTTGCACCCGCCAAAGGCATTCCGGAAGACCCTGTTACGGGCGCAGCGCACTGCATGCTGGTGCCGTACTGGGCTGACAAACTCAACAAAACGACGTTCCACGCATATCAAGCGTCCCGACGCGGTGGCGAGATTGATTGCCACCTTCTAGGGGACCGGGTGACTCTGGAAGGGAGCTGTGTCTTTTATCTGGACGGCCAAGCCGAGATTTGAAGTTGGAAGGTCGTCTGCTATGCGCCGATTTTGTTGAACATTCCGAGGAATGCTCGCCGAGGGATGTCGGCAAGACCATACAGAAACGTAATCCCCACCGGCTGCCGCAATTCCATTTCATCAAAAACGCATCCGACGCGAGAGCGGAGAGTTTTTTCTACGATAAATGAGAACGCAAACGGCTTGCTTCGCAACAGACCGCTATGGACCGACAGGAGACAACATCGGCGGGATGCGCCGATAGCGGTCACGCAGGTTTCCCACAGCGTTCGCAAACGCGCAGAGCCAGGCGCATACGTGAATTCTGGAGAGACGCAGTTTGGAAGCGCCGGGCATAGCCGGTCACGCGCACCCCTATTTTCGCAGCGTCGCCAGATAGTGCTCGAGCGCCTTTATCGCCTTCTCGCGATCAGTCCCTTTCAGAGCAGAATCTATATCCAACTGTAGGTCATTCTCACTGCTCGAAGGCATATCCTTCATCGCTTCTTGGGCTCTGCGGGGGCCGATCACCCGGTAGGTCTTGATGGGATAGGCAAAGCCTTTAACGGTCAGCGGAGGAAGCTCGTCGGCTTCGATTTCGTCCTTGACCAGTGCGTAGGTCTCGTCAGCCAGCAGTATGCCGCCGAGGTCGGCATGGTTCTGCAATCTCGACGCGAGGTTCACCTCGCCGCCGATGATCGTATAGTCCATCCGATCCTCGCTGCCGAAGTTTCCCACTGTGCAATAGCCCGTATTGATGCCGATCCGAAGATGGAACGGCAGGGCAAAGCCGGCTTCGGCCCATTCCGCACGCAACTCCTGCATCCTGGCTTGCATGGCGATCGCCATTCTGACGCAGGCGAGTGCGTCTTCCCTAATGCCCTTGGTCTCGGGATCGCCGAAGAACACCAAGATCGCATCGCCGATGAATTTGTCGATCGTCGCGCCACATTCCAGCGCGAGCTTCGCCATCTCGGTCAGATAGTGATTGAGCAGGTCCGTAAGCTCTTCGGACTCGAGCTTGTCGGTCGTCGCCGTGAAGTCGGCGATGTCAGAGAAGAAGACCGTCAGCTTTTTTCGGCTGGACGAAATCTCGACGTTTTGCCGACCGGAGAAGATCGAGGCGAAGACCTGTGGCGAGAGGTATTTCGACAGCTTGCTCGAGACCGCCTCCAGCGTCCGATTCTGCTCACTGATCCGCCCGCTGGCTTCCTCCGCTTCGCTCTTGGCGGTTTCCGTGGCGGTATGCAGCCGCGCGTTTTCCAGAGCGATCGAGGCGAGCTGCCCGAAACGCTTGAGAAGCTCGATCTCTTCGCTGCCAAACTCGAGCGCCGAGGCGCCCCCGTAGGCAATGCCGAGGACCCCGATGACCGTGTCATCGGATTTGAGCGGCACGGCCATGATAGCTCTGATCGTCACGTCGAGCTGGGCAGCGGCCGCCGCCCGCCCCGACCAGGTGGGGTATTCGTTGATGACGAGCGCCTCACCCGTGTGCCAGACCATACCCGCGACGCCTTCCCTGCGTTCGAGCTGCTGGCCGGCGGCCTGTCCCGCGTAGACCCCGACACCGACCATGCGCCGGAGGACCTCTCCGGCTTCGTCGATAAGATAGACATAGCCGTGTTCCGTGCCGAGCAAGCTCGCCGCGCGCGTCGTCAGATCCGACAACAGTTCAGTCAGATTCAATCTCGCGATCAGGCCAAGCGAGGTATCGTGCAGGGCAGCCAGATATTCGCTCTGACGGCGAAATCGCAGCGCGAGCTGCTCCTGTTCCATGCGGCGGTTTTCGAGATCACCGAGATTGGAGCCCAACTGCGCGGTCATATCGTTGAACGTTGTCGCCAGCGTGCCGATCTCATCGCCAGATTCGACCTGGGCGCGTGCCGCGAGATCGCCTTGGCGAACCCGGTCGGCAACGCCCGTCAAACGCTGGATCGGCCCTGCAATGCTTTCCCGGAAGATCAGCCCCAGGATCAGGCCGAGAAAAGCGGCGGCGAAACCGCCGAGCAGGATAATGCGCTGCGCCCTCTCGAGTTGGTCGCGGCCGCTGCCGAGATCCGCCTGCAAGCGTTGTTGCTCCTCATTGGCGATCTCGTCGAGAATTCCGAGCATACCTTCGGCAAGTGGGACCGCCTGTGTGCGGAAGACATAGAGATCCTCCCGTGCATGCTCGCCTTCGACCGCGGTAAACATCTGAGCGGGGAATTGCAGAAAAGCCGCCCGCGTCTTCGACAGCTTGTCGATCAGCCTTTCCTGGTTCGGCGTCAGCGCGGCGTTCGCATCCGTTATGTTCTTCCAGGCCGCGTCGTTGATCGTAAGGTTCGCCTCGTATTCGTACTTGAAGCCGTCGCGTTTGGTCGTCACATAGCCCCGCAGCCCTGCGACGATGGCATAAAACGAGCTCTGAAAAGACGCGAGGTCCGCCAGATACGCCATGTTCTCGGGCGTCGCGTCCCGCTTCTGCTGCGCCAGGATTAGCGCTTTCGCCGTTCCGACAATCGTGGCGATCATTGGGTTGGCATCCGTCACCAGCAGTTTGAGGGCCGGTTCGCGCCGAAGCTGATCGTTGCGTAATTCGAAAAGCTGATCGGTCAGCGGCTGCCAGGAGGCGAGCTTTTCGTGGAGCTCCTGCATCCGCTGTGCTACGTCGACTGCCGGACCGGGCTGCGGACCGTTTCTCTCCTGGAGCAGACGTTCGAGCGACTGCATGTCCCCGACAAACGCGGCTTTCGCCGATGCGTAGTTGTCGCGGTATGTCTCCTCGCCGAGCGCAAGGTAGCCACGAACGGCGCTCAGCATCCTTAGCAAGTCAGCCTGCGCCTGCGCCGAAGCTACCGCGCTCGGGGCACTCAGGTTGGTTGTTCTGTTGATGCTTCTGACCGCGTCGAGGCTACCCAGATAGTTCAAACCGACCACAAGCAGCGTCAGCGCCGCCAGAATGCTAAATCCGACCGTGAGCTTGCCGCCGATGTTCAGATTTCTGAGAACCGGCGACGCTGCGCGGACAAGCGCATGCAATGGAGCGACAGAGAATAAGCGATTTCTTGCGACCACAGGCTCCTCGTGTTCCCTGCCTCTATCTCCGGCCCATCATTGCTTGCGCCGCCAATCAGCGATGTTCCACGTCTCGGAGTCCCATGGTGTGGGATCGAAGCCGAGAATGTCATTGCGAAGCCCGGCGACATTTGCCCAATCGACAATGGGAATGACAACGGCTTCGGCAATGAGAAGGTCGTTCATCGCAACGAAGAGGCTAAGCCGCTTCTCCGGGTCGATTTCCGCCTCGGAAGCGCGGAACAGCGCATCATATTTTGCATTGCAATAGCGGGACTCGTTCAGCCCTGACCAATTGTTGTTTTTCTGAGCGGCCTCGGCACAGGTCCACTTCACCATATAGCTTCCCGGATCGGGGCTTTTGTTGCCCGTCGCGAACTCCTCGATGTCCGCATAGAAATGCTGACTCGTGTTGAGGTTGTCAGGTGAATGCGAGAAGAAGACGCTTGAATCGATCTGCTTGTCCTCGACCCTGATGCCAATCTGGGCCAGGTCGGCGTCGATGATCGCCTGCGTCTTCTGGCGGACCGGGTTGACCGTCGTTTGAAAGAGGAAAGTCAAGGGAACGCCATCTTTGTCTCGGATGCCGTCGCCGTTCGTGTCGCGCCAGCCCGCGTCGTCCAAAAGAGCGCGCGCCCTGTCGAGATCGAACTCCCATGTCGTGTTCGGAGAATTGTAGAGAACGGGGGCTACCAGCAGGTTTGCGGTTGGCCGGCCTGTCCTGCCATAAAGCGCCGCGATCTTCTTGCGATCGACAGCCTTCGCCAAGGCCAGCCTCACCTTGCCGTCGACAAGGAAAGGGTTGGGGAACTGCACGCTCGCCCGCTCGCCATCCGATGCCTCCCGGTTGGGATCGGTAAAATTCAGCATGAGACGCTCGACGTAGGAACTCCAGTAAAGTGCCACCTTGCCTATTTGCTCCGCTTCCAGTGCCTGCAACTCGGCATCGTCCACCTGCAGGTTCCAGGCGTAGTCGACGACGCCGGTGCCGAGCACCGCCTTGGCCGCCGTCTTCGCATCGCCGCCGCCCTGCAAGGTCACCTCGTCAAATCCCAGACGGGCCCTATCGCGGTATTCAGGATTGGGCTCGTAGATGATCCTGACCGTGTTGACGACATCTTCTCCGATAAGCAGAACGTCCTCCGTGCGGAACTCCTTGAGGCGATACGGCCCGGTGCCGATGGGACTGAGGTTGGGGGGCGCATCCACCGCCGTCCTGTTGTTGTACGGGGCGAATATATGCTCCGGCAGGATCATTCCCTGTATACCGACGAACGGAAGCGCCCAGGCGGGATCAACGTCTTTGAACGTCACCTTGACGGTCAGCTCGTCCAGTGCTTCGACCTTGTCGACGGACTTATAGGTCCCGACGCTCGACGAGCCCACATCTGGATTGGTAATATAAGAATAAGTAAAGACAACGTCGTTTGCGGTGAAGGGAACGCCGTCCGACCACTTGATATCTCGTTTAAGCTTCCAGGTGACGGATTTCCCGTCGCTTGCCACTTGGCCGTTGCTCAAGGATGGAATCTCCTGAGCCAAAAACGGGACCAGATGACCTTCGCTGTCAAAACTCGCCAATGGTTCATATGCGATGCGGCTGGCCGTCTGATCCTTTACGCCAGGGGCCAAATGTGGATTGAGAATGCTGGGGGCCTGCCAGAACAGCAGCCTGAGCGTCCGATCAGAGGAATGGGCCGGCTCCGCAGCAACCGTAAGCAACATGAACGCTGCCAGGGTGGCAAAGCGTTGCACTGCGCGCATATTCGTGCGCGGCGTCGTCACTTGCGATGCCAATCGGCGATGTTCCATGTCTCTGAATCCCAAGGGGTCGGGTCGAATCCTTCGAGGGCGTTGCTTATTCCACTGACATCGGCCCAGTGAACCAGTGGAATTGCCGCCGAATCCGCGACGAGCAGATCGTCCATCTTCACTAAAATCTGGCGGCGTCTGGCCGGATCGACTTCTATGGTCGAAGCGCGGTAGAGGGCGTCGTAGTCCTTGTTGCAGTAGCGCGCCCAGTTTGATCCGGACCAGTTGTTGGCCTTTTGCGCCGCTTCAGGGCAGGTCCAGCCTATCATGTAGCTGCCGGGATCGGGACTCTTGTTGCCGTAGGCGTATTCTTCCATATCGGCGTAGAAATGCCGCCGGGAGTTGGTGCTGTCCGGCCCGGAACCGAGAAAGATACTGGAGTCGATCATCTTGTTTTCGACCTTGACCCCAATCGCCTCCAGGTTTGCCTTGACGATCTCCTGAGTTTGCTGGCGAACGGAATTGACGGTCGTTTGAAACAGGAAACTGAGCGGCACGCCGTTCTTGTCGCGCACGCCATCGTCGTCACTGTCCTTCCACCCTGCCTTGTCGAGGATCGACTTGGCCTGGTCGGGATCAAAGGCCCATTCACTATTCGGCGAATTGAAGATTGCCGGGGCTACCAGAATGTTGCTGGTAGCACGGCCCGTACGGCCATAGAGCGCAGCGATCTTTTGCCGATCGATGGCAAGTGCGAGTGCGGCACGCACGTTCCTGTCCGACAATAGGGGATGTGGATATTGTACGCTCGACCGTTCCCCCTCGACGGTCTCGCGACTGGGGTCGGTAAAGTTGAGCATGATGCGCTCGACATAGGAGCCCCAGGATACCCTTGCCTTTCCAGCGCCGTCTGATTCGAGCGTCTTGAGCACGGAATCGTCGACCTGAAGGTTCCAGGCGTAGTCTACGACGCCTTCCTTCAGCACAGCCTTGGCCGCGACCGAGGCATCGCCGCCGCCCTGAAGTGTCACGACGTCGAAGCTCAGCTTCCCAGCATCGCGATAATGCGGATTGCGCTCGAAGATGACCTTCACCGTGTTGACGACATCCTCGCCGATAACAAGCACATCCTCTGTCTGAAATTCCTTCATGCGATACGGACCCGTGCCGACGGGGGCAAGGTTCACGGGTGCCGTCGCCGCGTCCTTGTTGTTATAGGGGGCAAACACATGTTCGGGCAGGATCATGCCCTGAACGCCGACGAAGGGCAGCGCCCACGCCGGATTGACGTCCTTGAACGTGATCCGCACGGTATAGTCGTCGATAGCGACGACCTTGTCGATCGTCCTATAGGGACCAACGCTCGCCGAGCCTACATCTGGATTGGTGATATAATTGTAGGTGAAGAGCACGTCCGTCGCCGTGAAGGGCTGGCCGTCGGACCATTTGACACCGTGCTTGAGCCTCCACACGACCGAACGGCCGTCAGCGCTCACACCGCCATTCTCGAGTGTCGGAATTTCTGCGGCGAGGAAGGGAACGAGACGCCCCTCTCTGTCGAAGCTGGCCAGAGGTTCATAGACGATCCGGCTGGCGGTCTGGTCCTTGATGCCAGGAGCCATATGCGGATTAAGTGTGCTCGGGGCCTGCCACAGCAGCAATTTCAGGGTCTTGTCTGCCGAAATGGCGTATTGCGGGGCAATCGCGATAGACAGGATCAGAACAATCAGGAAGCGCGCCGCCCCTGGAAACCGTCCGAGTTGCAACAAACAGCAAACTACCCTCCTCATCGCATCCTCCACGATGGTGTTGCCCGACCGCGCTTCTCGGACCCCGTAGCGCGTCACTAGAAAATCATCGAGTTCTTCCATGAATTCCCGGCAGGTGCATATGTTGATCTCATCAACGTCAGTTGGCAATATCGGGCTCGCAGAGCGAGAAAGCCTGGGCTAGTGTCGCGACATTGCGAGGACCTCGCGTCATCCTCGCCGCGGCAAGGAATCCACTGGCGATTGCGGTTACGGTGCATGCTCCGCCTTCAAGGCGTTCTTCCGGGCATTCGCAAAGACTATTGCGAACGGTGCGGGCCTTCGAAGTTGATAGATGTCCGCTCTGGGCTGACAGCGGAAGATGGCTCTCGTCCGGAGCGCGCCAAGAGCAGACCTTGACATCACGTCCGGTGCCACCAAACTATGCAAAGCTTCAACAAGCCGGTGTCGAGATGGGCATAGCCGGGCGAGCCGTGCAGGTTAGAAATCATGAGGCGAAAGAAGTGACTGTTTCCCAGGGCGCATTCATGAAGTCCGAGTTGCCTGTCGCAGGTTTCGCCGTCATCGAAGCGGCTGACCTGACGGAGGCGATAGAGATCGTTTCGAAGACGCCGTGCGCTGTGGCCTATGGTGTCGTCGAGGTTTGGCCATTAAACGATACGCCGTCGTGCGGTTGATGATTGGCAAAGCCGTGGGCCGACTGCCGCCCAGGCAGGAATGCGCCAACAGCAGTCATCAGCGAGATTCGAGCGCGGGGATGCTGCGCCATTTCGACCATTCGGTCCTGCATTGACTGCGAGCGAGTTCTACCTGACAGTGCACCAGGCAGCGGAGGGAAGTGTTATCGCTCGCGATATTTTGGCTGGCCTGTTTACGGTGCGCGGGACTGGCGTCGGTGTCTGGATGATCGCGCTTGGATTGCCCGCGTGGTCTGTTGCTGGCCCCTTCCTGATATCACTAGTGGGCATGTGGTTGCTTGCGATGGAAACCTTTCGATAAAGGCTAGCAGCGGCGTTTTATTTCGGAAACAAGAACGTTACAACGGCCCGAACTCCCCAACCGTCAGGTCCGTTTTCCGGCGATTGGGCCCAGTAACGCGCGCCTACGCCAAAGCTCACGGGCTGTTCGCCAAACTTTACAACTTTTGAGATCTGAAAGTTGATCGGGACAGACCAGTCCTTGGCTTCCCAGTCGTATGTACTCTCGGTATTCAATGAAAATGTCCAGGCTTCGTGTGTCGTGTAAGAGATGAAAGGCTGCAGAAAGGTCGAGCTGACATCCGCCCGGTCGCTCTGTCCGGCAAATGACCAAATATGGTTTGCGAGTATCCCGAATGTCCAGGGGCCATCTTGCTTGAGAGCAACGCCAGTTGGACCCGCGCCCCACTTCCCGGTTCCGAGGAGCTCGTCGGTTCCTGTGGGCAGCAGGAATGCAGGGCCGACGCCCCAGATGATCCCATTTTCGGTTGGCTTGGCTGGCGACAGGAAGAAACTCTGTGTTGTGTCACCAAGCCCAAACTGCTCCCCTGAGGGGCCAGCGATGTCATCTTGCCATGTTACAGGCAAGATCGTTCGGGAAATCAGGTTCCAGTCTTCATTGAGCGAGAATGGAATAACCGGCTGGATGTTGAGGAGATTATGACTGCCGTCCTGCGGTCCGTATCCCTGATCGTAGTTGTATTGGAATGGAACGCTGATCAGCGAGGCAATTGGGTTTGAAAGTTTCTTCGCCAGTTCCTCGCTACTGGACTGCGCATACGCCGAGGCTGCGATGGACGTCAGAGAAACGGCGAAACTTAAGATTTTAAGCGAGCCTGATACCACAGTCATTCTCCGACCTTGTGTGCAGTTTCAAAACTGACGGGGGCCACATGCCACATGCATCCCCCCAGATTCGCATGCTAGCGATTAGGATGATGATGAAATGATGGGTTTCCCACAAGTGCGTGGGAGCAACACGCGATGCAAAAGAAACGGTCGCAACTGTGTCGGACTAAGCGTCCGGTTTGGGGCCGGAAGGCGACAACAGCGCAGAGCGCCACTAGGGGCATCGCTGCTTTAATGCTACCGACCTTTTAGAATTTCTGTTTCGCGCTTAGGCTGCGGTAGGGAGGAAAGTATACGGAGGTATAGTGTTCAACCTGCAGTTCGATCGCAGCGGACTCTTGCAAAAGGCCACAACGACGCTCGGATTGGAGAGTAACTAACAACCCTTGGCGGACCAGTTTTAGGTGTCGCCAGGGGACCAGTTCACGATGACGCTTGATACTTCTAAGAAAGCTACGCGAAACCGCCGTTTCGGTGAAGTGCGTGAATCTTTATCGACAATCATAAGGCTGCCCAGCCGCAAGTCCCCAAAGGGCCGACTGCGGTTGCGAAGCGGTAGTAGTCATTTCCTACTATAAGCAGTTAACCTGGCCGACCGCCGCACGATGATAGCCGCCAGCACCTTGGAGAATTTGCGTTTGAACCGCGGTCCACCGCGTACGCGATTCTATCGCTTTAGACAGATCGCTCATCGCCTCTATCAATTCGGGTCGCTTTCGAGCTTGCGAATAAGATAAGTACATGCTTATGTGTCGGCATGATAGAGAACGACATATTCAAGGCTTTGGCTGACCCCACCCGCTGCGCAATCTTCGAGAAGCTAGCGGCCGGCAGCATGAATGCCAGCGCTTTGCGCGATGGCATCAATATCAGTCAGCCTGCCATGTCCCAACACCTCTCGGTTCTGCGGAGCGCGAGACTGGTGCGGGAGGAACGACAGGGACGCTTTGTGAACTACGAGGTCGATCCAGAAGGCCTGGCGCTCATAGCCGGATGGCTGGCGAAGTATCGTGCCTACTGGCCCGCGCGCATCGACGCTCTCAAAGCCTTGCTGAAGGATATGGATCAATGAACGACAGAAGACCGACGATCAGGGCAAAAGCATTGAGCTTGAGTATGAAATAGATGAGCCGCCGCATAAGGTCTGGCGCGCGTTAAGCATTCCGGAGTTTCGAGAGAACTGGCTGCCGAAAGCGGCATTGGTCGATCCGGATTCTGCCTCTCTCACGCCGGGACAAGAGGTCTGCTACAGGATGCGCGAAAGCGACCCTCCATTCCTCGAAAGCGTAGTCACCTTTCGGATTGTGCCCAATGCCACCGGCGGAACCAGTCTGCGGATCATTCACGAGCTTACGGACGTGAGGTTCGTTCGGATGAGTAGCGCAGCCGCGAACAACAACAGCCTGCCCCTCATGCTCGCCGGCTGACGCGCGAGCCCCCCTTAAATTCTGGAAGATTGGAGTTCGCCAATGCGCGAAGCGATGCAACTCGTCCCTATGGTCGTCGAACAATCAAGCAGAGGGGAGCGGTCCTTTGATATATACTCTCGACTTCTTCGTGAAAGGATCATCTTTCTCAATGGCGAAGTGAACGACACCGTGTCTGCGCTCGTCTGCGCAATTATTGTTCCTTGAAGCGGAAAATCCGAAGAAACCAATCAGCCTCTATATCAATTCCCCCGGCGGCATGGTGACGAGCGGCCTCGCCATGTATGACACCATGCGTTACATCCGCGCTCCGGTGCATACACTCTGCATGGGGACAGCCCGCTCGATGGGATCGTTCCTGTTGATGGCAGGAGAACCGGGCCAGCGGGCGATGCTACCCAATGCGAGCATCCTCGTCCATCAGCTGTCCGGTGGCTTTCAGGGGCAGGCATCCGATATGCTCATCCATGCCGAGGAGATCAGGCGGACCAAGCACCGGATGACGCGCCTTTATGCCGAGCATTGCGGACGAACCTATGAGGAATTCGAAAGTGCGATGGATCGAGACCGCTTCATGACCGCAGAGGAAGCGTTGGAATGGGGCTTGGTTGATCGCATCCTAGAGGTTCGTGAAGAGGATCGGCATGCAACGGCGGGGGCATAGCTCGGTTTGAAATGGCCAGTTCATGGACCGATTGGTTGGAAGAATGCTTGAAAACAAGCCTCCAGGGAACAGCTGGACGTTCGACCCGATTGGCGCTTGCGCTGCGGCGGGAGACGTCATGGTGATCGCTGGTGGCAAGAGCGCAGTTGCGACGATTGGGGAGAGCATTGAACGTCGGTCGACATTCGTCGTCAAGATCCCCAGACTACTGCCTGCTGAAGGACGGCGGCGGTTACGATCTCGTCATCACCGACAACAAGACGGCACCCAACATTCCTTTCGGCGGGAAGATGGAAGCGATCGCTTGATCGCCAAAGCGGGGCCGCGAATGGCCCCGACTATCCGGGAGGGATGGACTTGGCAATTCTGGAGCTCAATGGGGTTTCAAAGTCGTTCGGCGCGTTAAAGGTGGCCGATCAGATAAGCTTGACGGTCGGAGAGGGCGAAGCGCTCGGCATCATCGGGCCGAACGGCGCCGGCAGTCCTCGCTGTTCAATCTGATCACCGGCAATCTCGTCGCCGACAGCGGCAGCATCCATTTTCGCGGGAGCGACTGTACGCAGACGCCACCAATGGCGCGCTGCCTCTCCGGAATGGGGCGGACGTTTCAAATCCCGCAGCCGTTCGAAAAGATGTCGGTCTTTGAAAACCTGCTCGTCGCCGGCGCGTTCGGCTCACGTCAAAGCGAAGCGGAAGTGTCCAATCAGTGCGCCGAGATCCTGGTCGACACAGGTCTCATCGGCAAGGCGAACAAGCTTGCGGGCAGCCTCAGTCTTCTTGATCGAAAGCGCCTTGAGCTTGCGCGCGCGCTCGCCACCCAGCCAAGTCTGCTTCTGCTCGACGAGATCGCGGGGGGTCTGACAGAGGGCGAATGCCAGTCATTGGTCGCGACCATACGTGCGATCAACGCCCGGGGCGTCGCCGTGATCTGGATCGAGCATGTTCTGCACGCGCTGAATTCCGTCGTCGAACGACTGCTCGTCCTGCATTTCGGCAAGGTGATCGGCGTCGGCAAGCCCGACGAAATCATGGCATCCCGCGACGTCCGCGAGATCTACTTGGGGATCGAAATCTGATGGCGCTGCTGGAAACGAAAGATCTCAAGGCCTTCTACGGCGATTTCCAAGCGCTTTTCGGCGTCACCGTCGCCGTCGATCTCGGCGAGACCATAGCCATAATCGGAGCGAACGGTGCGGGCAAAACGACGCTCATGCGCTCGATCGCCGGCGTCCTGTCCAACCAGGCGGAATCGATATCGTTTGCCGGAGAAGCCATCGGAAGCAAGCCCGCCCCGGACATCGTCCGCCGCGGCATAGCCATGGTACCGGAAGGCAGAAAGCTTTTCCCGTCGTTGACCGCCGAGGAGAACCTGTTGATCGGAATGTACGGACGGAAGATCGACGGTCCCTGGCATCTTGAGAGCGTCTATGCGTTATTCCCGATCCTGAAGGAGCGTCGCGATAATGCTTCGACCGCGCTTTCCGGCGGTCAGCAGCAGATGGTCGCGATCGGTCGTGCATTGATGTCCAATCCCAAGGTGCTGCTCTGTGACGAGATCAGCCTGGGCCTGGCACCTGTGGTCGTCCGGGACATCTACGCCGCCTTTCCAAAAATTCGTGAAACAGGCGCCTCGATCGTGATCGTCGAGCAGGACATCGGGCAGGCTCTCAAGGTGGCCGACCGCGTCTACTGCATGATGGAAGGCCGGATCACGCTGACCGGTCGATCCGGAGAACTCAGTCGAGAAGACATTCACAAAGCGTATTTTGGAGCTGGCACTCATGAACTGGCTTGATACCATCCTTCAGGGCGTGCTTCTGGGCGGCCTATATGCGCTTTTCGCGGCCGGGCTGAGCCTTGTCTTCGGCATCATGCGGCTGGTGAACCTGGCCCATGGCGATCTGATCGTCCTGGCGGCTTTCCTGATCCTGTTCCTTGTCTCTAGCCTCGGTCTCAATCCGTTTTTGGCAACGCTGGTCGCGGCGCCGCTGATGTTCGCGATCGGCTGGGTGCTGCAATACGGTCTTTTCAATCGTCTTCTCGGCAAGGATATCCTGCCTCCGTTGCTCGTGACCTTCGGCCTTTCGATCGTTATCCAGAATGGACTTCTGGAGGGCTTTTCGGCCGACAGCCGTCGCATCTTTTCGGGGAGCCTCGAAAGCGCGTCGGTCGATCTCGGAGTAGCGACGGCGGGCGTCATGCCGCTCATGACCTTCCTGTCGGCCATGGTTGTCATCGTCGCGCTGAACCAACTGATCTATCGCACGTCGCTCGGAAGGGCGTTCAGGGCGACCTCCGACGATGGCGTGACCGCTGGCCTGATGGGCATTCGGACAGACAGAATTTTTGCAATGGCCACAGGCCTCGCGATGGTGGTCGTCACGATCGCCGCGCTTTACCTCGGCACGCGTGCCAATTTCGATCCGACCTCTGGACCGTCGAGACTGATCTACGCGTTCGAGGCCGTCATCATCGGCGGGATCGGATCGCTATGGGGCACTCTGGCTGGCGGAGTCATTCTCGGTGTCGCCCAGACGGTGGGCGCAGCCATCAACCCGGAATGGCAGATCCTGGCAGGCCATCTCGCCTTCCTCTGCGTTCTCCTGTTCAAGCCGCGCGGACTGTTCCCGCGCGCGGTCGATTAAGGCGCCACGATGACGATTGTTCTTCCCACCTGGCAGGTCGAGACGCGGACGAAGGCGTCCACGTTCACAGCGGCGGCTGTTGTTGCAGTTTTGTTGGTGGCGTTCGCAGCTCCGCTGTTCGTCTCCCGCGGCGTGATCCAGGATCTGTTCTTCATCATCACCATGCTGGTTCTCGCCCAATGCTGGAACCTGCTCGCCGGCTACGCCGGTCTGATCTCGGTCGGCCAGCAGGTCTTCGTCGGATTTGGTGCCTACACGATGTTCGGCGCAGTCATTCTGTTCGGGATCGATCCGATGCTGGCGATCCTGATCGCTGGGGTGTTCTCGGTGGCGCTCGCCATTCCCACGGCCTTTTTTACCTTCCGACTCTACGGTCCATATTTCGCGATCGGAACATGGGTCGTGGCCGAAGTGATGCGGCTTCTGCTTGCTCAATGGAAAGTGCTGGGGGGCGGTACCGGCACCTCGCTTCCGCGGGAAACTACTCGCGACATGGCCGGCGTCGGCCTCCTGCGCGACGCTTTCGGGATGAAGGCCTCGCAGGCCGGGGATGCGGTGACATACTGGCTCGCACTCGTTCTCGTCGTCGCCACGGTCGGCTTCGTCTATCGTCTGCTGCGCAGCAAGCAGGGCCTCGGCCTGGCGGCAGTGCGCGATAACGAGCAGGCGGCAAGAGCCGTCGGCGTCGATGCAAAAAGGATCAAGGCCCTTGTCTACCTGTCGACGGCCTTCATCACCGGGGCCTGTGGAGCGCTGATCTACGTTCAGAAGGCCCGCATCTCGCCCGACGCCGCCTTCTCGGTCACCGACTGGACGGCCTACGTCATCTTCATCGTCGTGATCGGCGGCATCGGCACAATCGAAGGACCCGTTCTCGGGATCGTCGTCTTCTTCCTCTTGCAGAACCTGCTTGCCGATTTCGGCTCCTGGTATCTGCTGATGCTCGGCATTCTCAGCATTGTCGTAATGCTTTTTGCGCCACGCGGTCTGTGGGGATTGTTCTCAGACCGTACGGGCATCCAACTTTTCCCGGTTCGCCGCGTCCTTAAAGGCGGGCCGCTTAGTGACACGCATATGGGAGGGCCTCATGGCTGACATCACCACCGACGTACTCATCATTGGGACTGGACCGGCCGGGTCCGCCACCGCTGCACTTCTGTCCAGCTACGGCGTGGAGAACCTGGTCATCAACCGCTACCGCTGGCTGGCCAGCACGCCAAGAGCCCACATCACAAACCAGCGCACCATGGAGGTGCTGCGCGATCTTGGCAGCGATGTCGAGGAGGAGGCCTATATGTTCGCAGCCGAACAGGATCTGTTGGGAGAGAATGTGTTTTGCACGTCCCTCACCGGCGAGGAAATCGGGCGCATGAAGAGCTGGGGAACGCATCCACTGTCCCGTGCCGAGCATCAGCTATCGTCTCCGACGAAAATGAACGATCTTCCGCAGACCTTCATGGAGCCGCTGCTGTTCAAGACGGCATGTTCTCGCGGCACACAGTCCCGCATGTCGACCGAGTATCTCCGCCATGTGCAGGACGACGACGGCGTCACGACGACCTGTCTCGACCGTCTGACGAAAAAGGAGTTCACGGTTCGGTCCAAATATCTCATCGGGGCCGACGGCGGCAATTCGAAGGTCGCGGAACATGCTGGTCTGGCGTTCGAAGGCAAGATGGGCGTCGCCGGTTCCATGAACATCCTGTTCAAGGCCGACCTGTCGCGCCTCGTCGCACATCGCCCGTCGGTTCTTTACTGGGTGCTGCAGCCGGGCGCCGACGTCGGAGGCATTGGCATGGGGCTGGTGCGCATGGTGCGTCCTTGGAACGAGTGGTTGATCGTATGGGGTTACGACATCAATCAGCCGACGCCTTCCGTGGACGAAGCTCACGCCAAGAAGGTGGTGCGCGATCTCATAGGCGATCCCAATCTCGAAATGACCATCAAGTCGGTGTCGACCTGGACCGTCAACAACATGTACGCGACGACCATGTCGAACGGCCGCGTTTTCTGCATGGGTGACGCGACCCACCGCCACCCGCCATCGAACGGCCTTGGCTCCAACACCTCGATCCAGGACGCATTCAATCTTGCTTGGAAGCTCGCTTACGTTCTGAAGGGCGCGGCAGGATCGAAGCTGCTCGACAGCTATCAGGCCGAGCGTGCGCCGATCGCCAAGCAGATCGTCACTCGGGCCAACAAGTCGATCGAGGAATTCGGCCCGATCTTCAAGGCGCTGGGCCTTCTCGACTCCATCGATCCAGTCAAGATGCAGCAGAACATGGACGCGCGCTGCAACAACACAGAGGCCGCTGAAGAGCAGCGCGCCGCCATCCGCAAGGCGATCGCCGACAAGGTCTACGAGTTCGATTGCCACGGCGTCGAAATGAACCAGCGGTATCGGTCCGGTGCTGCGGTCACCGACGGCCAGGAGGAGCCTGGCTTCGCCAAGGATTCCGAACTTTATTGCCAGCAGACGAGCTGGCCGGGTGCGCGTCTGCCGCATGCCTGGGTGTTCTCCGAGGCAGGTAAAAAGGTATCGACACTCGATCTCGTCGGCCATGGAAAGTTCACGGTGCTGACCGGCATTGGCGGGCAGGGCTGGATCGACGCAGCGCGGGATCTCGCCAAGGAACTCGGTATCGAACTCGCCGCCCATGTCATCGGGCCGCGGCAGCATTGGCAGGATTTCAACGGCGACTGGGCAAGTATCCGGGAGATCCGCGATAGCGGCGTCCTGCTGGTGCGTCCGGACCATCACGTCGCCTGGCGGCGGGAAACGATCGCAGACGATCCCGCGGCGGAACTGCGCCGCGTTCTACCCGCCATTCTTGGAAAGTGAGGTCGTGATGGACGCGCACGAAAAGGGCTTCTTCACCGAAGAAAATTCCGTCGAGGTCGTCACTGGCCGCAACAAGAACGCCAAGGACGAACGGCTGAAGCAGATCATGGAGATCGTTACCCGCAAACTGCACGAGGCGGTCAAGGAGATCGAGCCGACGCAGGACGAATGGATGCAGGCGGTTATGTTCCTGACCCGCACCGGTCAGATGTGTAACGAATGGCGGCAGGAGTTTATCCTGCTGTCAGACACGCTCGGCGTGTCGATGCTGGTGGACGCAATCAACAACCGCAAGCCGTCGGGGGCGTCGGAAAGTACTGTGCTGGGGCCGTTTCATGTCGCCGACGCCCCGGAACTGCCGATGGGTGCCAATATTTGCCTGGACCAGAAGGGCGAGGACATGGTGATCGGTGGGCGGATTCTTGATACGGCGGGAAAACCGATCAACGATGCGGTGTTGGACGTCTGGCAGGCCAATGACGAGGGCTTCTACGACGTACAGCAGCAGGGCATCCAGCCGGACTTCAATCTGCGCGGGGTGTTCCGCACAGACTCGGACGGTCGATACTGGTTTCGGGCGGTAAAGCCAAAATACTACCCGATCCCGAACGACGGTCCAGTGGGACAGATGCTCGAGCATCTGGGTCGCCACCCGAACCGTCCGGCCCATCTGCATTACATCATCAAGGCCGATGGCTTCGAGACCCTGATCACTCACATTTTCGATCCCGACGATCCCTACATAAATTCGGACGCGGTCTTTGGCGTTAAGGAAAGCCTGCTCGCACAGTTCAAGCGCACACATGACCCGGAACGCGCCAAAAGTTACGATTTCGCCGGCGAGTTCTGGGAGGTCGAACACGATTTCGTTCTTGCGCGCGACGGCGAGAAGCGGAGCTAAGGCAGCACTTAAAAGACCTGCGCGCGGCCAGCATTTCGGGTGATTTGTTTGATCTTCTGGGCATACTGTTGAGAAATTACAAGTTCGCGCGTTAGGAGTGACGATGTTTCGAATGCCTACTTTTCACGCCCCGGCCGTTCTTTCGCGGCCGAGGCTTTCGGCTGCTGTGAAAATGAGTTCGATTAGGTTCGAGCCGTAGAGCGCGTTTGAGTACACCAGATCCAGCGTGTTTACGACGTAGCGGGTTATCCTGCCAAAAAATCATTCCGAACAGCGTCGAATGCCGGTGGCGCGGTGTCGTCAGCTTGCCTGAACTGTCGATAGTGGCTACCGTGAGGCCCGATCGATTTAGGTCAAACCATTTCACCCGTTTGTTCAAAATGGTACCGGGGTCCTCCATGTCGCACCCATACTCAGTCGCACCATTTCATCTCGACGCGACTGCGCTCGCATGGGTGGACGCGTCCTTTGCCAAATTGACGCCGGATCAGAAACTCGCGCAACTGTTCAATCTGCGCTGTGCTGGATTGGACCCCGAACGTCTTGCCGCCCAACAGGCATTTCAGCCTGGATCGATCACCCGCGTTCCGGCTGCCGATCCCGAAACCGAACGTGCTCTGATCTCTGCCTTCAACGCTGCTGCCCCGGTGCCTCTACTGGTCTCTGCCGACCTTGAAGGCAGCCGCATGAGTTTGCCCGGCGGGATCGAAGTGCCCAACCCGCTGGCGCTGGCCGCAGTGGATGACATCGCGGCAACAGCGCGTGTCAGCGATATCATGGCAGCCGAAGCCCGCGCCTATGGGATCAACTGGTCCTTCACCCCCGTCGTCGACATCAACGCGGCGTTTAGAAGCGCCATTGTCGCGACGCGTGGATTTGGCTCAAACATCGATACCATCGAACGCCATGCATTGACACAAATCGCCTCGTTTCAGGCTGAGGGTGTCGCAGCCACGGTCAAACACTGGCCGGGGGAGGGGTTTGACGACAGGGACCAACACCTGTTGACCACCATCAACCCACTCAGCATGGAAGAATGGCAGGAGAACTTCGGACGTCTCTATCGCAATGCTATCGATGCGGGCGTCATGTCGGTGATGTCCGGGCACATCGCTTTGCCATCCTATGTAAGAGGGGTGGCGGCTGATAGCGCGGAGATTGAAGCCTACCGGCCTGCCTCGATCAGTCATTACCTGAACCAGACGCTTTTGCGGGAGCAACTGGGTTTCAACGGCCTGATCGTGTCGGATGCCACAGCAATGGCAGGGCTCGGATCGTGGTCGCCCCGTTCGGAGCATCTGCCTGAAATCATCGCTTCCGGTTGTGACGTCATTTTGTTTTCTAACGATGTAGACCAAGACATAGGTCACCTGCGAGCAGCGCTTGTCGATGGGCGGCTGACTTGGGCGCGCATAGACGATGCTGTCAAACGGCAGTTGGCTTTGAAGGCCGCCCTCGGCCTCCACGGCGAGCAACGACCCACCAGCGAGCGCAACAGGGCAGAGGATGAAGATTTCATAAGGGCGCTCAACGATCGGGTGCCGACCCTTGTCAAAGACGTCCAAGGTCTGATGCCGGTTTCACCCGCAAAGCACCGACGGGTGCTGGTCGTATCTAGGGGGATCATCTTTCCGTTCGTCCCGGAACCTCAGCCCTTCATAATCCCTGATTTGCTAGCGGCCGAAGGGTTTGAGGTCACGCAATACACATCAGCTACCGTTATCAGCAGGGATAGTTTCGACCTTGTCATCTACCTGTTTGGGGAAGAAACGCTGCTCACGCGGGGGCGGATATTTCTCGACTGGCTTGGGCTCATGGGAGATTTCGGGAAAGCGATGCGACGGTCGTGGCATGAGATCCCGACGGTGATGATTTCCCTGGGCTATCCCTATATGCTTTACGACGCCCCCCGGATGCCGGCGTACGTTAATGCCTATTCGACGACAGACAGCATGCAGCTGGCCGTCGTAAGAGCCTTGCTCGGCAAAGTGCCATTCAACCGGAACAACCCAGTGGACCCGTTCTGTGGACTGCCGGATGCGAAGTACTGATTGCCGTGCGGAGCCAAGATTGGGGGATCCGTTCCAGCAACGGTGCCCTTCGGCTACAATCTGACGCCTGTTAGGGTGCTGGTTCCATAAATCATCGTTATGGTGCGTCGAACGCAAAGGTCGACGGCTTGACTCCGTCAAGGTCCTCCTTGCGCCGAAAACCTCATTTTCTCAACATTTCACATGAGAGCTTCCTGCTTCGAAGGTAGTTTGCATGGTCTGCCAATTCATCAGGACCAGGCTCAACGTGACTCTTTATAGCGGATTGGAGCACCCTCCTTCCGACGGGGAAAATGTGCTGTTCGGCAAACTGCCACAAATTTGTTCTGTTGAAAAATCCTCAACGTCGGCAGCCGGGACCGACCTCGCATCTTGCGAATAGGACTCAAGCCAGCGGCGTGATGTTCTGATTGAGACGGAACATATTGTGCGGATCGAGCCGCGTCTTCAGGCGCGCAAGACGCTGGTACTTCTCCGGGCCATATGCATCTAAAGCTACGACCGTGCCGGCATCAGCCTGCTCATTGACGTAGTTCCCAGCCATTGAGAACGATGAAAGATCGTGCCCCGCCGCGTGGTGTAGGTGGCGGGAGGTAGCAAAGCCGAGCACCCGCGCGCTTTTCATAGCGCTGTAGCGGGTGATTGGGTTTGCGGGCGCCCATCAGTGTTTTCCGCTAGGATCGGGTTGTTGAAGACCAACCTGACGGAAAGACCACCGATGACCAATGATATGATGAACGTGCGTTCGCTTGTTGAGAAGAGCGCCGATGCAGATTTATTGCGTGAGATGATCGGCTTTGCCGCCGAGCGGCTGATGGAGCTGGAGGGTCGGCTCAGCTACCGGTGCTGACTTCGGCGAGAAGGACCCCATGTTCGACAGAGCCGCGATGGCCGCGCGGTCCTCGTCGTCGAGGCGAATGTCGCGCGCATCGAGATTGGCTCGCCGGCTCGAGGGGCGAACGGCTTTGGGAATCGTGATGACGCTTTCCTGAGCCTGAAGCCAGGCGATGGCGATCTGGGCGGCGGTGGCGCCGTGTGTCCTATCGGCCAACCGTTAAGCTGATGACCCGCATGTCTCTTGCGCTACTGGGCGAGATAACCGCCATCGATGTTCAATTCGACGCCGGTCACGTAGCTTGCCTCCTCGGAAGCCAGATACAGGCAGCCGTAGGCGATCTCGATCGGAGTGCCGCCGCGTTTCATCGGCGTCATGGCGATGATAGTTTGATTCAGATCGGGTGCCTGCGCATCAGTCAACGGTGTATGTATGAAGCCCGGATGTAGGGAATTGACCCGGATTCCGTCGGATACGTAGGTCATCGCCGCGTTTTTCGACATGCTGCGAATAGCACCTTTGGCGGCATGGTAGGCGTGTGCACCCGCAACCGCCGCACTTGCCCAGATCGAGGAGATGTTGACGATCGAGCCGGCCTGCTGTTTGCGCATGACGTGAACTGCCTCCCGCATGCCGAGGAAAACGCCGGTCTGGTCTACGGCGATGATCTTTAGCCACGCCTTCATCTCCAGCTTGTCGAGCGGCTCGTAGGCGATAATGCCGGCATTGTTTACAAGAACGTCAAGACGGCCATGCTTCCTGACGATCGCAGCAACGACCCTTGCCCATTGCTCTTCGCTGGTTACATCAAGCGTCATCGCTTCGATGGCCCCAGGATAGGGTTTTTCGGGCGGCTTGACATCTCCGGCAACGACGACGGCGCCCTCGCTGTCGAACAGGTCCGCGACGGCAAGGCCGATACCGCCTGCGGCTCCTGTGACCAATGCGACTTTGCCTTTTAGTCTCATATCGCAGCTCTTCCTGGTCTGACGGTGTCGTATGCGAGAGCCGCTCGCCCGCCGCACGAGCATGTTCTGCCCGGCAATCGGCGATGGTCTTTGTTCGCCGTCTGGTTTCGTGGGAGGCTTGCTAGTTGCCGGCCGGTGCGAGGATCTGCATTCGCGTCACTTTTACTCCGCCCTCAGCGAGGTCCGGCAGCTTGGCAAACCAATCCTGCACGTAGGGCATGGTGTTATGAGCCTCGAAGTCGGCTTCGTTGGCAAAGATTTCGTAAAAGATGAAGTGCCCGGGTGTCTCTCGGTTTTCCTGTAGAAAATAGACAAGGTTCGCGGGATCGCTGCGGACAAGGTCTATAAGGGGAAGCGTGATGGCCCGTAGTTCGGCCTGCTTGCCAGGTTTGGCACGGACCTCGGCAACCACCGAATAGGCTCCGCTGGCAATTCTGGCGTAGCCCTGGCCCGGCCCTTCTTGCGCGAGCGCGTGAGTTTGGAGAACCTCCCCTCCGATCAGGCCCGCGAGCAGAATTGCGGAGGTCTGCAGCGACGGCATTATGTTCATGTCCTTCTCCTTATCTCGCCACGTGTAGATAGATGGCCTGATCGCCAATTCTGGCAGCCGGCTTGTAAAATTGTTGCTGATGCCTGTTGGGATCAATTCGCACTTGCCATGCGCAAATGGGCGTCCAATGCATCTGTGAACCGCTTCTTCACCGGTCCAAGCGCCTTCACGAACTCCAGTTGTTCTCCTTCAGGCCCCTTGCAATAAATCAGTTCCCAGCCGTCTGATGGCGCAACGGTCACCTTGTTGGTGTTGGCGCTCTTGGGGGCCGCCTTTCGTTCGTCTTCAGTCGAAACACGTATGATGCGATTTGCTCGTACCTGTGTCATACCGCGACGCGCGGACTCCGCCTCGAGATCGGCGATGAACTGATTGAAGTCGACATCATCCCGTACATAGAAGCAGATGTGCATCATTCGCGGAAAAGCCGGGCTCATGTGCTCCAAAGGTTCGGCGAATGCCTTGGGACCGCCCATAGGTTGGTCCGCATCGCGATATTGCAAGAGCTCAATGACGACGTTGTCGAACTGGATGAACCGCACATCGAGGCGTTGGGCGCCGTCCCTGAGGTCAGGTACGCCGATCGACCGCGGATTGACGCCGAGCTGATTGGCCAGGATCTCCTGGTCGGCAAGCAGTGTGTTCTGCACGGCGTCGCCTTGAAAGTCACCATGACGGAAGACTTCGGTGCCACCGAGCACGGCGGTATAGAACTCGTACGCGCGTTCCATGTTCTGCACGGTCAGGCCGAAATGCTGTACGCCCTGGAGCCGGGCACCGAGCGAATTTGTATCGCGGGTTGCGACAGGCGTTTCTTTCGCGGATGCAGTTGCGTTGACCGAGAGGGCGCCGGCAATGCCGCCGATTGCAACTCCTCCGGCGGCGCGAAGGATGGCGCGGCGCTCCGGGTCGTCTGGTTGGGTAGCTGGCCTTTGCTCGCGAGACATTGTTGCCTCCTGTTGTTCGCGGGGACTGGGCAAATACTAACAAGTCCACGCTTGCGAGGTTGGTTAAGATCTGGGAAATTTGGTGAACCGAGCAGCGATCCGGTAAGCAGGAAACCGACAACCGGGTGTCTTCCTGCGAGCGGACTGCGGCCTCGACCGGCGCCAACAAAGGCTCACTTGAGATATGGACACGACAGCGGGGCGGGCCAGACTGATTGCAATCGTGCTAGGTGCAGGCGCGGGAATGTATTTCAGCATCGGGATCGTGCTGATCTATGGCTTTAGCGTTTTTATCGTGCCAATCACCAAGGATACCGGGTGGGATCGGACGGTAGTGGCCGCCGTCGTCGCACCGATAGCCATCGTAAACGGTCTTATGTCGCCTGTAGTGGGCGCGTTGACGGACCGCTTCGGCCCACGCCGAGTGCTTGCCGTCTCGTCCGTGTCGATGGCGATTGGTCTGATCGGGGTTGGGATTGCGTCGCAGAGCTTGCCCACATTCATCGTGGCTGTCGCCGTGGCAAGTCTCATGGGCGCCGCGCAGACCGGCGTGCCCTACACGCATGTGGTGGTCGGATGGTTCTCGGGGCGACGCGGTCTCGCACTGGGTGTAATGCTTTCCTTTGTGGGGCTTGGGATCGCAACGGTTCCTCCCTTCCTTGCATTCCTGATCTCCGAGTCGGGCTGGCGCTTTGCATTCATGGCAGCCGGTCTGATATCGATGACGGTCACGCTTCCCGTCGCCCTTTTTGTTATTCGTGATCCACCCGTGCTTCAGCGACTCGACCGCGCAGGCGAGGGCCACACTGTCCACCAGGCGGTGGAGACGGCGAGCTTCTGGCTGATGCTGGGCGCATTCTTTCTCAACTACTTCGCCGCTGCAGCCGGCTCTATTTCTCTCCCTGTCGTACTGGCGGATCGTGGAGCGGATACAGCAACGGCGGCCTTGGTCATGAGCCTTGTGGGATTGTCCTTCATTGTCATACGCCTCGGCTTCGGGGCATTGCTTGACAGACTACCCCCGGTCCCATTAACCAGCTTGGCCTTTCTGTCGCCCGTTGTCGGTCATTTCATTCTGTTGAATTCCGAAGGTCAGATCCCGGTCTATGTCAGCGCCGTCTTCTTCGGCCTTGCCACCGGAGCAGAGGGCGACGCGATCGGTTACCTGCTGTCGAAACGATTCGGAGTTCGAAGCTTCGGCAAGCTCTTCGGCATCAACTACATGGCTTTGACCATGGGCGCAGGACTTGGCCCGGCATCGCTGCACATCATGGCCGCGGGGGGTACGCGCTACGTCGAGGCCTTCTCAACCTTCGCGGGCATCGCCGCGGTCGCTCCGATCCTGCTCATGTTGGATCGCCGCACGCGATCGTTAGTGCGCTAGGAATTCGGATGTGTATGCCCTTCGCGACGAGCCTGACGAGCAGTGCTTGTGCTCCTCTCGCCAGCATCCTCCACAGCGTCGAGGACTGCGCGCGCCCTCGCCAGATCGCGGGTGGTGAACCCTTCGCCGAAGCGTCGATAAATCGGTGCCAGAAGTCCGCCAACCCTTTCGCTTTGACCCGACTGAGCCCAATGCTCGGAGAGAGCCGTTGCGGTGCGCAGCTCCCATGACAATGCACCTTGGCGGTGTGCGAGGTCGAGCGACTGAAAATAAAGGACTTCTGCGGCTTCCGCCGTCCGGTTGGCGTTTTCCTTGCCTAACAAAACCGCCTTTATGCGCAACAATTCCGGCATGCACCAGATTTCACCGGTCGATGCCGAAAGCGCGATGGCCTCGCCGATCGCGATCTGTCCCGCTTCAACGTCCCCGTGATCCCCCAGGCCCGCAGCGTAAACGCCCATATAGAAAGGGCAACGCATGCGGAAACCTACCGCAAGAAGCTCATCGAGCGCGCCTCTCAACATCGCCAGTCCACACGCATCGCCGCTCTGCAGCAGCCACTCTGCGCGCAGGCAGCGGCTCATGGCACTCCAAATCGTCATCGCGTGCTCCGCGACATGAACTTCGATGCCCACAAGGAGGTTCTCCGCGGCAGCAAGGTCTCCCGTCAACAGCGCAATGGGGCAAGTCGTGTGGACTATAGCATTGCAGATTGCGAGGGCGTGCCGGGCGGCCCGTGCCCCTTCCAATTGACGCTGCGCCATGGCAACTGCCTTGTCAGGATGCCCCTGCAGCCAGGTGACGTTCGCAAGGGTTCCCTTTGCCGCAGATCGTGGGTCCAACTGGAAGCGCGCAATGTCCGAGCGAGCCACGGGAGGAATATATCGGGCGATCATACGTTCGAGGTGACGCCGTGCCTCGGCAAGCTCTCCCAAGTAGCGCAGAGCGGTTCCCGACTGCCTGTCGACATTAATGAGTGCGTCGCGATCGCCGCGATCGGTTGCCAGCTTTCTGATCTCTTCCGCCATCACGAGGGCTGCATGATGGTCGCCCGTCCATGTGAAATAGTCGCACAATCCCCAAAAGCATCTGAGCCGGTAGTCGGTGTCGTTGAGCAACTCGGCACAATCGAGCGCTGTGGTCCAGGCTTCCTTGACCTCCTGAAGAGGGCCGTGAGTATGAAGCAGCGCCGTTCCATAGGCAAACTGCAGCTTCATGTCGTCGCTCGCGCTACGGAAATTGGCAAAGCAACTGCTGAGGGCGACTTCTGACCCTGTGCGGCACTCTTCCACGAGAGATAGATGTTCCCAAAACGGGAGGGCGGCCACCGTGAGCGCTACGCCGATTGCAATGTTGCGGTTCTCGGAAAAGGCCCAGCCCAAAGCACTACGGATATCGTCCATTTTTCGCCCGTACTCGGCGAGCCAGTGGGCCGTCGGCCGGATTCTCCATTCGGCCTCGGCGCGTTTTGCGAGTTCGAGGAGATGTTCGGCGTGGCGCTGGCGCAGGCCGTTACTTTCGCCGCTTTCGTCAAGTTTCTGCAGCACATGTCTACGGGTTGTGTCGAGCAATCTGTAGTGCGTCCCTAGCTCTCCTCTCTCCGTCGATATAAGCGACTTCGCAACGAGGTTCGCGACACCGTGAATGTATTCGGAGCGGTCACGACCCTTGTCGACTGCAACGGCGCATGCCGATTCGAGACTGAAGGCGCCTGCAAAGACCGAGAGGCGTCGAAGCAGGATGCGCTCAGGCTCGGGGAGCAGCCCATAGCTCCAGTCCAGCATTGCAGCCAAGGTGTGGTGGCGAGGGTCGCCGCTCCGCCTATCACTCGACACATGAGATTGATCGGCGAGAAGGTCGAGGAGTTCCCGTGTACTGAACGCATCCAATCGCGGCGCGGCGAGTTCGATCGCGAGTGCCAGCCCGTCGAGCCTGCGGCAGATCTCAGCCACAACCGGCGCGTTCACGTTGCTGAGCTTGAACTCGCCGCGACTTCCGGCGGCGCGCTCGACGAAGAGCTCGACGGCCGGAAACGCCAAAGCCTTGGCTGCGGAAAGTCCGGACACCTCGGGTGGTGTTTCGAGAGGTGGCAGGCGATAGACCTGCTCGCCGAGAACTCGCATCGGTTCTCGGCTCGTGGCGAGAATCCGTACCCTTGCGGCGGCGGCTAGAAGCGTTTCTGCGCAGGAGGCCACCGCTTCGATGAGGTGCTCACAATTGTCGAGCACAAGCATGAATTCCCGGTCGGCTGCGAAAGCGGCGACCGCAGCCTTGATATTCGCCGAGTGGACCCTCAACCCCATCGCCGTGGCGATCGACGTCGGTACGAGAGCTGCATCGGTGACGGTCGCCAGATCAACGAACCAGATGCCATGGTCGTAGGCTGCACTCAGTTGATCAGCGATTGCGAGAGCCAACCTCGTCTTGCCAACGCCACCCGGGCCAACGATCGTGAAGAGGCGCGATACTTCAAGTGCACACCGGATTGCATCAACAGCATCGCTTCTTCCCACCAAACGGGTCGTTGAAACAGGCAGATTGTGCGTGCGCTCATCCTGAGACTTCGCCGTGACGGAGGTGTCACTCTGACCCGAAATACGCACGGGAAAGACGAAGCGATAGCCCCTGCCGCTCACCGTCGCTATGTATTGCGTGCCGTCTGGAGCATCGCCCAGCGCCCGACGAAGAGCGGCAACATTCACCTTGAGATTGCTGTCCTCGACGAAGGTATTCGGCCAGACGCGCGACACAAGCTCAGCCTTGCCCACCAGTTCGCCGGGACGCTCGATCAGCGCCGCCAAAATTTCCAGTGCGCGGCTACCAATACGAACGGCCGTCTGTTCGCGCGTCAGCGACTGCCGCTCTGGTACAAGTACGTACGGCCCAAATGAGTAGGAAAGCACGATCGAAGCTCCAGACGCAAACGTACAAACCTCTTGATAGGTGAGCGATTGCTTCATGAAACCGCTCACGGCCCCAGGACAATAACCACTATCACATGTGAAATACATCGCAGATCGATCGACAGGTATTCCTGGGTTCTCAACGGAATTCATGCCGATCATCGATTGGCTCGAGGACTATGCAGCAACGAAGGGGGCGACCCCACCCCAAATCGCCCTCGCATGGCTGATGGCAAAAAGCCCCATCATCGTGCCGATCCCCGGCAACGAAGCGCATCTGCTGGAAAATCTTGGTGCCCAAAACGTCAAACTGAATGCTGCAGACGTTCAGGCCATTGATACGTTGCTGTCCAAATTCCCGGTCTATGGCGACCGCATGGGCAGGGACCACATGCTTTCTATCGATTGCTCCTTGTGACTTTGATCGTCCACGGTGGCGGTGAAGCGTCTAGCCGATGAGTTCGTTTGGGCCGACAACGGAAATGATTTCCGCTTGGCGCCGTCATTTCAGACGTTCGGGGTGATCGCAGTGACGCAGGAAAGCGGCCATTCCCGTGAAACGTAGCGGCGGACTATAGTGTCATGCGGTGGACGCGGTGGAACACTAGTCTGAGCGTTTCCAGGTCATCCTGCCTGTTTCGCCCGCAATTTCTCCTGCATGCCTGCCAGCAGGTAACTTAGCCCACTCTCGAACACGGCTTCAGTGTTGACCGTTCCGACCCTGTGGAAGGTCTCAAGAGCTTTTGCGAGCAGGGGGAACGGCTCCACTTCCGCCGCGAAGTCGGGATTGGGTGAGTTTTGGTCTATCTGTTCCCGCTCGCGCTCCCCTTGTTCTTCAAGAACATAGCCGACCACATAGCGCGTCACGCAAATGGCGATTCCAAACGCCTCCTCTGCGGAAAATCCAGTATCGACATAGAGCTGCAAGACCTTTTCCGCATCGGCAAATTCGGCGACGGAAGGCCGTGTACCTGCGGTCAGCCGCGCGCCATCGCGCACGGTGAGCAGGGTCTTGCGAATGCTGCGGGCATTGGCCAGCGTGAACGTCACCCAATCCTGGCCGGGTTTGGGCAGGCGATCACTGTGATAGCGCAGCAGCATCTCGGAATTGATGGCGTCGAGCAATTCCGACTTGTTGCGGAAGTGCCAGTAGAGCGCCGGCTGCTGGACGCCCAGCCGCTCTGCAAGCTTGCGGGTGGAAAGCTTGTCTATTCCCACCTCGTCCAGCAGCAGCAGGGCCTCATCGACAATGCGATCACGTCCGATAGCCATGGAAGAACACCTCTTGACTTATCATCGATAAGGGAGCTTATCACCGATAAATTTATCACTGATAAAGCTTATCGGGACGCCCCAGTATGAACAAGGCCCTTTTCGTTATTCTTTCAACCGTTGCCCTGGATGCCATTGGCGCGGGCCTGATCTTCCCCATCCTGCCGAACCTGCTGGCCGAGGTGACGGGTGGCGGCGACATCGGATTGCTCTATGGGATGATGCTGGCGGTCTATGCCATCATGCAATTTGTCTTCTCGCCGGTCCTTGGTGCGCTCAGTGATCGGTTTGGCCGGCGCCCGGTGTTGCTGCTCTCTTTGGCTGGCACCTTGCTCGATTACCTCGTCATGGCACTTTCCCCCCTCGGTTGGGTGCTCGTGGTCGGGCGGGCCATGGCGGGGATAACCAGCGCCAATATGGCGGTGGCAAGCGCCTACATCACCGACATCACCCCAGCCGAGCGGCGTGCGCAGCGGTTTGGGACCGTTGGCGCCGTGATGAGCCTGGGCTTTATCATCGGTCCCGTCATCGGCGGCGTCATGGGCGCTTGGTGGCTCCGCTCGCCGTTTCTTGTGGCAGCCCTGTTCAATGGCCTCAATCTGCTCATCGCGCTGTTTGTCCTGCCGGAAAGTCGAAAGGCTAGTCCGGGCAAGTTCGCGTTCAAAGAACTCAATCCCGTGGCGCCATTGGTGTGGCTTTGGAATTTCAAGCCGCTCCTACCACTCGTAACCGTCTCTGTCGTCTTCGGTCTGGTGGCAGCCATACCGGGAACAATCTGGGTGCTCTATGGCGCCGAGCGGTTCGGATGGGATTCGGTGCACATGGGCCTGTCACTGTCCGCTTTCGGCATCAGCGGCGCCCTGGCTCAGGCCTTTCTCGTCGGACCGCTTTCGCGCCGCTTTGGTGACCTGGGCACGTTGATGATCGGCATTGCATTCGACATGCTGGCGTATGTGCTGATGGCCTTCGCCAACCAGAGCTGGATGGGTTACGCGGTAGCGCCTCTGTTTGCATTGGGTGGCGTTGCCATGCCGGCGCTGCAATCGCTGGTGACCAGCCGCGTGAGCGATGACCAGCAGGGCCAGTTGCAGGGTGTGCTGGCCAGCCTGATGAGCCTGGCAGGCATAGTGGGGCCGGTGCTCACCACTGCAGTGTTCTTTTCGACCAAAAGCATCTGGATCGGCACCGTATGGCTGGTGGGTGCAGCACTTTATCTTCTCGCCTCGCCGCTTTTCGCAACGGTAAAGGCCCCGAAGGCCGTGGCAGCGTAGTGGCCCCAGGCGGCAAAGCGACCTCATTTCGGTCGTAGGGCCTAGGGTGGCGTCTTCCCGAGAGCAGACGCCGATCAAGCTAAGCTTCGGCGGCATCAATACGCCAGAGCGGTCGTCGCTTAGACCGCTCGAACTTCGGCAAGTCGCTTTTTCGCGTATTCGTCACCGAAAGCAAATGGTGCTATCCTGCCTCGAGTGGGGCAGGGGAGCCGCTTGTATTGGAGACCGAAACGAGAACGAAATTGAAAGGTGACCGCCACATCGTTGTCCCGTCTTTGCAAGGCTCAAACGGTGCTAAAAGCGAGCGCTTCACGCCGAATACCGTGTCGGAGTCAAGATATGGGTCGTCTCCTACGAACGTGTGGGTCACGACCGTTTGAAAGCCGGCGGCTGTGACAAGATAGTGCATATGGGCAGGCCGGAAAGGATGGCGACCAAGGAGGCCTAGCATCTGGCCAACTGGTCCGTCATCCGGAATGGGGTATGAAACCGGCTTGATGCCGACGAAGCTGTAGCGTCCGTCTGCGCCAGTGACGAAAATTCCGCGATTGTTCCACTTCGGCTGAACATCTGGCTGTTGCACATCATAGTAGCCCTCTGCGTTGTCAGACCAGACGTCTATCCGGGCGCCCGCGATCGGGTTGCCCTCAAAATCCATGACCTGGCCCTCGAAGAGACAGCTATCGCCCTTTCCGTCGAGGGAGATGTTCGCTCCCATCGGACGCTCCGGCGCGCCGGCGACGTGAAACGGCCCGAAAACGGTATTTTCCGTTGCGCCTTCGGGACGGCGGTTGTTGATGGCGTCAACCAGCATCGAGAATCCGAGCGTGTCACTGAGGAGAATGAACTCCTGTCTTTCTCCCGAACACATCTTCCCAGCCTTGGTGAGGAAATCGATGCCGATCTCCCACTCTTCCTGCGTGAGTTGTGTCTCCTTAGCAAAGGCGTGGAGGTGCCTGACCATTGAAGCCATGACCGCGGCGAGGCGAGGGTTTGCTTCCGGGCTCACGCGGGCGTTGACCGCCTCGACAGAGCCTTCTTCGGTAAAATATGCGTCCATCTCATTCCCTCCCTAGGGGCACAGCCTTGATCGTCCTCCGGCCATCATCCTTCTCCATCAGGCGACCACCAATGATGGAGTAACAGCGAAATACGCTTACCCTCTCCTCACGGTCGTGGCTCGGCTCCTTCCCAGGCTCGCTGAAGGAGTGCCCGCAATGATGCTTTCTCGATCGGGCGCGGATTCCAGTAAGGATTGGAAAGCGCAATCTCGCAGGCCTGGTCGAGGTCGGCCTCTTTAAGCCCGAGATCACGCAGTGCCGTGGGCATCCCAAGCTTCTCTGCCATTCGATGGAGGCCGAGAGGTGCTTCGGGGGCGTGAATTGCCGTTGCGATCCGCGCCATTGCTTCTGGCGCGGCGAGGCTATTGTAAGCCAAAGCATGCGGCAGAACGACAGTATGCGTCTCGGCGTGTGGCAGGTTGAAACTGCCGCCAAGCGTATGGCAAAGCTTGTGATGCAGCGACATACCGACATTCCCCAGCACCATACCGCAGAGCCAGGCGCCGTAGAGGCACAGTGCGCGGGCCTCCTTGTCATCAGGCGCTTCGACCAGTCTCGGCATTCCCTCTCCGAGGGCACGAATTCCGTCTTGACCCATCAGAGACATCACAGGGTTGCCATCCTGTGCGTACAGTCCCTCGGCAGCATGGGCGATCGCGTTCATGCCGCTTACGAGCGACATGCCGAGTGGTAAGGACATCGTCAGATCGGGGTCGTAGATCACCGAGCGCGGGAGGACACGCACATCCTTGCCCGTCCGCTTTAAGCCGCCCTCGGTGATGCCGTAGATTGGTGTCATCTCCGATCCAGCATAGGTGGTCGGGATCGCAATGACCGGGATCGGCGCTTCGAGTGCGATCGCCTTGCCGAGACCTATGGTAGAACCGCCGCCAACGGCGACGACGCAGTCAGCCCCGAGTTCGGCCGCCAGAGTTCGTGCTTTTCGCGCACTCTCGATTGGTACGTGCATCTCGGCGCCATCGTGAATACCGGCAAGTCGGGAGCCAAGTAGCTCCCCCACCATCTCAGCTTGCGCTCGTTGTGGCGGAGTACACAGGACCAGCGCGCGCGTAGACCCTATCGCCTCTACCTCCTGACGGATCGTGGAAACCTTTCCGGCGCCGAAGACGACCCTCGAAGGAAGCATACTATAGATGAAAGCCCTCATGACTGTACTCCCATAGCGATTTCAAAGAGCGTTCCTAGCGACTGCGTAGTCGACCTGAAAACGTGCGACCCGCATCTGCCCAAGTTCACCCTTGACCCGCAGGTGCGCTGGATGTGTTGCATAGGCATCGAGAGCCTCCTGGCTCTCGAATTCGGTGTAGAGGACGACATCACAGGCGTAATCGACGCGGCTATGGTCGAGACCCACCTCGAGATGAAGCAAGCCCGGAACTTCACCCCGTAGCTCCTCGAAGCGGCTTTGAAGAAATTTCGCCGCCATGGAGCGATCCTCCTTCGTATCGCCCGCCATATTCCACATCACGATATGCTTGATCATTGTACTACTCCGGAAGCGCGTAGGAGGTTTGGCTGGCATGACGGTATGCCATTCGAAGGATTAGAGCTTGATCTCGGTTCCGTTCTGCGACGACGATTGAAAAAGCGCTTCCAAGATGCGGTTGATGTTATGGGCCTGGTGCACGGGCACGTTCGATGAAGCCCCAGACCGCATGGAGTTCGCGAAGGCTGCTGCCTCGCGATCGAAATAAACCGGGTTTCCGATCTCTGCGATTTCAGGCGAGTAGACGGTCTTACGAACGGCCCAAATCTCGGGAAAGCTTGTCTCGTTCCATTCGGTCCAACCTTCGGGAAGTCCCGCTTTTCCGGTGCTGTAGAGCTTGTAGGAGGCGGGCAAAGGACGCGAGTGCATGACGCCCTCTGTCCCGTAGGCGGTGATGTCCCAACTCTCGGTCCAGGGCAGCGGATCCCACGACATGAAGTCGATTGTGATCAGCTTGTCGGCGTAATTCAGAATGGCACCAACGGCATCTTCGCGTGCATTCGGCGTCATCACACCGTCGAACTTGGTGATCCGAGCGTTGACCGAATGCGGCATTCCGAAGTGTAACAGCAAGCGATCGATCGTATGGCAGCCAATCACGTAGAACGCGCCGCCAATGTCGCCGGGTTGGCGCATGTGATCGGTATCCGCTTCTCCATGCGAGCAGCCAGCATGCGCTCGAACCTGCAGCACCTTGCCCAGTTGACCGGCTTGGAGGACTTCCTGCATTTTGTCGACCGAGGGCGCGTAGCGCCAGCAATAGCCGACCTGGAAGAGCTGCCCGGTTCGCTCTACACATTCCACCAGACGTGACGTATCGACCGATCCTCGACCGGCGGGCTTTTCACAGAGAACAGCCTTGCCTGCTTCCATCGCCTCTATCGCCCAGTCGGCCATCAGGTAGCTCTTGGGATGGATGAGAACCGCGTGCACATCCGGATCGGAGAGAATTTCCTCCTTGGTCCGCTTGGCAATCCCCATGGCCTCAACGAATGGATCAAGCAGCGGACTCGCATCGTAGGCGCCTAAAACCTTCGCGTTTGGCATCCGTTGAAACGCCTTCACCCGGCCCGACGTGTGTGGGTGTGTGATGCCGAGGCAAGCGATTCCAAGTGTGGTTTCGTTTCCGATAGCGTAGGACATGACCGTTATCTCCCTTCCTGCTTTTGTTTCAGACGGCGACGGCGCGGCCGGTCCGCGCGGATTCGACCGCACACTCGGCGAGGCGTAAAGCCAGTACGCCATCACGGACAGTCGTCGGCATTGGCTTGTCGCCATGAATTGCATCGATGAATGCGTCCATCTCCGCGCGGTACGCCTGTGCATAACGTTCAAGGAAGAAGTTCAGCAATGGCTCGCGGGCGTCGGTCAACTCTGCCGTGGTCACACGCATTGTGGTAGGGCGTAGGTTGTCCTGTGTCAGCATGCCGGTCGAACCGAGCACCTCGACACGCTGGTCATAGCCATAAACGGCTTCACGGCAATTGTTGATGTGTGCTTGTTTGCCGCTTGCGGTCTGCAGAACCACCATCGCCGTATCGTAATCGTCATACTGGACCAGACGATCCGGATCGACCAGACGGGAACCAACGGCGGTTACAAGTACGGGTTCTTCGCCGAGAAGCCAGCGGGCCATGTCCAGGTCATGAATGGTCATGTCCCTGAAGATGCCGCCGGAGGTTTTGACGTAGGCAGGCGGCGGCATTCCGGGATCGCGGCTGGAGATGACCACCTGGCGAACAGCGCCGATACGCCCGGCGTCGATGGCGCGGCGCATTTCGGCAAAGGTACTGTCGAAGCGGCGATTGAAGGCCAGCATCACCTTGCCACCCGCACGCTCCACCGCGGCGGCGGCGGCCTCGCTCTTGGCAATGTCAAGGTCGATAGGCTTCTCGCAAAGTACCGCTTTACCGAGTTCGATTGCCTTCATCATGAAGCCGACATGGGTGTCGGTCGGGGTGCCGATGACGATCGCATCGATATCCGATCGCTCGATCGCCGCCGTGGCGTCCGTCATCGCCTCGGCGCCGTATGCGTCCGCTACCGGCTGGGCGGCATTTGCGAAAGGATCGGCGACGGCCACCAACTTGGCTTTTGGATTTGCCGCCACGCTGGCCGCGTGGATCTTACCGATGCGTCCTGCGCCGAGAACTGCAATTCTTACCATTTTCCAAGTCCTTGATGTTTTCGTATTGGACGCTGTTTGCGCAGCAGCAGATTGTTTAATCCGCAGGCAGGTCAACAGCCTGAAACTGCTGCATCGTCGTGTCAAAAGCCTGCTGCGCAGCGATCTCCAAGGGGAGGTGTCGGTGATAGGCAGAGATCACTTCGACGCCCCAGTAGCCATTATATCCTACATCGAGAATGGCCTGGATCTGAGACCGGATGTCGATCGAACCTTCGCCACACAGACGACGGTAATGGGTGGAATCGTTGAAGAGCGAGCCGAGCACTTCTGGACCTGCGTCATCGAGTTCGACTGCTCGCAGAAATTCGAGGGGGATCTGACGTATATCCTCGGCTGTCATGCCGCCTCGCTGAATGTGCCACGTATCAACCAGCAGGCCGCCATTCGTCGTGCCGAGCCCATCAAAGAGCGCAAGTCCGCGCTTGATGGTGTTGATGCTGGCGAAGGGCAGAAACTCGATGACGATATCGATGCCAAGTGGCGCGGCCCGTTCGCAGATGGTGGCAAGGGCACTTCGCATGACCGGCAGATCCGGCTCGCCCTCTTCGAAGACCCCGCCGCCAATCTTGATTTTCTTGACACCAAGTTCGGCGCCGACCTCAAGCAAGCGATCATAGGCGGCATCCGACGCGAGACGCTTCTCGCCGGCAAGATGCCAGTCTACAAGAAACTCGAGTTCGACATGACGAATGCCATTGTCCGAAAAAATCTGGCGCACGGTTGGCAAGCCGTATCGGGCAATCGAAGCATTCATGTCGTCAAGGACGAACCCCATGCCCCGCCAGCCGACCCTGCCGCAAACCTCAGCGCGATCCTTCAAAGAGAAGGGGCTGATCTCGCTCGGTGAGCCCGGATGCACGGCGCCGCTGACTGTCCAGTAGCTGGCGCAGAGTTCGATATCTTCAGTCTTCATTTCAGCGGCCTTTCTCATGCCGATTGCTACCCGTAGCGCGCCCGCACCTTGGGAAAATTGTGTCAGAAGCTCTGGTGGCCGGTGGCCCGTTCGATCAGCTTGTCGATCGATACGGCCAGGACAAGCATCAGCCCGGTGACGATCAGTCGAACTTCGTTTTCGACGCCCATTAGATTCAAACCATTGCCGACGGTTCCGATGACGAGCGCACCCAGCAACGCGGCATGGATTGAACCGCGGCCGCCAAAGAGGCTGACACCACCGATAACCGCCGCTGCGATAGACTCAAGCAGCAGGGTGCCGCCTCCGACGCCGCCACCAGAGAAAACACCGACGCCGAGTGTGCGGGACGCGCCGATGATGCCGGCCAGAGCCGCGATCCCGCCAGCGATCGCAAAGGCAGCCATCTTGATGGTTGAAACCTTGATGCCCGCGCGCCGAGCTGCCTCCTCGTTGTTGCCGACAGCGTAGAGGTAAAGTCCGAACCGCGTGCTGTTCAGTACGTAGCCGCCAACACCCAGCAAGACAGCGAAGATCAGGACGACGAGCGGGATACCTTGATGGGACATCAGGATCGCCACGACAACAGCCCCGAAAGCGGCAGCAGCGGCGATCGGCATGACGACGCTCTGCATGAAGGGCGCCTGCAAACCGGCCCTTTGCCGACGGGCGACATCTGACACCACCAGACCTGCATAGGCGAGAATGCCGAGGAAGAGAGCGAGCCAGGCCCAAACGCCGCTGATGTTTGTAAGGGCGATCATTTCGATGCCGGTCTGCTGTAGGCCATAGCGGGCGGTTGGAGGGAGTAGCATCAATTGAAGACCGTTCAACGCCAGTCCAAGCCCGAGCGTCACCACGAACGACGGAACCCCGACAAAGGTGACCCAACGCGCCGAGCAACTGCCGATGGCAGCCCCGATCAGGATGGCGACGGGAACGGCAATCCAGGGCGATATGCCGAATTCGACGATGAATTTCGCCATCAGCACGGAGGTCACGCCGTTGATGGCCGCGATCGAGAGGTCAATCTCTTTCACCAAAAGAACGAACATCAGGCCCAATGCCATGATGCCGACGACGGTACTTTGGATTAACAGGTTCGAGAGGTTTCGCGACGTAAGGAACACGTCACTTTGGGACGCAAAGAAGAACCCAAGCGCAACAAGCCCGATGATGATCGGCAGAGCGCGCAAGTCGTTGGAAAGAAGTTCGCCAAAGCTCCGGCGTGGGCGCTTTGCGGGCGCCTCTGCGATAATGATGTTGGCCATCGGAATTTCCCTCGAATATTTGGAGACTTTGCAGTCAGCCCGCAAGATTAACGCCTTCATTGCCCCCGACCATCGCGTTCACGACCTGCTCGCCGGTGACATCCTTGGATTTGAAGCTGGCGACGTTGGTTCCGAGACGCATCACTTCAATACGGTCAGTCGCGTTCACAACGAAGTGGTGAATATCGTGACTGACGATAACGATGCCGAGGCCCTGATCGGCCAGCGTTCGAATAAGCGTCGCGACACCTTCTGCCGCGGAATGACTAAGTGCAGCCGTGGGCTCGTCGAGGATGACAACCTTGGGCGTTTCGAGAATTGATCGCGCGATGGCAATGTTCTGACGTTGCCCTCCCGACATCGCGCCGACAGGTCGCGTCAGCGAGAGATTGCCAAGCCGCATCCGTGTGAGCAGCTCGCGTGCGCGAACCTCGCATTCGGCACGCCGGATACGCCCGCCTCCCCACCAGGACCCCGTCATCTCGCGGCCCAGGAAGAGGTTCTGCACGGCGTCAAGATTGCTGCACAGCGAAAGATCCTGATACACCGTTTGAATGCCGAGTGCAGTTGCGTCGGTCGGCTCCTTCACCTGGACGGATTTGCCTTCGAACAGATATTCGCCGGAGTCCGCGGCGTGGACACCCGCCATCACCTTGACGAGCGTGGATTTACCCGCGCCATTGTCTCCGACGAGCGCAACGATCTCTCCGGGATAGACTTCAACAGATGCGCCGCGCAACGCATGCAGAGATCCGAAATGTTTTTGGATATTGCGAAGCGAAACCAGTGGGGTCGCGCCGCTGCGAGCAGCGCTCGGCTGCTCGGCTGCCAGTGATGTCATCAATCAATCCTCCCAAGATTGATAGGGGCGGCAGAGCCTCCGCCCCATCTCGCTTACATATTAGCCTTGCAAACCTCGGTGTCCTCGACGCCTTGGCAAATTTCCTTCCAGGTCCAAACGCCCTTGCTCACGACCTCGCCGAGATTGTCGATAGTAATGTTTTCGACAGGCAGTAGGACGGCCGGGACATCCATGAACCCGTTGTTCACCTTGCCATTGACGATTTCCTTCGGAACGCCTTTGCCATCGAGGATCGATGCAACGACCTTGGCGGCTTCGGTCGCTTCGACCTTGAGGTCCTTCAGGACGGAATTGTCTTGCCACCCTTGCGCAACGTAGCGCAGGGCCTCGACCGTTGCATCCTGACCACCGGTGACGACCTTGTCACCGGGCTTGTATCCCTGACTGATCAGTGCTGCCACTGAGCCGCCGGTTGTACCGTCGTTCATACCGAGAAAGACGTCGACGTCGCCACCGTTCTTGGTCAAGCAGTCTTCTGCAAATGACTGAGCTACAGTGGGATCCCAGTTTTGAGTGTACTGCTCGCAAACGACTTGGACCTTACCGGAAGCGATGAGGGGCTTCAGAAACTCGTCCTGGCCTTTCTCATACTGTCCAGTCCCATATTCGCCCTGGTTTCCTTTAATGCGAGCCACCTTGACCGGCGATTTTTCAATTTTGTTGATCAGGTCAGCAGCGCGCTTCCCCTGGGCCTGACCCACAGCAAGTGAGTCAAACACGATATGAGCTTCTGCCTTGCCGCCAACCGCATCGTGGTCGTAGAGCACGACCGGGATGTTAGCTGCCTGGGCAGCAGCAAGTCCGCCTGCGATAAGGTTGGCGTCTGCCGATGTCAGCAGGATCAGTTTCGCGCCTTGGGAAATCGCGTCTTCGATTTGACGCTGCTGCTGCTGCGGATCACCCTGCGCGTTCTGGACAACGACCTGCGCATTCGGAGCAGCCGTCTTCATGGCTTCAACGAAAAATGGTGCGTCTCTGCTTTCGAAGCGGATAGTCGTGGTGTTGGGAAGCAGGAAGAAAACCTTCCCCGCATCCTGCGCGTGTGCTGCTCCTGCGAGCAACGTCGTCGTGGCCATAAGCGCCGAAAATATACCTCTCATGCCATCATCCTCCCTTGATATCTGCATGTTGGTGATCTGTCGCCGCAAGTGAATGCGACAGTGATCAACTTCTAACAGTTACGCAGGATGAGACAAAGTTGTGATTTTGGGAAACATTGTTGCGAAAATCGCAAAAATACTCATGTCGTCCAGATGGCTTCGAAATCGTTCATACGGAAACGTTCGGCCAAGAAATTTATGAACAGACGGGTCCTGACTGGGACAAATGACTTGCTTGGGTAGGCGATATTCATTGTAAGTCGGGGCAAATCCCAGTCATCCAGCACCCTTACCAGATGGCCTTTATCTAAATCATCTTGAATGATGTATGTCGGCTGCGCCAGTATACCCAGGCCGTCTCGCGCGGCCTGGCAAATCAACTGTCCATCATTCGCGAGTATACCGCCGTCCACCTTGATGACCACGGCACCCCCTCTTTTGCTGAAATGGAATTCATTCCAATTGTCAGCAAGGGTGTACAAGATCAAATCATGTCCGAGTAAATCTTGAGGATGGATGGGTATGCCGCGTCGTTCCAGATATTTTGGTGAGGCGGCCAGAAGTCGACGTGTCTCGCCCAGTCGCCGAATGGTAATTGAGCTATCGGCTTCAACTCGGCGTGTGCGGATGGCAAGATCCAGACCATTCTCAATAATGTCATAGTATCGGTTTGAAGAAACAATCTCGATTGATACGGCCGGATAGAGCTGCCGGAATTGTGCCACTACGGGCATCAAATGCAGCAGGGAAAACGACAGGGATGCCCCAATACGCAGTCGTCCCGTGGGAGCGTGGGAACGAGCCGTGACGTTCCCTTCCGCCGCTTCCCAAGTTGCAAGGAGATCACGCGCATCTATGAAAAGCGCTTCTCCTTCGCTGGTGAGGCTCAACTGGCGGGTGGACCGTTGTACAAGCCGAGCACCAAGCCGAGCCTCAAGACTCATGAGATGCCGGCTGATGGCGGAAACAGACAAATTGAGCGCCCGTGCCGCTCGCGTCAGGCTTCTGTCTTCAGCGATTTTGACGAAGACCTGAAACTCGGTCCAGCGATCCATGTTGGCTTCCAGATGCAAACGCTACTCAGCCGACACTTTGCGTTTTCGGTTCGCGACATGGCAAGATAAATTGCGCAGTGTTGAAAGAAACGCCAGCCTTTCCGCATTTGACACCTCGAATTTGTAACAGCGTCAGCGGGCTTGCGTACGAGGCAGTGCTGCTTTGAGCTGCCGAGCGGCGAAAAACTCCATATCCGTGGGGTGTCCTGAGTGCTCGATCAGTTCGTCCATTGCGGTAATTTGGAGTCCGCGCATTTCTGCGCTCACGTTGAACGACGGCTTCGCGCCCGCTTCTCCACATTGAGGTTAGCTCTGTCACTGACTTAAAGCGGACGTACCGGCCAGTCGAAGAGGACTACTGCGTTATCCTTGTCGAAATCGGTTGTGTGCGCCAGGCGGCCATGTCGGCGCGGAAGGGAAGGAGCGCCAGGATGCACATCTGATCTCGGGTGATCTCGGACCGCGACTGCAACCGTCGCAATCGCGGCCGTGGCTCTACAATCCGGGGATCACCACCGGATCATGCTTCGACGGATGCAGGATTCCGGCGTCGCGCTTCCGAGACGGTCAGCCAAACGGCTGAGACGAGGAAGTAAAGGGCGCCGACGCCAGCGTAGCCTGCAATATCAGCGATCGAGGGCGGCGCAGGCAACTGCGCTTGCACGATGAAGAATGTGCCGGCGACAGCCGATTGGCCTCCGCTCAGGATCATTGCCCATTGGCCTCCGCTCGTTTTCCACCGTCGGATTGCGGTGCCGAGTTGCAGTAGGCCGGAGAGGATCGCCCACACGCCAAAGACGCCGAGAACCCAATTCATGTTCGTCGTGAGCGCGATGACGACTGCAATGGCGACCACCAGGCTGACGGCGACGTTGAATGCCTGCGTACGATTGGCGGCAAGCCCGCCGCTGCGGGAAGCATCGACATAGTTAGCGGCGGCATCCCAGATCGGATAGACGATAAGCAGGGTGGCGGCGACGGACGGGGACTGCCGGCCGACAAGCAACGCCGCCACAACCCAGACAACGGAAAAAGCCGCACGGGTGAAGTAGTACAGCTTGAGCCACTTGTCCTGGTCATGCTGCGCAAGTTCGCTGCCATGGCGATTCATTGGATGTTCCTTTCGAGTAGGTTTCTACCTACTAATTGGTAGTTTCGTGCGACGCAATTGCCGGTGCTGTTGAGGAGGCGGCGCGCCGCTTAGCCGCCCTCAACCAGAATCATTCCGCCTTCAGCCTTTCCAGGGTTGGGCCGAGAATGGTTCCGAAGACGGCAGGCTTTCCGTATGCCCGAGCCGAAAGCATTGCGCCGTGAACGGTCGCCATGAATGCCTCTGCCTCCACCCGCGCCGTGCCGGAAATCTTGAGAGAGCCTTGCTGTTGGCCGCGCCCCATGACTGACGTCAGCCAGGCCGACAGAGACTCGAAGAATGCTCGCACCTCCACGGCTACGTCCGTTGGAAGCGCCGGAAGTTCACTGGCCAGCAGCGCGCACACGCAGAAGGGGATGCTTTCATCTTCGATGCACTTCGCCCAATAATCTGCGTAGGCTTGAATGAGTTCGAGCGGTTCAGGCACATGGTGCTCCAGGTTGGCCAAGCCGCTTTCAGCGTCCCCGCGGTAACGCTGCACAAGCGTACGCACCAGATCGACCTTGCTCGGGAAGTGGTGATGGATGCTGGCCTTGCGTATTCCGACCACAGCCGCAATGTCGGCATAGCTGAATCCATTGTAGCCTCCGGCCGTGATCAACTTTTGCGCGGAGGTCAGGATTTCGTCGGAGGTCGTCGAAAGATTGCTCATACAAGATATCTACCTTCTGGTAGGTAGCCTGTCAAGTGGTGCGACCTTGTGCGGTATTGCGCCGTTCCGTGATAGGCATCGCGCGCTCTGGCGACGCGATGCCAACGCAGTCAGCTATCGGTAGAAACGGTAACGGATTTCCATCCTTCGATCTCCTGCTTCAGACCTTCGATCCTGTCCGACACGAGCCTGAAGGCATCGCTGCCGAGCAGGAGTTGAGGCGGAGGGCTGTCGGACTCGATCAAGCTCAGGACAGTTGCCGCAAGCTTGTCGGGATCGCCGAGCTGCTTGCCGCTCTTGGCCTCCCGCGCCTGCCGGATGGGATCGAACAGCGTGTCGTAGTCAGGGATCGACCGCCCCGTTCTGATCATCGAGCGTCCCGCCCAGTCAGTCCGGAAGGAACCGGGGCACAGGGCCGTCACACGGACGCCGAACGGCGCCATTTCCGCACGCATGACTTCCGAAATGCCCTGAAGGGCGAATTTGCTGCCGCAGTAATAGGCGATGCCGGGCATGGTGATCATTCCGCCCATCGAGGTCACGTTCACGATGAATCCGCTGCGCCTTTCACGGAACCGCGGCAGGAAGGCCTTGGCGACGGCAACGGCGCCGAAGACGTTCACGTCGAACTGACGCCGCATCTCCTCGAGCGGCGATTCCTCGAGGATCCCCTCGTGACCATAGCCGGCATTGTTGATCAGCACATCGACCGGCCCATGGTCGTCCTCGGCTTGTCGGACGACGTCCGTTATCCGGTCGAACTCAGTCACGTCGCACAGGACGGACCGCACCGCCGGCAGGCGTTCCGCGAGGCTTGCCCTCGACTGTTCTGAGCGGACGGTGCCAATGACGTTATGGCCCTTGCTAATCGCGGCCGCCGCGATCGCGAAGCCGAAACCGGAATTCGCGCCGGTGATGAAGAAGGTTTTCTGTGGCATGGCAGACGTTGTCCTGTTGATCGGTCGATGCCGTTGACAGATAATACTCAAAAGCTGCGGCATCGATTGCTGAAACTATGAATGTCTTGCCAAATCCTATGAACGAGGAAAAGGAGCCGGCGAAGCGCCACGTGCTGGTGGAACTGGCTGGTCACCTTGCCTCGCAGCAGGGATACAATCCGACGCCGCTTCGTGGCGTCCGCCTTCTCAGGACCGAGGCGGTCCTCCGCGACGTTCCCGTGCTCTACAAGCCGGGCGCGGTGTTCGTGTTGCAGGGACGCAAGCAGGGCATGCTTGAAGGCCAGGCCTATCTCTACGATGAAGAGCACTATCTGGCGGTATCGGTGCCTGTTCCGTTCCGGATGGGATCCGTGGCCAGCCCCGATCGGCCCCTACTTGCGGTCTATGTCGAATTCGACATGCGCATGGCGGCTGAAATCGCTGCCGAGATCGCCTCGCAGACGAGCGCGAGAGGTGCCGGATCGGCATTCGGCAAGGTGAGAAGCCTGGTGTCGAGCAGAATGGAGCCGGCCATCGAGGAGGTCTTGCTACGCCTGCTGCGGGCCTTGCACGATCCTGTCGAGCTTGCGGTTCTGGGCGCAGGCATCCTGCGCGAGCTGCACTACCGGGTGCTGGTCGGCCCGCAAGGCGGGGCGCTTGTCTCGGCCCTGCAACAGCGGGGGGCCTGCGGACGGATCGTGCAGAGCCTCGCCCGGCTGCGCGAAAGCTACGCTTCCCGAATTTCGGTCTCCGCGCTGGCGAGCGAAGCGGGCATGAGCGTTCCCTCCTACCACGCCCATTTCAAGGCACTGACAGGCAGCACTCCGATACAATATGTCAAGGCGATGCGGCTCCACGAGGCGCGGCTGATGATCGCGCGCCGCGACAAGACAATCACACAGATCGCCTCATCGGTCGGCTACGCCAGTCCTGCCCAGTTCAGCCGCGACTTCAAGCGACACTTCCGCCGCACGGCGTCGCAAGAGGCCGAATGGGTTCGCTGTCATCTCGGTGAATTTGTCTGAACGTCTCGATGGGCTGCTTTCCGACGCAATACTCATCCTACCGACCGTCAGGCAGGCCGGTTCGCACGCGATACTGCAGGTCCCGCTGGCGTCTAAGTCTATTACAACTAGAGAGTAAATTGAGGTTGCAATCTTCATTTGGAACGAGGAGAGTCAGAAGTGCGGCCTCTGATCCAAGGCAGGAGAATGCTGTTATGCAGGAATTGCATGTTGTTGAAGGCGGTCGACACCAGAAGGTCATAGAAGCAGCCCTGGCCTTGCTGCTGGTGTCGGTGCTGATTGCCGCGAGCTTCTGGGTGTTGTTAGCCTTTGTCGGTGTCCTCACCTATGCAGTGATCCTTTCCACCGCCACAGCGGGGCTGTTTGATCGAATAGTTGAGCTGCTGAACGGAAGGCGTCGCCTGGCCGCCGTGCTGTTCGGCGTGGTCGCAGTCGCGATTATCATCGTGCCGTTGGTTTACCTCTGTTCCGCTATTGCTGACTATCTCAGTATCGCCGAGGCGTGGTTGAGCACAGCCAGCACTCGCGGAATCCCCAACCTTCCCGAGTGGATTTCGGGCCTTCCTCTTGTCGGAAACAAGATATCGGCGGCATGGCAGGACCTGCAGCGCGAAGGTCTGGTATTGATGCAGCGCTACCAAACCCAGCTCGCTGCCGCCGGACGCTGGCTCCTGAATTTCGGTGCGGGTCTTGTGGGGGCTGTTCTTGAAATTTTCGTGGGCATCATCGTGTCGGCGGTCCTTCATGCATCGCGCAGCCAGGTGTTGGGGTTTGTCTCCGCCATCATGGTGCGCATCGTTGGACCGAGGGGGCCAGAACTGCTGAGTGCCGCGGGAAGGGCCATAAGCGGCGTTGCAATCGGTGTCATTGGGACAGCTCTGCTCGAGGGGGTGCTGGCTTGGATTGGCTTCGCAATCGCCGGCGTTCCTGGAGCCATTGCCTTGGCCGCAGCGACCTTTTTTCTGGCGGTTATCCAAATTGGACCGCTTCTGGTTTGGCTGCCGGTGGCGATCTGGCTGGGTTCCGAGGGTCAGACCGGTTGGGCGATTTTCACGGCGGCATGGGGGATCATTCTACTCATGGGGGCAGACAATATCGTGAAGCCTATGCTAATCGCGCGCAGCGGCCAGTTGCCGATGCTCGTGCTTTTCATGGGAGTGATCGGGGGGCTGGCAGCGTGGGGCTTTACCGGCATGTTTATCGGTGCAACGACGTTAGCTGTGCTTTGGACGGTGTTGCAGACGTGGCTCGGCAGCAATGGGGATCGCCCAGCAGACGTCACTTGAGCGTCCAGCGATTTTGTTGATGTAGCTTGGCCCGGTGATGGCCGCAAAACCTCCTGGCCCCCGTATCGGTCTGGCGGATATGGACGGCTTAAGAAAAGAGGTCCACGTGCGACGCGCCCGCAAGCGGAACCTTTGAAGAGGTCAGGCGCGTCATTTTGCATTAGTTCCTCGTGTTTCCGATTGCGGCCAGAAGATTGCAGCCATTAGCAGCGTATAGATCAACGCCGCGCCGACGTAGATGATCCGGGTCGTGAAAGATTCCGCGGCGCCGCCGGGCACTGGTGACACGCCAAGTCCGAACAGGATCAGGAATGTCGTGAGAGCGCCGGCGTACATCTTGGCATCATTTGACCTGCCCGCAGCGCGCCCGCCCAAGATCAGCGTCACGACGAGGACAATGAGAAAGATCGAGAATAGGCTTGGGCGCAGAGTGAGGACAGAGTAGGCGATGGACGCCAGTATCCCACCCGAGAGATTGATGACCACTAGCCCGAGTGCCATTCGAGTGCTCGCGGCGGCATCGAACTGGCCAAGCAACGAGGCAATGGTGATGGGGATGACAAGGGCTGCCGAAAGTTGGTCGTTGACCAGGCAGACCGTGACCGCCCCGAGCAGTATCGCCGTGTTCGCCAGTGCTCGCAGATAAGAGGGAGGTCTGACCGCTGCTGAAGCCACCACGCGGCGCGTCGACGGCGGCTCCGGAAACACAGCATGGGCGAGCCACATCAGGAGCGTGCCACCGAGAATGCCGGATATCAGGATCGACAGGATCGAATTCGCAAGGTCCTTGTTCAGGATTCCGATCAAAGGGACGATAATCGCGACCACCTGCACAAGAAAGAGTGCGGGACCCCCGGTGCCTGCCGACTGGGCCGCAAAACAGAAAAAGTAGATCAGCGCCAGCAAGATCAGGAACGTCGGAGGACGATCGCCGACCAGATTCGTCAACACCATCATGCCGATCCCTGTGAACAGGATCAGCAAGGCCGCCCCCAATGCCTTGCCTAGCGGCATCGGTCCGGTACTCCCCAACAGGAACTGTGCGGCAAAAATAGGCACGAGGAACGGTACGATGGCACCGAGCGCCACAGAGGACGTAAATCCCAGGGAGACCGCAAACGCCACCCGCAGTCCCTTGCGACGCTGCTCGGCAGACTGATCGTCGCGGTCATCCCACATAGGTCAGTACCGATATGATGCGGATCCAAAGCCAGCCCCAGGTATTGGTGACCGGATGATCGCCGGTGTAGATGACGACGGTTGCTTGCGAGCCATATCGCACGCCCGTTGGCCGCTCTGCGTCCAAGACCAGGCGAACTGGAAAGCGCTGGGCCTCGTGGACCCAGCCGGTGTCGGTCCGGATCGTCGGCAGACCGGTGTTCGGGTCAGTTCCGCCGCCGCCCTGCTGAGAGACGCCGAGGCCGATGCTTTCGACCTTGGCAGGAAAGAGCCGTCCAGGGAGCGCATCGAAAAGCACCTCGGCCCGATTGCCGAGCGCGACATTCTCCAGGCTGTTTTCCTTGAAGGCGGCGGCAATCCAGATCGTCCCGACATCGATGAATGTCATGGCCGGCTGGCCAACGCTGACGACCTTGCCGATGGAAAGCTGCAGGTTGGTGACAACGCCAGCCGATGGCGCATGAATGGTGGTTCGGACCAAGTCCAGCTGGGCAGCCTCCAGCGCCGCTAGCGCTTCCCGGAGCTGTGGGTTCTCGTTGCCTGCCGGGCCGAGCTGCTCCTTGGCCTTGGCGAGATCGGCCCCAGCACCACTCACCGAGGCCTCAGCCTGCTCGTAAGCGGATTTCGCTGCATCATACCTTGCCTCGGAAACCACACCCCGCTTGACCAGTTCGCTGGCCCGCGCGTACTGGTCACGCATGTTGTCCCGGTCTACTTGCGTCTCCACCAGCTTGGCTTGGGCGGCGTCCACGGTCGCTGTGGAAGCGCCGATGGTCTGACCCACAAGCGCAAGATTGGCCTCCGCTTGGGCAACGGCGATCTTGTAGGTGCTGGGATCGATACGAAAAAGCACCTGATCGGCTTCGACGAGCGCGTTGTCGTCGACATTGACCTCTACGACCCGGCCGGTCACCTCAGGCGCGATCCCCACGACATAGGCCTGAACCTGCGCCTGCGCGGTGGAGGGTGTACGCCGCTCCATGAAGATGGACAGCACAAACAGGATGAGCGCCAGTAGCACTAGGATGAGAGCCGTCCGGCGCAACGGATTGCGGCCGGCCACGACAGCTGCAGGCTGGGTTGAATCCACGGCTCTTCTCCCCGAATGACGCTATTCTCGAATCCACGGCCCGCCCGCAGCATACCAGAAGCCGCACTGGACCAAGCGCTAGATATTACACGTTACCAATAGACTATGCGGGTGGTCAAAACATAACGCCTACCGCCGCAGTCTCGGCAGCAATGTTGCTATGTTGGGCGCTCTTCAGGGCTGCTGCCGCAGGCGGTGCTCGCGATAACTCATCGTCTGTTCTGTCGGCCTCCCCGGCCCGCAGAGTCTACCGCGATCTGGATGGTTCGTCGCATCCCCATTGCCAGTTTGCAAGCGAGCGAGGACATAGCGCGACCATTTTTCGCCCGAGCATCCCGACGAGACCTATAACGCGAGTGAGGTACAAGTCTCAATGTCATCAGCCTCGCAACCAGGTCTTCCTCACGAAAGACAACTTGAATGCCCGCAGGGACTTTCTCTACGGGCGGCTTCTTCACCGCGCTACCCAGCCTGCGGGACGCGCCTTCAGCCTCGACGTCGCACGCCTCCGGATTTCTATAGAACCCAGTCGCGACCTTGGCGACAAAAACATCCAAGCCTTCTATGCTCGCGCACTTCACGTGGCAGTCGGCGCGACCTCTTTACGCGAAACACCGATCCAACCGGACGTTTACCGCTTTTTGCCCGTTCAATAAAATGCGAGGGAAGCCTTAAACAATGAAGCAGATTTATACGACTCTGGGACCAAAGCGCAGCGACGAAGTCGGGATGATTCTCCCGCACGAGCATGTGTTCGTCGACCTTAGAACGCCTGACCAGCCCGGTTACGCCGAGGCGGAGATAGATGCGGTTGTGGCGCTGATGGTCCCGCAGATTGAGGCGATCAAAAAACAAGGCATAACGCTCCTCGTCGAGTGTACGACGGGAGGCGTAGGAAGACGCGCTGACATAGATCTCGCTGTATCGAAGGCAGCGAACTTTCCGATCGTCGTCCCGACCGGCAACTATCGCGAACCATGGATACCGGCTTGGATAGCCGAGGCTAACGAGGGCGATCTTGAACAATGGATGGTGAGCGAGCTTACCGAGGGAATCGAGGATACTGGTGTGCTGGCGGGATGGATCAAGCTCAGCGCGGGCGACGATGGGATTTCGCCGCTCGAAGCACGGATTCTCCGAGCAGCTGCAAGAGCATCCGTGCGGACCAATGCGGTAATCGGCTCCCATACGATCAGGGGAAAGGTTGTGATGAAGCAGTTGGACATCCTCCAATCAGAAGGCTGCGCACCAAAACGCTTTATATCCATTCATACCCAGGAGGAAAGGGACTTCGGCCTTCATCGGGCATTGGTGGAGCGTGGTGCGTGGATCGAATACGACCACGTCGGAAGAGCTCCCGACAAGGAAGTGGTCGCAATGCTAATGCGCGCCCTTGAAACCGGGCTGGGCAAGCAACTGCTCATAAGCCATGACCTCGGCTGGTATGATCCGGCGCAACCCGGTGGTGGAATTCCGAGACCTTATACCCACCTTGTCGGAAGCCTTCTGCCATCGCTCAAAACTGCGGGCGTCGGCCAGGACATTGTCCGGCAACTGACCGAAACTAATCCGTTCGAGGCGTTCGCACGCTGAAGCAAGGCACGGCACTTGCTTGATGTGCACAACCCGAAGCCCGTGCGACCCAAATCACAGAAGCGGTTTTATATTAGACAATTCGCATTATTATTTCCGTGTTTTCGCCACTTGAAGGTATGAGCTTGGCGGCATGTTTTCATGCTTCTGTGTACCACATTGCCCTTGTTTTCCGTGCTGACGCAAGCGTCCGCCTGCGACCAGCTCGCGCAACGGAACCTTAAGGTATTTCTGTTGGCACCTGACAACGTTTCTATCTTGCCCAACGTCATTCGTTGCTGTCGCCGACAATCGATCAAATACGAACCTCGTACAATGCGCCTATCAATCGGTGGGTTCGCATGCTGATCGAGAAGCAGACAACATTCTCTCCGAGTTCGCGGCGCTCATACGGCAAGCGCGGGAACTGGCAAGAAGGCAACAGCTCGCGTCGCAGACCGCGGTGCCTGACGTCCCTTATGATCTTTCCGAAAACCGGTAGTTCATTCTCGTGTAAATCTGTTCGAACCCGGTCGCGATGAGATTGGCGTGAGAGATATTTGGTTCATCTGCCGAGGGCCGGGCGGTTTCGACGACGAATGTCTGAACCCCCTGACCGACGCCTTGGTTCAGACGCGCGGCAATGAGGGCCTTCTGCGCTCCTCGATTGCGGAACTCGGGAACTGTCGCGCCGCCACCGAGCCACGCATAGCTACCTGACGCGTACATCGCGCCTGTCGCAATCGGCCTGCCGTCCAACTCAGCGAAAAAGCAGGTCCAACCTTCCTTCCCGACAATCGCTGACCAAAGCGGTGTCAGGTTCGCTGGAAAGTTAAATGCGGCGCACATCATCGAGCCGAAGATTTCGGCTTCAGTGACTTTGACCTGCCGGGTAGCGACCTCGCGAGAATGAATGAGCGGCGTAGAAGGCGCTGTTCGCCTAAGCTTTGCCCATCCGTTACCTTGGGGAATAAGGCCCCGTTTCCTTATCCAATCGTGTGTCTGTTGAGGAGCGGTGGCAGCGTTCATTTGCAGGTAGCGGCGTCCTGTCCTTCTGCTCATCCACTCATAGGCCCTGTCGAGATCTTCAAGTGCTGCAAGGCCCAGGATACGATTAAGACCGATGGCGGGCGCGCCGGGCAGCGATATTGCGCAACCTGCAGCCAATTGCATGCAGCGAAACTCAGCCTGGTCTAGGAGCGTCTGGGGCGCGATCATGAACAGGTCGATAAACGCTCTCGCTTCGATAATATCTTCTTGGGGCACCGCTTGGCGCGATGCTGACGGGCGATCCATGGCAGTGTCCTTGAACTATCAATGCGCCAAACAGAATTCACCGCAGCGAAGTCAGCCACGGGACAAGCAGACGGAGGTAGGGAGCGCAGTTAGGTCAGGAAGTTGGCCATTGCGGTGGCGATTTCTTGGGAATGCGTCTCCAACGCGAAGTGGCCTGCATCGAGGAGACGGATCTCAGCGTTCGGGAGATCGCGTCTAAATGCCTCCGCACCTGCAGGCAGGAAAAATGGATCCTTGTCTCCCCAGATTGCCAGGAACCTCGGCTGATGTTTTCGGAAATACGCTTGGAACATTGGATAGAGAGCCACATTGCTCACGTAATCGAGCGCGATGTCGAGCTGGATCTCTTCAGCATCGGGGCGCGCCATATAGAAGGCATCAAGCGAATAACCGTCGGGAGACACGGCCGATAGATCCGAAACACCGTGTTCGTACTGCCAACGAATGGCCGGAGGTTTCATGATCTCGCGCAGGGCATCCCGGTTGGTATCCGTCGGATCAGACCAGTATCGCCTGATCGGATTCCAAACGTCGCTCAAGCCCTCCTCGTAGGCATTGCCATTTTGGGAAATGATTGCCGCCACCCGCTTCGGCTCCCTCATTGCGATACGGAAACCGATCGGCGCTCCGATATCGAAAGCGTAGAGGGCAAACCGTTCGATACCCAGGACTTCAATGAACCTCTGGATGATGTCGGCAAGACTGTCGAACGTGTAGGAAAACTTGGCCCGGGAGGGCGCCTCCGACTGGCCGAACCCCGGTATGTCGGGCGCGAAAAGGTGAAATCGATCCGCGAGCAGCGGCATGAAATCACGGAACATGTGGCTTGAAGACGGAAATCCGTGGAGCAGCAACAGGGTCGGTTTTGTCGGCTCCCCAGCCTCCCGATAGAATATTTCGTATCCGTCGATATTGATGCGGTGATAGGTTGAACGCTTCATCTTGTCCTCACCTTAGAAACCGAAATCACTGAGACCAGGGTGATCATCCGGTCGACGGCCAAGCGGCCAGTGGAACCGGCGATCCTGACTTTGGATTGGTACATCGTTGATTGATGCGAAGCGTTTTCGCATCAGGCCATCGGCCCCGAACTCCCAATTTTCGTTCCCATACGACCGAAACCAGTTGCCCCCATCGTCATGCCATTCATAGGCAAAGCGAACAGCGATACGATTGTCGGTAAAGGCCCAGAGCTCCTTGATCAGTCTGTATTCGAGTTCGCGTTGCCATTTCCGCGTGAGAAAGCCGATGATTGCCCGGCGGCCATTTACGAACTCTGAGCGATTGCGCCACTGGCTGTCATGGCTATAGGCCAACGCCACCTTTTCGGGGTTGCGGCTATTCCAGCCATCTTCCGCCAGCCGAACCTTTTCTGTTGCGGAGACTTCCGAAAAGGGCGGCAAAGGAGGTCTTGTTGCGTCCATCATTTTTCTCCCAGGGTCTCCAGCCGAGCACGCAGCTCTGCATTCTCGGACTCCAATTGAGCCAAGCGCTCACGCAATGGTGTCACCGCTTTCTCGACTTCGTGTTCGGTGTAACGCGGAGTGATATGCTGAGGGCAATTCCAATCGAAGGCTTCCAGCCGCAGGCGGAAAATCCGCTCAGCTTTTGCTCTATAGCCGGCATCGAAAACAAGGTCGGTCAGTGCAAGGTCGGCATCGAGTGTCAGCTTCTCGACATGCATGTAAATCTTGAGGCGCGCTCGCCGCGGGTAGTCCACCAGGAAGAGACAGGCCCGGTCGTTTGCGGCAAAGTTGCCGGTACTGATGTATTGGCGGTTTCCCCTATAGTCGGCGAAAGCCAGCGTCTTCTTGTCGACGATTTTGAGAAAGCCCGGTGGCCCACCTCGGTGCTGAACATATGGCCAGCCGGTTTGTGACACCGACGCGATGTAGAAGCTGTCCCGCGCAGCGATGAAGGCAAGCTCGTTTTCGGTGAAACTATCGGACTCTCGATGGTGGTCGCCCAACCAGATTTGATCAGCACCCATTTCAGCTTGTGCCAGCCGCACATTCGGAGTGATTGCAACTTCCAAAAAATGGTACGGCATGTGTGATCTCCAAATCCGGAACGTAGCAGGCCACTGTTCAGCGGTGCGACCTCGGCCTGGCGGAGCCTTGGTCACACCGCCGGCGACAATGCCTGGCGGTCACTTCTTGGCGACGTTGCGATCCAGGAAGTCGTTGATAAGCGGAGCAGCGACGTCCAGCTTCTCTTCGAGCAGGAAGTGACCTGAGTTCAGGATATGAATCTCGGCATCCGGAAGATCCTTGAGATAAGGATGAGCGCCGGCCTCAGGAAAGATGTAATCGTTCTTGCCCCAGACGATGAGCGTGGGTGGTTTGCGCTCACGAAAGAAGCTTTGGAAGTCAGGGTAAAGCGGCACGTTGGTGCGATAGTCATATAGCATATCGAGCTGGATATCCTTGTTCCCGGGTCGGTCCAGAAGAGCCTGATCGTGAACCCAATTGTCAGGACTGATGCGCGACACGTCTTCCATGCCATCGGTATACTGGAACTTGGTGGTTTCAAGCGTGACCAGACTAGAGAGCGCCTCACGGCTCTTTTCTGACCCATCGGACCAGTAGGTCTTGATGGGATCCCAAAATTCCTTCAGCCCTTCATCATAGGCGTTGCCGTTCTGGATGATCAGCGCACTGACCCGTTCCGGATGTTTCAGCGCCAGGCGGTACCCCACGGGTGCACCATAATCCATGACATACATCGCGTAGCTTTTGACCGCCAAATGATCCAGTAACTTGTCCATGATATTGGCGACCCCGCCAAACGTATAGGCAAATTTGCTGCGATCGGGAGATGCACTTTGCCCGTAACCCGGATAGTCCGGCGCAATGACGTGGTACCGGTCTCCAAGGAGCGGGATCAGATTCCGAAACATGTGGGAGGACGTCGGAAAACCATGGAGTAGCAGCACGACCGGAGCGTCGGCCGGACCGGCTTCCCGGTAGAAGATATCGAGACCCTCGATCTTCGCGGTTCGGTAGTGGATGGGAACCGGAGCCTCGCGAACGTCTGTCGTGGCCCGCGCGGGAATCGCGCTTACCACGGTTGCGGCAGTCATGCTGGCGGTAACCAACATCAGGCACATAATCAAACTACGCATGATGGTCTCCTCATAGGTCGAGATGAAACGAAAGTTAGTTTCGAACGAGGGCTGCTGTCGGTCGTTCAGACCGCGCAAGCGCCGGTCGCGATAAGGAATGTCACCGGAGGCTGTTGCCTACGGCAAAAAAGGGCAGTGGTGTGGATTCGATGCACGTAAATGTTCGGTGTGAACGCGACGACGGACCTGCCGACGTTGTCGTTCGTCAAGCCCGTCTCGAAGTGTAGGATTAAGCGGGTTTGCGATCGCTCTCAATTGCGATCTAGGTCACGCGCAACTAGACGATGGCATTGCCATCATAGACCTTGGTATATCGATTTTTCCTTACGCAACTCAGAGAAATCCCGTAACTGTTTCCGGCGGACGATCGACCACCCTTCGATATTTCCTGATATGGAGTCGGAATGTCTGGGCTCCGGAGCGTCTCAAACTCTGAACGGAGGGTGTTGTGGAACGAGAGCCGGAAACCGATCCCATTATCGATCTGATCCCCGCTATGGTGTGGTCCGCAACGTCGGAAGGCATGCTGGATTTTGCCAACCAGCACTTTCTCGAGTTTATCGGGGCGCCGCTTGAAAAAATCTCCGGCGTGGGATTCTACAAGCTATTTCATCCCGACGACACGTCACATCTGGCTTCGGAATGGCATGACATCATGGCCTCGAAGCATGCCAGAGAGGTTGTGGGCAGGCTAAGGCGCGCAGATGGCCAATATCGTTGGTGCACGCTTCGGCAGAAGCCGCGGCTCGATGCCGAAGGAAATGTTTTGAGATGGTATGGTGTGGTCCTCGATATCGAAGACCGCAAACAGGCCGAAAACGCATTGAAGGAAACGAAGACTGCACTTGCGGCCAGCGAGGAAAACCTCAGCCTTATCATCAATTCGCTGCCTGTTCTCGTATGGTCAGCGCGACCGGATGGCAGCGCTGATTTTGTCAATAAAAGCTGGTTGGACTATGCAGGTCGCCCTGCTGAGCAAATCCTCGAGTGGGGCTTTCTGGACCTTTACCATCCTGACGACATTCCAGGCATGGTGGACATCTGGAAGAGAGACCTCGAATATTCCGACCACACGGTTTTGAAGGGGCGTATTCGCGGAGCAGACGGCAACTACCGCTGGTTTTATTTCTCGGGCCGCAGGCTGGTTGATGCCAATGGGGTCGTTCGTTGGTTCGGCGTCAATATCGATATCGAAGACCTGCAATGTGCGGAGAACGCCCTTCGAGAAAGCGAAGCTGCGCTTCGGGAAAGTGAACACAAGCTCAATCTTATCATCAACACGATACCCGCGATGGCTTGGTCATGCACCTCGGATGGCCGGCTTGAATACTTTAATCGAAACTTGATCGATTATGTCGGTCTGCCTGTTGAAGAGCTCGTCGGCTTCGGTTTTTATCGCATGTTTCATCCAGATGATGTCGAGCCGATGCGTATGGCTTGGGACGACATTATAGCCTCGAAAAAAAGTCGTCCGGTAGACGCCCGTATCAGACGAAACGACGGAGAATATCGATGGTTCAACCTTCGACAAAGCCCTCTTCTGGATTCAGATGGAAATGTTGTGAGATGGTACGGCGTCGTCGTTGATATCGAGGATCGCAAACGAGCAGAAGAGTCTTTGCGACAAAGTCAGAGTGACCTCGCGCATGTGACGCGGATGACGGCCACTGGTGAACTTGCCGTTTCCATTGCTCATGAAGTCAACCAGCCGCTCATGGCAATTGTAACAAATGCCAGCACATGCCTGCGCTGGCTGCAGCCGGGACACACGGACCTGGAACAGGCCCGGTTTGCAGCTGAAAGGATTGTCAAGGATGGGCACCGCGCGGGCGATATCATCACCAGTATTCGTGCAATGGCTCAGAAGTTACCTGCTAGAATTGAGCAAACCAACTTCAAGCCCGCCGTGGGTGAGGTGCTGGATCTATTGAGGGGCGAACTTCAAAGGCGCGGGATAGAGGTCGTTCTCGATATGGCGGAAATGCCTATCGAAGTCATTGGAGACCGAACGCAACTGCAACAAGTTGTTCTCAACCTCGTCATGAACAGCGCCGAGGCGATGGCAGCTTCGTCAAGAGCAAAACGCATCAACATCCGATGCGCCGCAGAGGAGCAGCTTGTGAGAGTGAGTGTTTCGGACACAGGCCCCGGGGTGTCTGTCAACGATATGGACCGAGTTTTCGAGGCATTCTACAGCACGAAGGCCGACGGTATCGGAATGGGGCTTTCGATATGCCGCTCCATCGTCGAAGCGCATGGCGGCCGGATTTGGGCTTCTGCGGCGGAGAATGAGGCAGGGGGCCTGTTCACGTTCACCTTGCCTTTGGCGGAGGGCACAGCCGACGATGATCAATGATCGCAAAAAAGGCCGGCCGACAGTCATCATCATCGATGATGACGAAAGTGTTCGCGAAGCCTTGAGAGGACTCTTTGAATCCGTCGGGCTGATCGCTGAGACCCATGGCTCCGTGGCAGAGTTCCTTGCTGCGGATGATCCTGATCGCGCTGGCTGTATAGTCCTGGATATTCGCCTGCCAGGGCAGAGCGGGCTGGAGTTTCAAGAAGCGCTCGTGAAAAGCCGACACCCAAGGTCAGTCGTGCTGATCAGCGCCCACGTCGATGTGGCAATGGCGGTCCGTGCCATGAAGGCCGGAGCTATTGATGTTCTCACCAAGCCAGTGCGTGAGCAGGACCTGCTCGAAGCGGTGAACCGCGCTTTGGCAAATGATAATTCTCGACGCGAAGAGGCAAATCAAACGGCTGCGTTGCGCATGAGATATGCCAAACTCACTGAGCGTGAGCGGCAGATTATGGCGTTGGTTGTCGCTGGAAAGCTGAACAAGCAGATTGCAGCTGAAGTCCAGCTCGCTGAAGCGACGGTGAAACTGCATCGTGGCCACATGATGCGCAAGATGCACGCATCCTCAGTTGCAGAATTAGTCAGGATCGCGGGCATTCTGGAGGAATGAAAGCAGTTATTTGGAGGAAACGTGGTTCGATCCCTTGCGAGTGCTGAGGTCTCTGCATCGGCAGATTGCGAGTGAGCCTTTTGTCTGTGCGACATAATCTGGATCTGCAAACTTCGTGCAAGGCGCGGCCCCTCGACGGCGTATTCCATCGTTGGAGATGGGGGGCAACTTGTCACGATAATTGGGGGGTCTGGCTCCATCGCCGGAAATCGAAACTTACGTGGAGGGAGTGGCTGCCTTAGCCTCATACACGCGGACTGCCGCCTGTGCCGCAGCCGCTCCGCCGGCCTTGTCGTCTCCGCCGACCTGCACTGTAGGATGGGCGAATGTTATTCCATTCGCAAGAAAGGCCTCCCGGAGCTTTGCATAGGCCTTGCGCCGGATATAGGTCTGCATGCCGGGAACTGTTGTCATTCCGAAACTCAGCGCGATGCCGTAGTCTCCGAACTCCTCGACACCCTTCATTTTCAAGGGCTCGATGAATAGGGGTCCAAGTTCGCTTCTCCCTTTAGTTCGGCGCCGACCTTCTTTGTAAGCTTACGAGCGGTCTCAATGTCCGTGTCGTAGCCGACGGAAATCCGGAACTTGTCTATAACCCAGTCGCGGCTCATGTTCTCGACGGCGCCGAGCTCGCCAAAGGGAACAGTAAAGACCGGGCCTCGATGGTGCCGGAGCCGGACCGAGCGCAAGCTAAAACCTTCGACAGTTCCCTTGTACTCCTTCGCCTGAATGTATTCACCGACCCGGAAGGCGTCATCAAGCATGTAGAAGACGCCGCTGATGATGTCCTTCACCAGCGTCTGCGATCCGAACCCGATCGCGACCCCGAAAATCCCGGCACCGGCAAGCAGCGGTCCGATCTGAACGCCGAGTTGCGAGAGTACGATCAGGCCGGTGATAACAAGGACGACGACGGCAATGGCATTCCGGAAAATGGGTAGAAGGGTTCGAAACCGCGCTCGGCGGGCGGCATCGGCAGGAGAAAGGGACGTGGTGTCGGAAGCGGTTCGCAACGAACGGTCGATCCAATGTCTGACCAGTTGCCAGACAAGATCGGCGAGAAGCAAAACGACAACGCTTTTCAATCCCCCGTAGACAAGCGCTTCGATCCAGGGGTCCTGCCGCCCGGGCGCTTCGGGATTGAGGTGCCACACGAGTGTCAGCCAACCGAGCGCCAATCCGACGATACCGGCTCGAACCCCGTGGGCAATCAGCAGGTGTCGCAGTCCGCCGGCGTCGGAAGAGAGCGTCGCAGTCATACGTGCTGTCCCCCTGAGCACGCGGGGAAGTACGATCGCGTAGATCCCAAGCCAGAACAATCCTCTCATGTCGAGACACCAGGCAATCCAGAGGGCCACGCCGAACGCGGTCGCCACAGCCTTATGCGACACCGACGTTTCCATCGTCGACCAGACTGCCTCTATCGACAAAGCCAGTACCACCAGGGAGAAGCAAACGGAGATCGCGTCTGCCACATCCGGATCGACACCCAATGGTCCGGCGAGGGCAAATGTCGCAATAGCAGAGACAACGACGCCGATGACGATGAGCAAGCGACGGCTCTGCCGAGGCGGAGTAAGTGTCAATGGCATCAAGGCGAGAGCGAAGCGGACAATAATGAAAGCGCTGATATAGGCGAACAGCGTCAAGCGCGCGAGCGGAGGCCAATCGACGGCAAAGAAGATCATGGCCGTCACGACCGAGAATATGCCGATAGATCCAAGCCTGACGAGCGTGCTGTCGCTGCGGGCCGCAAGCCGACGCCAGACCATTTCGGCCGCAAGCCCGACGGCTAGCAGGCAGGCAAAGATCGCGAAGACAGGTGCATAGCCCTTGGCAATGGTTTCGCCGCGCGTCTTGGCCGCGGCCATGCGCACTTCCTCGGGAATGCGAGGAAGCGCGCTCAGGACGTCATTCACGCGCTTCCTGATCGACGCTTCCCATATTGCGAGACCAAGCCTGTTCGCGTCTGAAACGGGCACTGCCTGTCCGGACTTGTGGCTCTCCAGCCGAGCTTGAACGTCGCGGTCTCCCAGCAACTGCAATAATTGCTCGACTTTTCGATCCGTTTCAGTGGCGGGCAGCGGGGCAGCCGACGCGATGGACGAGAACAGAACCACAATCCCGACGATTATCCATCTCATTTCAGGACGCCTCTTTTTTGGTGCTTATTCGAACACGGTCTCGTGGGCGTTTGCAATCTTACGAGCGACGAAGCCTATCGTACGGCGGATGCCGGCTTGCTCTGGGAAACAGACCCAACCTGATCGCTGATGGTGGCTGCGCAAAGCTTGAGCGCGCTGTCGAGCTTGTTCGATCTTTTGCGAGGGAGCCGGTTTTCGAACAGTCGCAGGACTTTCGAGAACAATTCTCTGTCTGAGGCAATGCTACGGGGCAAGGCAGCAGCGAGGACCGCCGGGAGATCGTGAAGATCATCGTGTCCCTGGCTCTTCATCGGATCCCAGTCCTCGAAATAGAGACCTCTGAGCATCATTGGCAAATCGTTGCCAACTTTGGCGTTGTCGTCCATGGAAAGCCTGTCACGTACCGCGTGCAGGATCGCGCGCAAAACCTCGTATGCCGTACGCTGTTCGCAACCGAGCAGTTCCGAAGCCTCCCGTATCCAGACCGCTGCCTCTTGGGCGGCGTCCGGAAAGGTGAGAATGGGGCTGTAGCGCATGCGGCCCTCCGTGTATTGGGGTTCGGTTCGTCGAGTTCGATCTGCGAGACGATGAACGTGATAGTCGTTGTCGTCCTTGACCTTTGTCAAACTGCGTACTGCGCTTGCAGTTATTGACGGCAACCTCCTTTCGCCCTTAGCCACGATTTCGGCGGAGTACATTGAAGTAGATCAAGGACGGGTATGTTCACCGCAGTATCATCGGGAGAACGCCGGGAGCTGTCGATGATGTCGGATCTGCTGAAGTACACTCTACATGTTGCCCTTGTTTCATTCATGCTTGGCAGCCTCGTCGATGTGGGTCTCAAGCTGGATGTGAGGGATGCCTGGGCCGCACTGCATGACAAGCGGTTTGTCATATCTAGCGCGCTCTTGGGTTTTGTTGTCGGGCCGCTTCTTGCCCTGTTTATCACGCGCGTCTTTGCATTGCCGGAGCCTTATGCGCTTGGACTGCTGTTGCTGGGCCTGACGCCGTGCGCGCCGTTTCTGCCCCTGCTTTCAGATGTCGCAAAAGCCAATCCTGCCTACGCGGCAGCATTCATCGTTATCGCAGCGCTTGGCACGATAATCGTGATGCCCATCGCGGTTCCTTTCGTGGCGCCGAATCTGCATGTGGGCGCGGGCGTCATCGCACGGCCCCTGCTGCTGTTGGTGCTTGCTCCATTTGTTGTCGGCATCGCGGTTCGAGGTCTCTCAACGAGATGGGCAGACAGATGCGATCCCATCGTAAGAAAGCTAGTCGCGCTGAACATCGTGATACTTCTATCCGTCGCCGTACTGCAGAACTGGCAGGATATGCTGAGTGCGGTTGGAACCTGGGCCATCGCAGCTCAGTTCATCTACTACTGCGGGCTGGCGGTCTGTTCCTATGGGCTTTCGTTCGGACTTCCCTACGACAAACGAAGCGTTGTCACGCTCGGAGTATCGACCAGGAATGTCGGCGCAGCGCTTGCCCCGTTGTCAGCCGTTCCCGATGCCGATCCGCGGTCGAGTACGATGTGCATTCTGGCTGCCTGCATTACTCTTCTGGTCGGATTTGCTGTCGCGAAGTTGTTGAACCGGCTGGCTCCGCCCCCCGTCTTGAAAACGATCGCGGTTAGCTGGCCTCATCCGCCTTCCTGAACCATCACCGGGCGTGCTCTCGCTGCTGATCAGGCGATCCACCTACACAAGACGATCGACGCCTGATCGTCTCGGAACATTTGCCTCTGGGCCACCTGTGAGTACGGAGGAGGGAATAGAGGTGGCCAGTTCCGTTCGCGGCCAACCTCGACAGTCCCGGTTATCGCCTTACCAAGCGTTACGCGACCCCACTCATCACCGGCTTATTTCTTGTCTCTTGATTTCGGGAATCGCGCTCTTCTACCGCGTCGGGCAAAGCTGGTTCCATGGCATGCACGAGTGGCTTAGCATGGTTCTAATCGCTCCATTTCGCTTTCACTTCTGGAAGAACGACGCTGAGGCGATTGTGCAAAAGTTAACGAGTTGCTGGTTTTGCCGCTGCAGCATCCGCGGCGGCCCTCAGTGATATTGGTACCCGCTGCGGCAAGGATGAGCTTCTTCAGATACTGGTGGCGAAGCCTCAATGAAATCCGTGTCGACTGATGGTGGCGAGCGCCTCGTCAGCGATGACCTGCTCCTCGTCGGTGGGGATGAGGAATGCTGCAATGGTGCTGTCCTTGGTGTTCAACACGGTTGCGCTGCTCTTGTTGGCGGCCTCGCTCAGGGAAAGGCCCATCCATAACAGGTGCCTTTCGATCCCTCGGCGTATTTCGGGCTGGTGCTCTCCAACGCCCCCTGTAAAGACGATCGCATCGACGCCGCCAATCGAAACGGCAAGGCGACCGATTTCGCCCGCAACTCTGAAACAGAACAGATCGATGGCCTCCCTAGCAGCGGGGCGGAAGTCTTCTAGAAGGGCTTGGGTGTCGCCGCCTATTCCCGAGACACCCAGAAGCCCGCATCGGTGATAAAGAAAATCCTCCAGCTTGTCGGCGTCAGACAAACCGGATCTGAGTAGATGGAGCAGCACGCCCGGATCGATTGCTCCCGGCCGCGTGGCCATCGGGACACCATCGAGAGGTGAGAATCCCATACTGGTGTCAATGCTCACTCCATCGACCATGCCGCAAAGACTTGCGCTGCTTCCGAGGTGAGCGCAGACAACTCTCCCACCGCCTATGTCTGGCGCAAGTCTATGGAGACACGCGGATATGTATTTGTAGGAAAGACCGTGGAAGCCGTATCGACGCACGCCCGCGTCGTGCATCGGGCCAGGGATTGCCAGTCTGGTCGCGAGGCTGCATTGCGAGGCGTGGAAGGCCGTGTCGAAGGACGCTGTTTGCATGACCGGCGGATAGAGTGAGAAGATGGCGTCGATCACCTTCAGCGCCTGCGACTGCTCGCGAGGGGCAAGCCATGACAAGCTTTCGATTTGTGACATCGTGCTTGCATTGAGAGGTGTCGGCCCTTTGAAAAGAAGTCCGCCGTGTATGATGCGGTGGCCGACGAATCCGATGCGACTGTCTCCGTGCAACAGACGATCGAGAACCTTCGCGATCACCTTGATGCCGACGCCGCCCGCAGCAATGGGCAGGTCGACTTGGTGAATCTCCTCGCCTACCTGATATGCGAGCCGCGGGTTTTGATCGAGAAACAAAGTGCCTCGGCCGACGCGTTTGGCCAATCCGGAACCGACGTCGAAGACGCCAATTTTCAAGCTCGAAGAGCCGACATTGAAGGCAACTCCCACTTCCCTGGTCATGCTGAACCTCATTTGGCTGTCGGCTCTATCGGGAGCCGGCCGCAGTCACGGCAGAATCCAATATTTGCATCGCGTAATCTGCTGTCGCCTTCTCGTCGGCCGGGCAGAGCTTCAACGAACGGCATCGACCCTGCAGATCTCGCAGGATCCGGCGCCGAACTCTCTCTACGACCGGCGCATGCTCCTTCCTCAGAAGCTCTTGCAGGCAGGCGACGGCGACCAGCTCGGACACCAAGAGCTTGCCTTCGACTTCGCCCTGTGTAGGAATGGCGAAGTGTTCGCCGGCGGGTTTGAAATCCCGGTCAGTGGATAGCATTGTGGTTCTCCTTTGCCTTGACGGTTTCTTCGCCGGGCTCGATTGCGCGCGTGCGTCAGCAGAACGGCATCGATCCGCGTCGGATCGAAGGGAAACGGGCGGAAGTTGAGCTCCTTCTCGCTCTTCGAGCCCTGAAACATGCCGCAGTCGATCATGATCCGGTGATCGGCAACGTCGAGAGTGAGGCGGGAGCCGGTCACCGATCCGGCTGCGCTATCGAAGGATAATGTGGGATCCCGCATGTTCCACCTGTCAGCGATTGGGCAGAGCATAGAGGAGAGTGGCGTGCCGTCCTTGACGGAGGTCAATCTGTGGATGACATGCCAAGCTAAATAACTGCCGCAGACGCGATCTTCTTCGCCGACCGGTGGTGGCAGCGCCACCCCGTACTAGGGAACGATCCATGTCAGATGGTCGCCGATCGTCTTTACACACGAAGCATTTTCCGCCGCGACCTTCGCGGCGAGCCTTTCCCGTTCGTCGAAGATGGTGCCGACCAGTTCGGTGACCCCATTTCTGACCCGGCAGCGTATGAAGCCATTCTTGCTCCAGCTCTGCTTTGCGAGCTCGGCTTCGACCGCGAGCTGGATTTGAGGTCGGCGGTCGAGGGAACCGACGGTTTCTCCATCCTTGTGAGAGCCCGAAGCAGATCTGACAGCGAGATGATTTCGACCGACCTCCCCAGACAGATAGTCATGAAAACAACGATCGCGGCGGATCGAGACCAGTTCTCAGGTGTCGCTGAGATCGCCTGTCGACCAACAGCAAGACGAACGCAAGCGCAGCCATCAGAAAGTAGGCGGCGTAGTAGGAGAGGGCGGCTATCAGCAGGTGGTAGCGGCGATGGCGGATGGGTTTTGGCGGGCACCAGACCGCGTTTGCGAAAGGCTCCGTCACCGCAAGTTTGAGAAGGTCCGGAAGCTCAGGTAGATGACCGGCACGTCTGGTTACCACCTGCCACACGGCTGAGGCGCTGGCGTAGGTGGCCATTTGGCACGATAGAGCCGTAGCGATCCCAAGCGGGTTTGCAGCTCTCGACAAAGCCAGCAACCAGGCAAGATCCGCAAAGTGCAGCAGGAGCGCCATAACGCCGGCAAATATCAGCACCCGGTTACCCAACTCATGACTGCACGTCCTGTCGATTGGTCAGGCTTCAGTAGCAGGTCGTCAGGTCCGGCCCAGTGTTCCTTAGCCACCTGGCGTCTCCGTCGTGTGCCCGATCACGTGCACTCTAGTTCGGTGCACCACCCGACGGGCGCTGGTCGAGGGCGCTCGCATCGCGGATAAGTTCATACTTCACCTGAGTGACGCGCAAGTCGCGATACCAGTCTACGAGCGCTCCCCATGGATCTGAAACCTTGTTGAGGCCCGCGATGAACGCGACAACAGTGCCGATCTCGATCCTGCCGGTGATGACGTAGTAGCCACCGAGTGCAAAAATCCCGGCGTATCCCAGCTGGAACATCAGGTTCATCAGGAAGTTCAGTGCGTACTTCAGTTTGTAAATGCTCATGTTTGTCGAAAAAAGGCGTTGAACGCGGGCCGCCTGATGCTTCGGTGATTTCGGCGAAGAATGATCGACCATCTCCTCGCTGAGATGCCGCATGACGGTGATCTTCGTTTTTACGCGCTGGTTTATCAGTCCCTGGAGGACAGGGACGAGGACGGCCTGGGGGACGAATACGGCGATGACGGCCAGAGCAAGGAGTGGCTGCAGATAGATCATGTAGCTGCCGACAGCGAGGAGGACGCCCGCCTGCAGCACGGGCTCGGATATGCTGGTACCAACGAATCCGCCGACCGGCTCAGCCTCCGCGAGCACAATCGACATCTCGACGCCCTCGACCAAGGTCGTGACGCCCTCGGGATGGCGCTCCCGCGCATCGATGACCGCCATGCGTAGCCAACGGATGGCTACTTCCCCAATCCAACCACGATACACGTTGAGAATGAGCTTGATGACGCCTTCGCTCAAGACAAGCGTCAGATAGGCCGCGACGAGAATGAGGATGGCGTTCAAGCTTGCGCCCTGCGTCGCGCCGTTCACGATGCGTCGTTGGACCTCAAGCGGGACGATGCTCACGGCAAACAGGAGAACGGACAATAGTACCAGCAGTGCCTGATGGCCCCGCCCAATTTTTGAAATGAAACCGGAGAGCCTTCGCGGCATCGCGTCTGCCTTGTCGGGTCGCACGTCTGCTGACATCTCTTCCTGCATCATCAGCGCCTCGCGTTGTCTGCTCTTTGCTCTCATCACGGTATCCTTCTGCGAGCACACTCAGCCAGATCGCAGCATGGCCTTCATGGACACACTGCAATCCGCCGGGCGGGCGCGACACTCTTAAAGGGCCCACCTTTCAGTACGCGTTGCCAATCCTCGCCGTGCAATGTCGACATGCTGCGTGAGGATGATCTTGTCCCGCGTAAGCGTGCCTACGCAGCACATCCATCCCGCCAACGTCCTGGATTGCGTTCAACCGCTTTGCGATCATCTTGGACTTGGCGATCGCCTGTGCGCCTTGGCGAGGTTGACCGTCACCGCCATTGACAGCATTTCGGGGGTCAGCCCGACGGCGACCGCTACCGCAAGCAGCAAAGCCCCAAACCAATTTCCCTTGGTGAAGCCGTTGACGAGAAAGACCAGGGGACCGAGGAAAACCGTCACGCCAATCATCTGCCAGGTGGACCGCCTGATGCCTCGATCGAATGCCGTTTCCTTCTGTTGCGCCGCGACTTCTTCGGCCAGCGCGCCAAAGAAGGTGCCGGCTCCTGTCCGGATTACCAAGGCTCGACCTCGCAAGCGCATCGCCGGGACGGTGAACCGTCGCCGTGGTCTTGACCATCGCTCGCAGCTTCGCCGCCGCTGCGCGAGACCAGCTCGCGGCAAACAGCGACAAACGCTGCTCCCGGCTGACAAGGTTCGCCCCGTACTGGCCGCGTCGGAGTTTAGCCTCGGACGATGATATGCCGGAATGGCTCGAACGAAGCAGCTCGCAAGCCGTATCCTGCGACCCCTCGCTTATGGTCGTGAGGTCTTCCGTACCACGCATCGTGGAGTTTGCCGCATTGACGTTCAGTGTCCCCGTCTTCACGTTCATCACGCCGCAAGCCTCCATTTCATGTACGCCTGGGCGGCCGATCTAACGGTGCCTGCGCTAGACAAACGTCATGAGTTGATGACGGTCTCCGAAGTCGATTACCTCGATGGTGAGGATTCTTCCGTTGTCGTCCTGCACCGAGATCTTTTGTGGCCGATCGACGATGTGCGTCATACCTTTGACCGAGATTTCGAGAGCGTCTTCCTTCGGCTCGTAGGTCGCACCAAGAAGCGATGCCGACCGCACCAGAATCTGGTCGCCGAGCGTCTCTCCAAACACCTCAATCCTGATTGTTCTCCCCTCGACGGCCTTTGCGAGCCGCGAGAAATATCCTGGCCAATCGACCTTAGCGAGCACCGTGACACCCATCGTGTCGTCTCCTCCTGATTGCCTCTCAGCGCAGTATCCCGAAGCTGAGAGCTGTGCATCTGTCGTGCGTGATGTCTCGTTGATCTTGGTCTGAATCATTTCTGAAACAGCGCGTGCAGAGGTAAGTATTGGGTTGGGGCGCAGCGTGGTGCACGTGCGCCCCACCTTAATGCAACTTTAGCTGGCCGTTATCTCGATCTTCCGATCATTTCGCTTTGCATTTGGGATCTTCGGAAGCGTGACTTTGAGAACGCCTTTGGCGAATGCTGCATTGACCTTGTCGGCGTCAATATAATCCGGAAGCTGGAAGGACCGCTGGAAAGAGCCATAGTGACGTTCCGAAACGTGATAGGACTTGTCCTTCTCTTCCTTTTCTTCAGACTTTTCGCCGCGGATCGTCAGGACGCCGTTGGTGAGCTTGACTTCAATGTTCTTCTCGTCCAGTCCGGGAACCTCCGCGGTAATTTCGAAGGCGTCGTCCCTTTCGACCACGTCGACAGCCGGCGACATGATCCATTCGTTCGCGGCGCGCCCGGAGACCGAGCGGGTCAGCGGACGCCATGACGAAGGCCCGAAGTCGTCGAAGAGGCGGTCGATTTCCGTTCGCAGCGATTCAAAGGGCGACCAGAAACCACCTTGAGCCGGAGCCTGGGGTTTGGATTCTGCTTTGACAGGGAGTGTATCTGGCATGATCGTCTCCTGGTGTACCGGAAAGATCCGGAAGCCGGATCTCACTACAGTTACGCTCGAAACCGAGCTCAATCATCAAAGCATTTCCGATAATTTGGAACCTTGATCCCGGTCAAAGTGGAAGGTTATTCGGTTCGCCATACTCCCGTGGTCTCAACGACCAGGGAACATACTAATGTTTGTCCGACACCCCCGTCCGAAAGCTGGCGGTTAAGCTCGATGTCATTGTTTGAAGTGAACGATTTTCTTTGCCGGGTGCGCAGGAACGGCCTTTGCACCCAGTACTGCGGTCCCCACAGGGTCGATATGCTGTGATTGCAGCCGCGGAGCAATGGCTTCGCGCTTGGCTCGCAAATCGCCTCGCTCAACGCGTTTCTCAAGAAGGTGTGGACCCTTGGCCCGCCTGGAAATCGCGCTGGATCTATTGCCGACGAAGCCAATCCTCGGCGGACAATTTCGTCTGGTTTGATCGAACGCAATGTGGTCTCGGCAAAACAGGAGGATTCTCAGGGGCAGTCTCGCGGAAACGCGTTCAACGGAGAAGTGTCATGAACGATCTCGCAATACGGCAAGACATTATAGACGAACTTGGCTTCGAACCGAGCGTCGATGCAGCCAATATCGGCGTCGCTGTGGAAGAGGGCGTCGTCACTCTTTCGGGCCATGTCGGCAGCTATGCGGAGAAGATTGCAGCCGAGATGGCTGTCAAGCGGGTCAAGGGCGTGCGCGCGCTCGCTGAGACACTTGAGGTGCGCTATGCGGGGCGTAAGCAGCATGCCGACGACGAGATCGCCGCACGCGCCCTTGATATCATCGAATGGGACGCGCTTTTGCCAAACGGTGCGATCGACGTCAAAGTTCAGAAAGGCTGGGTGACGTTGTCGGGCGAGGTTCCATGGCACTTTCAGCGAATTGCGGCGGAAAAGGCAGTCATGAAGCTCGGCGGTGTCCTCGGCGTGACGAATGTACTGTCGATCCAGCCGGCGGCATCCATCCCTGATGTGAAAAGCCACATCGTGGGTGCGTTGAAACGCAACGCAGAGGTGGAGGCAGACCATATAGAGGTCGCCGTCGCTGGCGGAAGCGTCACGCTGAAAGGCGGCGTCACCGGCTGGCGGGAGCGCAACGCCGCGGAGCGGGCGGCCTGGTCGACACCTGGCGTGGTCAGCGTCACCAATAACCTCGCGGTCACCGGCTGAGCCCAGTTGTATCTCGCGACTGAAATCAGCCCTGATGAACAAGCGGAGTCGCCAACATGCACGTCCAAGACGGCTATAAATGGCTGCGTTGGTTTTTGCTCGATCACGCATTGCTGCTTGTTCTCATCCTGTTGATTGCGACCGTGGTGAGCGTCCTCTTCTACCGCGCAGATGGCGATTTCACCCGATCAGATTCTCATCTCCAACGATCGATCGACGATCGTCTTTGAGCGAACGGAGCGATTGAAATGTCGATGGCCTTAAAAAACATGACGCATGCGGAATGCCTTCAAATGTTGACGGCCGCTCACTTCGGCCATTTGGGCTGTAGCAACGACGGACAGCCCTACATCGTGCCCGTCTATTTCGCGTTCCAGGCGAGAGTGGCCTACAGTTTTTCGATGCCGGGACATAAGGTCGATTGGATGCGGCAGAATCCGAAAGTGTGCCTTCAGGTGGAAGAATGGAAAACCAAAGGAGGCTGGCAAAGCGTGCTGCTGGACGGCACCTTTCAGGAGTTTCCGGATGATGAGGCCTGGCACGAGGAACGCCTTCACGCCTGGACTTTGCTTCAGAAACACATGAACTGGTGGGAGATCGGGTCGCTGAAGCCGGACGACGTCGCGCCGGCGCACGCATCGCCGCACCTGTTTTACGGAATCTATATGAATGATGTCTCCGGCCGAATTGCCACACAGATCGATTAGAGCCATCGCGCTCGTAACGCGTGATGTACGACCAACCTTCATTTTGAAAGCGGCCGCACCAGTGCGAACCGTGAGACGAGACCGCCACATCCAGCAGTAAAGAATAGTGGCTGTACCAGTTCTGCACTGCGACAACTTCTTCAGGTCCGATGAAGTCAGGTAGGGTGGCTCATTCATGGCTCTCCGCCGGCGGATTCGCTCATTATTTTCTCATCTTCTCCAGACGACCTTGATCCACGCCAAAATATCGCACTTTGAGTGCTCCGAATTGGAGCGGCGCTCGGCTTTCCACACCCCGGACGCGAGCGGGCTAGCCGCGCGAGCGACGTGAAGCCATCGAAAACGGAAACATGGACGAACATTGTAACGGCGGTATGCGGTCCGCGCAGCGCAAGCGACGTCCTTAAGCTAGTGCCGTCGGTCAAACGCGCGAACAGCGCGTTGGCAGTGTTGTCACACAGTGTCACACATCTACACCAGGAGACACAGAAGCGGCATCACAATGTAACGTTCCAGTCATCTACTGCGATCCTCATCCCTGGAGGAAGCAACATCATGCTGGCGAGCAATCTCAATATCCGCCCCCTTCTTGAAGAATCCGCGGTGGTGGACGAACCTTGCGGGCTCGCGATGCTCTTCGTTCGCAGTTCAGTCGAGCGTGCGGCAGCAGGCCAGATCGTCTTTTTTGAAGGCGACCGCGCCCTTCATCTTTTTGTGATCCGCGAGGGCAACCTTCGCATCTGCCGCCAACTTCACGACGGGCGGCGCGTCATTACGGGATTTCTTACCAAAGGCGATGTTGTCGGCGTCTCGTTCAAGAACCGCTACCTTTATAGTGTCGAAGCTTTGGACGATGTGTCATTCCAGCGGCAGACAAAGACGGAGTTCGAAAAGCAGCTTCTCGCCCGCCCCGATTTGCGACCGATGCTTCTCACCCAACTTTGCGACGAGGTTGCAGCAGCCCAGGACCAGATGGTGCTCTTGTCGTGCAGGAGCGCGGAAGAGCGCCTGTGCAGCTTCCTGCTCGCTCGCCTGCAGACGAGCATGGCGCAGGGTTACGAGCCCAACGTAATACTCCTCCCAATGACCAGACTGGACATCGCGGACTACCTCGGACTGACGATCGAGACGGTCTCGCGGACGATTACGAAGCTCGCCGGGCAGGGCATTCTGTCGGCTGGACGCAGACATGAAATACTCGTGCTGAAGAAGTCGGCGCTTGTGCAGCGAGCCGGAGAAGACGAAGCTGACGTCGATGACAGCGTTGACGATGAGCCAAGGTACTATCGTCATTAGAAGGTAGGCCTCAATGCCAGCTGATACCACAGTTTCACCTACCCCGGCACAGGATCTCGATGTAATCGCGCGGGTCTTCGACGATATCAGTGTCATTATCCACGGTGTGGACGGCGTCATCAGTCATTGGACGTCCGGCTGCGAACGCCTTTATGGCTGGAAGCGGGCAGAAGCTGTGGAACAGGTGGTTCACCGGTTACTCCGAACAAAGCTCCCGCGCTCGATCGAGGATATCCGTAGAGACGTTTATGCCGGCCTGGCTTGGGAAGGCGATGTCGTCCACCATCACAAGGACGGACATCCTATGACGATCGCCACGCGCTGGGTCGTCGTCGACGCAACTTCCCCGGCGCCCGTGGTTATCCAGACGAATACTGATGTTTCGGAAACGCGCAAGGTCCAAGACGACCTTGCCGGGCGTGAGGCGCATTTGAGTTCCATCCTGGCCACAGTCCCAGACCCGATGGTCGTTATCGACGAAGCCGGCTCCGTCACCTCCTTCAGCAGCGCTGCGGAAAAGCTCTTTGGCTATTCGCCGCGCGAGGTCATTGGCCGCAACGTTCGCATGCTGATGCCGTCCCCTTATCGCGAGGAACATGACAGATGCATTGCAGACTACCTCCGGACCGGCAGCGCAAGGATTATCGGTCTCGGACGCGTCGTCAAAGGCCGCAAGAAGGACGGGTCAACCTTTCCGATGGAGCTGTCTGTCGGCGAAGCGGTGTCAAATTCGACCAGGATTTTCACCGGTTTCATTCGCGATCTTACGAGCCGGCAGCGGACCGAAGAGGAACTGCGCCAATCCCAGAAAATGGAGGCCGTCGGGCAGTTGACCGGAGGGCTTGCTCACGATTTCAACAATCTGCTTACTGTAATAAGCGGCAATCTCGAGATGCTTAACGCCAGCCTGACAGATGAAGTTCAGCGTGAACTCGTGCGAGAAGCGCAAGATGCTGCGAACGACGGAGCTAAGCTCACTGGCCAGCTCCTTGCCTTTGGAAGACGCCAGCCTCTGAGCCCGAAAAGCGTGGACGCCGGCGCTCTCGTCGCTAGCTTTTCCGACCTTCTGAGACGAACGCTGGGCGAAGCGATTGAACTTCGTACGGCCATCAGAGGAAACGATCTCGCCGCGTTGGTTGACAGTTCCCAGCTTCAGAACGCATTGCTGAATCTCGCGCTGAACGCACGCGATGCGATGCCGACTGGTGGCAGCCTGACGATCGAGATCTCACGAGCGCAGTTGGACAGGGACTATGCCGAGATGTATCCGCAGGTGGGGCCCGCCGAGTATGTCCTGCTGGCCGTGACAGACACGGGAGCCGGGATGTCCGACGAAGTGAAGGCACACGCTTTCGAGCCGTTCTTCACAACCAAGGGTGTCGGAGCCGGTACCGGCCTTGGCCTCAGTATGGTTTATGGCTTTGTCAAGCAGCTCGGAGGACACATCCAGCTATACAGCGAGATCGACAAGGGAACGACGATACGGATCTATCTGCCAGCGGTTGGCGCCACTCCGGTGCGCGACGGTGAGCCTGCAAGCGCGGAGGCGCAGCCTGGCGGAACCGAAAAGATCCTGGTGGTCGAAGACGACGAGCGTGTGAGGCGCATTGTCGTCGCAAGACTTGTAAAGGCGGGCTACTCCGTGATCGAAGCATCGACCGGCGCACATGCGCTTGAATTCCTGTCGAGCAACGAGCCGATGGACCTACTGTTCACGGATATTGTGATGCCGGGAGGAATGAGGGGGGACGAACTCGCTCGACAGGCCGTATTGCTGAGACCCGATCTGAAGGTACTGTTTACATCGGGCTATGCCGAGCCGAGCATAGCCCGTCGTCCCTTGCCCAAGGCGAGTTGGCTGAAGAAGCCTTATACTGCTCAGGACCTCGCGATCCGTCTCCGGCAGCTCCTCGATTGATCGCCGCCGGTGGTCGATCTGGATGTCGCTATCACCCCCCCGCACGCCGTGGACGCTTTCAGCTGCCACCGTTGCTGCCTCGCGTTCGAGCAACGGCTCAACGTGGCCGTGAAGACTTGCCAGTCCGTCCTTGAAAGAGACCTGGACGCACTCGGGACGCATTCTCAATTCGGCTTCCAGCTACCGCTTGACCACGACGAAGATGCTATGATCGTCCCGAAAAATCCCGAGAAGTAGAAAGTCTGTCGCAGCCTTTGACAGGTCGACCACCATCTGTGGCGTCGTTGCGCTTGTCTGATTGACGCTTGTGATGGCGTCGCCCGGAAGCAAGCCCGCGGCTGCGGCGGGGCTGCTGTCGGATAGAGAGGAAATAACAGCACCTTGCACCTTTCCGAATGCGTCGGATGCGTTGTCGAGGGTCCGCAACGTGATCTGGTCGAGCAATCCCACTCCATCCACATAATCGACAGATCCACTCGTCGCATCCGCCGCCGAAGCGGCCTCCAGTCTTGCCACGATCTCGACTTTGCCGCTACGCCGCAGAACGGTCAGTTTGACGACGGTTTCCGGTGGAAGGGCTGAGATGCGCGCGCTCAGTTGTGCGCCTCCGGAGATCAATATTCCGTCGACGGCAGCGACAATGTCACCTGCGACGAGACCGGCCTTTTCGCCTGGAGATTGAGGGAGAACCTCATCGATCAAGGCTCCGGCTCCGGTCGTGGCATGGACGCCAAGCGCCCTTGCGAAATCTGCGCTGCTATCTTGAACCTGCACGCCAAGCTGGCCACGGCGAATTTCTCCATGTGCAACGAGATCGCGCATGATCACGGTGGCGATATTGATCGGGACCGCAAATCCAATCCCTATGTTTGCTCCCAAAGGTCCGAGGATTGCCGTGTTGATACCCACGACCTTTCCCTCCAGGTCCACGAGTGCACCTCCGGAATTTCCGGGGTTCAGGGATGCATCGGTCTGGATGAAGCCCTCTTCCGAATTCAGCCCCAACCCGGATCGATCCAGCGCGCTGACAATGCCAAAGGTCGCGGACTTCCCAAGGCCATACGGCGTACCGATGGCGACCACGTAGTCGCCGACTTTCAGCGAACTGGAATCTCCGAGCACGGCCTGGGTCAAACCGGCCGCCTTAATCTCGATTACTGCCAAATCGGTCTGTGCGTCGGTTCCGACGATTGCCGCATCGTAGGTTTCGCCACTGGCAATCGTCGCCTTTATGGACGTGGCGCCTTCAATCACGTGATTGTTCGTCAGGATATAGCCGTTCTGCGCATCCGTTATAACCCCGGTCCCTGTCGTCTCAGAGATCTGGCCCACAGCGGGGTTCTGCGCGCCGGGCGCCAGGTACAAAGTGTCGTCCTGCTGATCGGTTGACTTTCCGTGCACGGATATGCTGACGATCGTCGGAATGACACGGCTGAGCATCGGCGCAAGAGACGGCGTGACCGCCTGCCTGGCAACGGCGCTATCGAGCGACCCGAGGAACAACACCAGCGCGCCGACGGCGATTGCCATGTCCCGCAGACCGTAAGGAACGTAACCGCCGGCCATGCCTCATCTCCTCTCTCAACAGATCGCAAGGAAAGGCTTAGGCCAAAGGGGCGGGGGCGCATTGATCAAGCGCAAATTGGTGCATGACAGGGGTCCGGCGAAACGGTCAGGCGCTTGCAGGCCGGTGGGTCTCCGTCCCCCCTTCGTCGTGGAGCACGCCGTTTTTGCGTTGATCGGCGAAGGTAATGTCGAAAACGTAGCCCGACCTTGTCGTCGATTGCCGAAGTGCGCCCCCGTGCAATTCGGCAATGCGCGTAACGATCTTCAAGCCGATGCCCAGGCTGTCAGCGTGGTCGCTGGTTCTTGGTTCGCGTCGGATTTCGCGCGCGTAACGATCCTCGACGCGAATCGTGTTGCCGACCACATGTATCAGGATAGCAGTGCCAGCAGGCGTATGGCGTACGCCGTTTTCGACGAGGTTGCGCAAAGCGTCCTTCAGGAGCGCGGGCGCACCCCGGATCGTCGCGCTCTCGACCTCAGGGCAGAACTCCAGTGAATGGTTATGCTCGTAGACCCAAGGGGCGAGCTGCTCGACGACAGAGGACGACAGCGCAACGAGGTCGACGGTTTCGAACATGCCATGGTCGAAGCTATCGAGCCGGGCGAGGGCAGTCAGTTCCGCGACGAAGCGCACGAGGTCGTCCAGATCGGCTTCTGCTTTGCGGGCGCGAGGATGGTCGATGTTACCCAGCTCAAGCTTCATGGCAGCAAGTGGGGTGCGGATCTCGTGTGCTATGCCTGACGTAAAGAGTTTCTGAGACGTCATCAGTTCGCCTACGCGCCCGAATGCGCGATTGATGGCGACTGCAAGATGGGCAACCTCGCGCGGCATTCCATCGAAATTGAGATGGGAACGTGCATCCATCGGGTCGATGCTATCGGCAGCGTCGGCTGCGGCGCGCACTGGCTTCAGCGCCTGCCGGACGGACAACAAGGTGGCGCCGAGAACCAAGACCAGCAAAATGCTCATCGGCACTAACATATGTTCGATGACTTCGTTCCAGAAAACGGAGGAAACCACATTCTGCGGATCACCGATCGTTGCGACGTCGACGACGAAACGTCGATTTCCGACCAGGAATGCGCGACCGCCAACCAAGGCCAACGGCTTGCCTGGCTTTAGCGATCGGAGCCAGAAATCGGGTGGATTGACATCCGCTGGAAGGAACCGGTTTTCACAGGCATCGTCGCAAGACTCAAATACAAGTGTGCCGCCAGCGTCGCGAATTCGAGCGACGTAGCCGGTCGACCGCTCCTGGTAGCGCTGCTTGACGTTGTCGGGGAGCCGATATTGAACGTTTTGCCCATCGATGGTGATGCCCGAGGCCAGCCGCTCGGTTTCCTGCTCGACGAACAGACGCGATAGCTCGCCGACATTCCAGTAGTAGTCGGAGAAGATCACGGCAAGCTGCAGGACCATGGCCAGTACGGCAAAGAACGCGATCCTTCTTGTCAGAATCGTGCCCAGGGTAGGGTGGGAGCGGCTCACGCGCGATCCTCGCGCATCATGTAACCGACGCCCCTTACCGTTTCGATCGACGACCCGGTTGGATGGCTTTCAAGCTTCTTGCGCAGCCTTGAGATCGCCAATTCGACAGCATTGGTGCTTCTTTCGTCGCCGTATTCCGAAAAAGCGTGTTCTATCTTTGCTTTGGAGACGACCCTGCCGCCGTTGCGCATCAGGAGTTCGAGCAGATCCCTCTCTGATGGAGTGAGTGCGATGTCAGCGCCGGAACAGGCCACACGATGCGAGGCAATCTCGAATTTGAGGTTGGCGAAATCCAAAGTCGGCATCGCGGTGTGAGGAGCGCGCCGCATCAACGCGCGAATGCGCGCGATCAGTTCTCCGTTATGAAAAGGCTTCGCGAGATAGTCGTCGGCGCCCGCATCCAGACCAACGATGCGTTCGTCGATCGCTCCTCGCGCCGTCAGGACGAGAACCGGTGTCTGAACCTTTGAGGCTCGCAGCGATTTCAAAACATCAATTCCGTCTTCATCGGGCAGGCCGAGATCAAGTAGCAGCAGATCATAGTCCGCGCCGTCGAGAGCAAGACGCCCATCCTGTGCGGTCTCGAAAGCATCGATCTTCCAACCGACGCTTCGGACGGCCTCGCAAAGCAGTTCGCGAAGCCGTAAGCTGTCCTCGATCAGCAGAATTCTCATGCTTTCTTCCGACCAGTAACCATCGACCAGACCAGATTCTCCCTGTGTCTCCAGCTTTCCACGACGGCCGCGCCGGCATGGATAAAAGCGAGGACCATGATGCTGTTGGCGATCGTACTATGCAATTCCTGCAGCCACTTGTCTCCCCAGAAGGCATCGAGCGTCGTCATCCAGCCGGTCAGGGCCGTTGCTGCCAGCAATACCATCAGGCAAAGCATCATTACCGAGGCAAGCGGGTTATGGCCGATATATCGCCTCTCGTTCCTTTCGATGATATCAAGTATCTGGCCAGCCACCTTGGCAGGGGTGGGCAAGAAATCACTGAATCGAGAATGCTTCGTGCCAATGAATCCCCAGACGACACGGATGATTATAGCCGTGGCAACGACATATCCCGTGACGCGGTGCCAGTACTTGCCCTCCTCAAGCACGAAAAGGTTGAGCATGCATGCAACGACGACCGTCCAGTGAAAGGCCCGGACAACGGGGTCCCACACCTTGATCGTGCGCTGCGCGGAGGCGGAGGGCGCAAAGCCCTCCTTCTTCGACGAAACCGATGTCATCTCAGTCGCCCTTCTGGGCAATGGCGCCGGACACCGGATTGAAATAGACTTCAGCCCGATTGCCGCTCTTGTCCTTGCCGTAGATCTCGTAGCAGTTGCCCGTGATCTCGAAGGTCTTGACCTTATAGCCCATGGCGTCGATCTTCGCTTTCATGGCGTCTTCGGACATCCACTTGGATTTCGGCTCGGCGGTGCAGTTCGGGCTTGCGAGAACCAGTGCCGGTGTTGCGGATGCGATCGCGAGAGCGGCGATAAGTTTCAGCATCATGAAAAATGTCCTCTGTTGGTGCCCGTTGCGGGCGACGGGGACATCGATACGGCAGCAAAGCTGTCGGTTTCCTGTCAGTATGTCGTTTTGCCGATATCAGGCAACCGATGGATGGCCGGCGATCCGATAGATCATGTAGGCGGCGACTGCGAAGATAAGCGCAGCAAACAGGCTGTTTAGAACCCCCTTGCGCGCTGAAAGATGCTTGGCGAGATTGGCGCCGAGCAATCCTCCGACTACGCCGCCGGCGATGAAGATCGCTGCGAGCAGCCAGTCCACATATCCGGACAGGGCATAGTTGAGCGCTGTCGTCAGCCCGAATGCCGTGACCGCGACGAGCGACGATCCAATCGCGAAGATGATTGGCATGCCGGTCGAGGCGATCAGGCCAGGAACGATCAGAAAGCCGCCGCCGATGCCGAAGAAGCCGGAGAACACACCGGTCAGCCCGCCAAACCCGGCGACCTTGTGCACGTTTTCTCGTGAGCATTGCGCTCCCGGGTCGCCGTCTGCGTCGCGCTTGCGAAGCATCAGAATGCCGATGACCAGCATGAGAAGCGCGAAGAGGAAGAGCAGGTTCTGGCCATCGACCATCTTGCCGATGCTCGAGCCGATGAACGCACCAATTATGCCAGCGACACTGTAGACCCCTGCGCAACGCCATTTGACATTGCCAAGCCTCGCATGCCCGAGCAGGTTGGCGAATGCATTGGCGGCGACAGCGAAGGCGCTGGTTCCGATTGCCAGATGAGCGCTCGGAACGCCGACGAGGTAGACCATGAGGGGCACGGCAAGGATTGAACCGCCACCGCCGAACATCCCAAGCGTGAAGCCGACAAGTGCGCCGGAAACGGCGCCAAGATTATATTGCATGGGATCGAGGTACATGGCGATGGCCTTGGGCCGTCGGGCGGCCTCTCCTTATGCTCAACGAAGCCGAAGCGACGCGCTTTGCCCGGATGGGACGATGCGGTAGGTGAACATGCCGGCGAGCATGGCTACGGCGAACAGGCCGGCCTCCCAACGAAGGGTGACGAGGGATGCGATCGCCGGGCCGGGGCAAAGCCCCACCAGGCCCCAACCCAGGCCGAAGAGGGCCGCACCGAGGACGAGCCTGGTGTCTATGGAGCGGTTGGCCGGGACGTGGAATTCCGTATCGAACGCCGGGCGAGATCGAGACCGCTTGATCGCATAGGCGAGGGACGACGGGATCAATGCGCCGCCCATCACGAAGGCGAGCGACGGATCCCAGTTTCCAGCGACATCGAGAAAGGCGAGCACGCGGGCGGGGTTGACCATGTCTGACACGACGAGGCCGATGCCGAAGAGAATGCCGCAGAGGATCGATGCGAGGATTCGGTTGGTCATGACAGGCCTCCGATCAGATGGCGCATCAGGAAAACCGTCAGCGCCGCAACGGCCATGAAGGTCGCCGTGGCGACAAACGACCGCGGGGACATTCTTGCTAGGCCACAGACGCCGTGACCACTCGTGCAGCCCGAACCGAGCCGTGTGCCGAAGCCTACGAGCAGCCCGCCGGCGATCAAAAGCAACGGCGACGACGACATCGTCAGCTCGGCGTGCCTGATGTAAGAAAATGCTATGCCGGCTCCGCCGACAATCCCGCCAATGAACCCGATGCCCAAGGGACTGATGCCTGCTCCGGTCCACCCAAGAGCCGATGCGACCAAGCCGGATATGCCGGCGATCCGGCCATCAAGCAGCAGATAGAGCGCGGCCGAGAGGCCTATGAGCAATCCGCCGGACAGCGGCCATATGTAATTGAGTTGGGACATGTGTGCTCAGAGCGCGTTGATGGGGATCTTGAGGTAGTGGGTGCCGTTGTCTTCCGCCGGGGGTAGCTTGCCCCCGCGCATGTTCACTTGCACCGATGGGAGGATCAGCTTCGGCATCGCCAGAGTTGCGTCGCGCTCATTGCGCATCGTGACGAATTCGTCTTCGGTCACGCCTCCGTGTACGTGAATATTGCCATCGCGCTCGGCACCGACCGTGGTCTCCCAGGCGTAGTGGTCCCGACCGGGCGCCTTGTAGTCATGGCACATGAACATGCGTGCCTCGGCTGGGAGCCCGGTCAGGCGCTTGATGGAACGATAGAGTGTTCTGGCGTCGCCGCCCGGAAAATCACAGCGCGCGGTGCCATAGTCGGGCATGAATAGCGTGTCGCCGGGGAAGACGGCGTCGCCGACGACGTAAGCCAAACAGGCGGGCGTATGGCCGGGAACATGAAGAACCGTCGCCTCCAGATTGCCGATCTTGAAGCGATCGCCGTCCTGGAAGAGCTGGTCGAACTGGCTTCCGTCTCGCTGGAATTCAGTCCCGGCGTTGAAAATCTTGCCGAAGACCTCCTGCACGCGAACGATCTCGCGACCGATCGCGAGCTCGCCACCGAGTTCCGCCTGAAGAAGAGGGGCGGCGGAGAGGTGATCTGCATGGGCGTGCGTCTCGAGCAGCCAGTGCACTTCGAGTCCCTCGGACCTTACGAAGTCGATGATTGCACGTGCGGAAGAATTCGTCGTTCGACCGGATGCCGGGTCGTAGTCGAGCACGCTGTCGACTATGGCGCAGGCCTTCGAGTTCGGGTCGCACACGACGTGGCTAACGGTATAGGTCGCCGGATCGAAGAACGATCGAACGATGGGGCGCTTGCAATGATCCGGCAATGCTTGGCGGACGATCTCGCACGCATGGGATAGGTTTGGATCGAGAGTGGGGTTGGACATGGCAGCTTCCATCTGATTATGCTAAAATATATATTTACATTAAATATGCAAGTCTATAGTTTCATTGTCACCATAATGATGCGCCGAGCGAGCAAAGAGGGTGACATGGACGGATCGGGTGATAGACAGGGGATCGTGCCGACGGCATTGCGGATCAATGACGTTGCGCCAGGATTCTCGGCCCGTTCCACCGCTGGCGACGTGTCGCTTTCGCAATATCGGGGGCGCTGGCTACTGTTTTTCTCCCATCCCGCGGACTTCACCTCGGTATGCACCAGCGAGTTCATCGCCTTCGCTCGCGCTCACGAAAGCTTTACCAGGCTTGGCTGCGATCTCCTCGGTTTGTCGGTTGATAGCCTGTACTCCCACGTCGCCTGGCTACGCGATATCGAGCGCAGCCTCGGGGTGAGGATACCGTTCCCGGTGATAGAGGATTCGGCGATGGTGATTGCGAGAGCATACGGGATGCTGGGCAGCTCTTCCGAGAACAGCGGTACCGTCCGCGCAACCTATGTGATCGACCCCAAAGGCGTCATTCGCGCGATTGTCTGGTATCCGATGAATGTCGGGCGATCGGTTGGAGAACTTCTCCGCCTCGTCGAGGCGCTGCAGACATCGGAAAGGGAAGGGGCGGTCGCCCCGGAAGGGTGGCAGCGCGGCAACGCGTTATTCGAACCTGCCATGGCCTCGATGGGGGAGGTCGACGAAATGCCCGACGGCGAAACCTGGTACTATCGGAAGCGACGCGTATGACCGGCATGTTTCCTTCCCTCGAAGAGATGCAGGAGAAGGCTGCGGAGGCGGCGGAATTCATGCGTGTTTTCAGCACGCCGAGCCGGCTTATGCTGCTTTGCTATATTGCGAAACGCGAGCGGTCCGTCAGCGAAATCCAAGAGGATCTGCACTTCAAGCAGCCCGCGCTTTCGCAGCAGCTCGCGGATCTGCGCCAGGCAGGCCTTGTCGAGACCCGCAGGCAGTCGCGCCAGGTCTACTACGCGATCGCCGATGGACGTGTAGCAATCGTCATGAACATGCTCGTGCAAATGTTCTGGGAGTTGCCCCCGGCCGTGGGTTCGGCTGCTGCTCCTGCTTTCATTCGCCACGGCTCCGGTGGCGGTGGCACGGCATCACTGGAGGAGATGGCGCATTGGGCACGGCTTGATGCGCCATCTAGCTAGAAGGGGAGGCAGTTATGAATGAGAGCGACAATGTGACAGTGAAGCCGGTTTCCAGAGCGACCGAAAGTGCGATTGACGCACAAGAATCCTGACGTATGGTGGCAGAATCCAGCATTTCGGGTTCGTTAACACCAATGATCCAAGGACGTCCTGACAATGACGGTGGAGTCTTCAGACAAAACGCAAATTCTTGTTGTCGATGACGATCCGCGCATCCGTCAGCTGCTTCAGCGGTACTTTGAGCAGGAGGGATACAAGGTCACCTGTGTCGCGAATGGCAAGGATATGAGATCTGCGTTCCGTGCGACGCACATCGACATCGTGCTGCTTGATCTCGTACTTCCGGATCAGGACGGGATAGACCTCGCTCGTGAGATACGAAGCGGCTCAAATGTGCCGATCATGATACTCACCGGGCGTGAGGACATCGTAGATTGCGTCGTGGGCCTCGAAGTGGGCGCGGACGACTACGTGGTCAAGCCATTCCACTTGCGTGAGGTTCATGCGAGGCTCAAGTCGATCCTGCGCCGCTACAAGGCGTCTCCTAACCCCACGCCGAAGGTTGACGACGTACTTGTCTTCGAGGGCTGGCAGCTCGACAGGGACAAACGCAAGCTTCTCAACCCGGAGAGCGTCGAGATCGAGCTTTCAACCGGGGAGTTCGAGATGCTGGACGCATTTGTGCGTAACGCAGGTCGAGTCTTGAGCCGGGACATGTTGATGGATCTGACGAGGCATCGGGAACGGGATGCCTTCGACCGGTCGGTCGACACGCAGATCTCGCGGTTAAGGCGAAAGATCGAAATCGATCCGGCACGACCCGTACTTATAAAATCCATTCGATCGGTAGGCTACGTGTTCACAGCGAAGCCGAGCCGCGTTCCTGCGGTCGAACGCGATAGATGAGCCCATGGTTCCATCGCCGAAACAGCTCGGGACCTTCCAGCTCATCCAGGCTTTCGGGCAGCTGGTTCCACACACGCATGAACTGACAGGCGGAAGCCTCGATTTCCAGGCTTGCAAACAGGCTTTCGGCGAGGTGGTTCTGGTCAGCGGCGCTAAGCGCGATGAAGATCGGCACATCCATCAACCACCCGACTTGCGGATGCATGAGGAACCTGAAGACAGCCAGTCCCCTTACTCGCCCGGCCAGATCGCTTGCCCCGATACACCGCCATCTTCGGCTGCCGTCGAACAAGGCAGACCAATCCTTCTCGTCGAAGGCCGGCGCCACGCTGCAGACCAACGCAAGGGCCGAAAGCGCATTGTCAGGCTGCAATTCGCAGATGACGTAATTGTCCATCATCGCGTTCTCCCCTTTGTTATCAGGTTCATTTGTCGCGCAGCCGCCATCCGCGAGCATTGTCCTAGATCAATGAATGGCGCGCTATTTCTATCGAGACGGCATGGAGCACCGGCATCGCCGTGCTACGAAAAACGGGGGGCCGTATCGGTCTGTCGAGGACGCCATGATCGCCGCCGGTCCACGGCGCGCTGGTTCGCGAGCCTATCGATGGCCGTCGTTTTGAATGCCCTTCGGCGCTGAGCTAGTGCGACAGGAGCGTCGGGATTCGCAGATTGTCAAGCAGCCCCCGAGTAACACCGCCGACAAGGGCCTCGCGAAGCCGCGAGTGCCCGTAAGCGCCCGCGACAAGAAGGTCGGCGTGGCCCTCGAGCGCTGCGTCCTGGATCGCGGTCGGGGTATCCTCTCCATCACCGTGCAGCGTGGCCAATTCGACTTCGAGGCCGGAATGCCGAAGCGCTTCGAGATACAGATCAAGGATTTCGTCGCTCGGCAGCGCTGCGTCACTGACACGAATAACCGTCGCACGCGTGGCGGTCTGCATCAACGGGAAGGCGCTGGAGACGGCGCGCGCGGCCGTGGCACTCCCGTCCCACGCGATCGCAGCATTGTCGATGCGGCCGTAGTAGTCGCCCGTTGGTAGCAGAAGCACAGGCCGGCCACTATCGAAGACAAGCCCTTCGATAACCGATCGTGCCACCTCTGTATTTTCCATGATCGTGACGTCGTAGGCACGAGCCAGCTCTGCAAGTCTCAGTGTCGCCGACATCGCCTGTGCCTCCACCGGAACAAGTCTGACGTCGAGCGCGACACGGGCTGCTCGTACTTTCAGGTGCCTGACGAGAAGGGCTGCGACCCCACGATCGAACCGGTCCGCTTGGAACTCGTCGTCGTCCGAATAAGTCTCGGTCGCCTCATGGCCGGGGCGTCGCGCAGCCGCGAGGCTCGCAACAAGCTCGGCGCCTTGATGCAGAGAAAACTGGATGGCGTTCTCGATGATCGCGAACGAACTCGCTTCCGGATGCGTTGTCAATGGCAGATGGAACTGCGGTCTCATTGCGCTCTCCCAAGGCCGAGGCAGGAACGTTTGAAGCCCCGCAGCCCGGACCTGGGCTGCGGGGGCGTGTCACCGCGACAGAAACAGCGGAACCCGGCTGTCCTTCAGCATCGAACGGGTGACGCCACCAAAGAGGCGCTGCTGTAATCGCGGATGGGTGTAAGCCCCCATGACGATCATGTCGGCAGCGATATCAACTGCATGCTGACGCAAGGTTTCGTCTACCCGGCGCCCGCCGCTCGCGACACGCTCGACCTCGACCTTGACACCATGGCGGGTGAGGAACATCGCGATGTCGGATCCCGGTTCCTCACCATTCTCCCAACTCCGGGCAACGGGATCCACCAGCGTCACGTGTACGACGTCACAGCCCTTCAGGAATTCCATGGACTGGCGGGTGGCTCGCGCCGCTTCTTGGCTCGAATCCCAGGCGAGCAATATCGACTTGGGGCACGAGGAAACCGTTTGCATACGCGGATTGATTAGAATCGGTGTCGGAGATTCGAACAGGGCGCCGTCGATAATACGGCGCTGGAGCTGCTCGTCACCAGCGGCTTGCGCGCCAACCAGTACGAGGTCGGCATAAAGTGCATGCTGAGCGATATCCTCCTCTGCCCATGCAAACTCGGTATAGATCTCTTGAACATCGAAGGAGAGGCCCGTGCTCTCAAGCCGCTTCTGAACCGCCTTCGTCTCTTCGGCGAGACGTTCGATCTCCTTGTGTTGCTCGTCCAGCCACGCGGTTGAGATGGCTTCGTATGTCGCGATCGCCGGCACGCCACCCATGCAGACCACCAGCGCGGTCATATGTGCGCCCTGTGCTTCACAGAACTCGATAGCCGACTTGATGTCCTGGTCCCAACGTTCGACGCTAAAGACGCACATCACGGTTTTGATGCTCATAGCACTGCTCTCCTTGTTTGGTGAGCGAGAGCCTAGCCGGTTCCCGCGGGCTGTCTTTGATGCTCGTCAAAATCGGGCTTCGCAAAGAGGTAAATCTGATGTCGCGCCTGTGACCGAGACGGTAGTGCAACAGGACTTGATCGCCGCCGGCGGCCGAGACTTCTCCTTGCGTCTGTAGCCGAGGCATTTGCGCGGTGTCGCATTCAGTTGATGGCGGATTTCTATGAGATCGCGGTTGGACTTCCTCCCTCTTCTGTTTGTGTTTTCCACGGTGCCTTTTGTCGTGGGGATTGTGGATCGCAGGACCGGGTTTGCGTACCGATGCCTGCCTGCGGATTAGGCCAGGTCAATACCGTTGGTGGCAACAAACCCGGTCGTGAGGTTGGCGTTCGTCAATGTCGGGCACGGACAGGCGAAATCCGCTCCGCCTCGAACACCATATCGGGGTGTCGGGCCTCCTCACTTGTCTTGCAAAAACGCCTGCATTTCGTCAGGTGTGACTTTGCCGTCATTGTTGGCATCGACTGCGACGAAAACGCGTTTATGGATCGCCATTAGTTCCTCGAACGAGATTGCGCCGTCTCCATCGCTATCGGCAATGGCAAACATGATCCTCATCATATGGCCACGCATTGGCCCCATCATGGGCATTGCCTCGCTCATACTGGACGGCATGGGGTGACGTCCCATCATGCCGCGCGTTATTTCCGATCCGTCGGGGCCGGACTGATCGTCTGACTGCGCAAAGTCTGGAACTTTCGTCTGGGCGGACGCGATGCCGATTGCACCGACCAACGCCAGCAGAGTAATATTTGGCAGTTTGAACATGGGCATTTTGCATCTCCTCTTCCAAGGGTTGTCTTCGACAAACCCGAGGCCTTTTTATCAATACGATAAATAACACGTTCAAACGTTGCGCTGGATCAAAGCGCTTGTAGAGGTGGTGTCGGAGACTGCGGATCGACGAACACCAGATGAAAACCAACTCGGCGCCTGATCAGTGCGTCGCCTTCGATCCGAATGGCTGCTCGCCGCGGCCGCTGCCTGTCGAGGGGGCCTGCGCCATGGCGTTGACCGCGGAATTGGGCACTCGCGGGCACCGGGGCGTAGGCATCGGTTTTTTAGCCCAGTTGCGAGTGAGAAACTGGCAATGCTGAACTACCCCAGACTGCCGGACGACTCACAAGACAAGAACACAATGCGTGAATGACATCGAACAGCGATGAAGGAAAACCATGGTCTATCCGAACTCTGATCGTCTGAAGTCCGCGTTGCTGCTGGTGGCGGTGCTATGTCTCGCACTCGGGCTTCTGTTTTATGCCGTCGACAGGCCGGACGCCGCCAAACTGGCCTGGCAAGCGGGTGTCGTCCCGGTTCTTGCTGCGCTAATTTTCGAAATCCTGGGCAGTCTCTGGCAAGGCGAATTCGGACTGGACATCGTGGCGGCGCTTTCGATGTCGGCGGCGTTGCTGTTCGGGGAAACGCTCGCCGCATCGGTGGTCGCCGTGATGTATTCGGGTGGTACATTTCTGGAAAGTTTTGCCGAGGGGCGAGCCAGGCGCGAAATGAGCGCGCTTCTATCTCGAGTCCCAAGAACCGCTACACGGCACTCTAACGGTACGCTCGAAGATGTCGTTCTGGAGAACATCGAACCCGGCGACCTTCTTCTGATCCACCAGGGCGCCGTCGTGCCGGCAGACGGCGATATCGAGAGCCAGCAGGCTATCCTCGATAAATCAGCACTTACCGGGGAATCCATGCCCGTGCGGTTGCGGCACGGTGAGGCAGCGATGAGCGGATCAACAAATGCTGGCGACGCCTTCGATCTGCGTGTCCGGCATCGAGCGGCCGACAGTACCTATGCAGGCATCGTCCGGCTGGTCAAGGAAGCACAAGCGTCCAAAGCGCCGATGGCCCGCCTGGCCGATCGGTATTCCCTGATGTTTCTAGGAGTCACCATCGCGCTATCGACCGCGGCGTGGTGGCTCACCGGCGATCCTATTCGGGGCGTGGCTGTTCTGGTGGTTGCGACCCCCTGTCCGTTGATCCTTGCTGTTCCGGTGGCTCTAGTCGCTGGCTTGTCTCGAGCAGCGCACTTCGGTGTCCTCATCAAAGGCGCAAAGCCGTTGGAGGCATTGTCAAGGATCAGCACCTTGATCCTCGACAAGACTGGTACACTGACAGATGGACGCCCGCAGATCGTTTCGATCGAAACATGCAACGGGATGTCGGACGACCAGATCCTATACTTCGCAGCCGCTCTGGAACAGGCGTCCAAACACCCAATGGCCCAGGCGATCGTTACGGCGGCGCGCCGACAGGGGCTCGTGCTGCCTGTCCCTGAAAACGTCGCCGAGCGGCCCGGCGATGGCATTGCGGGGACGATTTCCGGTCGAGAGGTCGCAGTAGGGGGTGTAGCGTTCGTCCATGCGGCTGTCGGCGTGAAGACGGCGGCAACCGCGGTCAGCAATGTCGGAACGGCAGTTGTGGCGCTCGCCGTCGACAACAGGATTGCGGGCTATCTGATCATGGCAGACCCGTTGCGATCCGGCACTGCGGAGCTCATTGCGGGTCTACGTCGGCTAGGAATCAACCGAATTGTTTTGGCCACGGGGGACCGCCGTGCGGTCGCCGAAACCGTGACCGAAGGCCTCGGCTTGAATGCGGTCCGCTCAGACCTTACACCAGACCAGAAGGTTCTGCTGGTGTTGACTGAGCGCAAAACGGGTCCGGTCATGATGGTCGGCGACGGCGTCAACGATGCGCCAGCGCTTGCTGCCGCCGATATTGGGGTCGCCATGGGGGCTCGAGGGGCGGCCGCCTCCGCGGAGGCCGCTGATATCGTCCTTCTGGTCGACCACCTGGACCGATTGCTGCCGGGTATCGAAATTGCAAAACGCTCGCGGCGTATAGCACTGGAAAGCGTGATCGCCGGGATCGGAATGTCGTTCGTCGGTATGGTCGCGGCTGCGCTTGGATACTTGACACCCGTTCAAGGAGCCTTGCTTCAGGAACTGATTGATGTGGCTGTGATCCTCAACGCCCTTCGGGCTCTGCGTATTCAGCCACAATTCACCCAAAGCCAAGGGGCGCCGAAGACGAGTGACGAGCTCCTCTCGACAGGCGAAACCGGATAATAGAACGCTCAACGCGGGTTGGCGGATTTCTACCATCGGGTTGGAGTCGATCAATACACTGCTGGCCTGCTCGCCGCCCGAACACAGGATTGGCAAATCGGAGATCGGCACGAAGACTACGGTTCAAGTTCTACCTTCAACCTGTTCAATGTCCCGTTGAATGCGAATGGAGGCCGGTAGTCGCTATCGGCGACGCCGGTTCCCGTGTCGGAACCAACGTCAAAGGTTTCGCTTGCTTCGAGGGCAAATGGGATGGTGTGAGGGAAGGTCCCGCTTGCCGCCTCGGTACCGTCAATTGCCATCGTGCCCTTGCCACCCTTGCCAAGTCCCGGCCCATCTGAGGTGAACGCAAAAACGATTTTGTGCGTTCCAGGCGCCAGGGCCACCGGGCTCTCCACCCTTGGTTGTGCCAGGTCCAATAGGTCATAGACAAATACCGGCTTGCCCTTGAGCAGGTAGAAACCCCATCCCCCAAAGCGCCCACCTGCCGTCACCAGCATGCCGTTGCCTCCTTCAGCGGGCACGTCGACCTCGGCCGTGATTGTGAAGGACTTGTTGAGGATGCTCGGTGCGGTCCCAAGAGGCACGCCGACGATAGGTTTAGTATAGGTGAATTCACGGCGCCCGGCGACAATGCTCGGCCGGGGGAGAATGAACCGCGTCAAGGCTGAAGCGTCCAGCGGCAACACCTGATACTTCGTCGCTTCGACCCAGAACAGATCTTGCAGCGATTTCAGTTTTTCAGGATTGGCGCCCGCCACGTCATTGTTCTGTGTCCAGTCCTTGGACAGGTCGAAAAGCTCCCAGGTCACGCCGTTGACGATGTCTTTTGGCGTCGGGGCGGTACCGTTCCATGGCTCCCGATAGGGCATGGTTGAAGCCATCCAGCCATCTTGATAGATCGCGCGATTGCCGAACATCTCGAAATATTGAACCGAATGACTGGATGGTGCATCGCCGTTTGCCTTGTCGAATGTGTAGGCCAGACTGACGCCCTCGATCGGTGTCTGCGTGATGCCGTTGACGGTCTCAGGGGCTCGGATGCCCGTCACCTCCAAGATTGTGGGGACGATGTCGATGACATGGTGGAACTGGTTACGGATGCCGCCCGGGTCTTTGATATGACCTGGCCACGCGATCGCCATCCCATTGCGAATGCCTCCAAAATAGGATGCTACCTGCTTGGTCCATTTGAAGGGCGTGTCGAATGCCCAGGCCCAGCCAACGGCATAGTGCGGGTAGGTCAGCGCCGATCCCCAGGCGTCGTAGAACCTAAGCTGGTCCTGGACGGGCACGTCCACCCCGTTGAAGAACGTCATCTCGTTCGGTGTTCCAGCCGGGGAGCCTTCCGCGCTCGCGCCATTGTCGCCACTGATGAATATAATCAGCGTGTCGTCGAGTTTGCCCATATCCTCGACGGTTTTCACGACCCTGCCGATCTCATGGTCGGTATAGGCTAGGTAGGCGCCGTAGACGTCCGCCTGGCGGACGAAGAGCTTCTTCTCGTCTGGCGAAAGTGTATCCCACGGCTTCAGAAGCTTGTCCGGCCAAGGTGTCAGTTGCGCATCCTGGGGAACGACACCAAGTCTTTTCTGGTTAGCGAAAATCTGGTCGCGGACAGCATTCCATCCCTTGTCGAACAGATGCATGTCGCTGATTTTCTCGATCCACTCCGGGGTCGGGTGGTGAGGGGCGTGGGTGCCACCCGGCGCATAGTAGAGAAGGAAGGGCTTCTGGGGATCGAGCTGGTTGAGCTGATTGAGATAATTGATGGCGTCGTCCGCCATGTCGGTTGTCAGGTTGTAAGACGGCTTGTTCAAATAGGGGTAGACCCGAGTGGTGTTGCGGTAGAGATCCGGTTGCCACTGATTTGTCTCTCCACTGACGAAGCCATAGAAGTACTCAAATCCCATGCCGATCGGCCATTGATCAAAAGGGCCAGCCTGACTGGTCTGGAACGATGGGGTATTGTGATCCTTTCCGAACCACGACGTCGCATAACCATTCGCCTTGAGGATCGTGCCGATCGTGCCTTTGTCCGCGGGGATAATGCTGTCGTAACCCGGATAGCCTGTCGATGCCTCGCTGATCACGCCGAAGCCAACCGAGTGATGATTGCGGCCTGTGATGAGCGCGGCGCGCGTGGGCGAGCACAGGGATGTCGTGTGAAAATTCGTGAAGCGCAGTCCCATGTTCGCAATCCGGTCGAGCGTTGGCGTGGGAATGACCCCGCCGAAGGTGCTCGGGGCCGCAAAGCCGACGTCATCCGTCAAGATCAGCAGTATATTGGGCGCTCCCTTGGGCGGTACAACTTGTGGCTGCCAATACGGCGTCGAGTGCAATGCATCAAGATTGATGGTCCCGCCGAAGCGCCCTGGCGGTGTCGGGATCTGTCGACCGTCTATCGCGGTTGTTGCACTCGGCGTTCCGGGCGTTCCGTTGATCTGGGCTGATGCCGTTGTATCGCCGATAGAAAAAAACGTGAGCGCAGTGCCAAACAGTGCTGCCAATTTCATGACCAGATCCCCGGCTGCATTTTTCTGAACACTCGAGGTGGGAGCTTCCTCCTGCGATTGAAGTTTAGCAAGTGCTAAATCTGCGTCGGCAGAGGGCCGAAGCCAGGCTCACTTCGCATGTCAACGAGGAGTTCAATGTGGCGATTGTCGGCCCGCCCCTCGATCGATCCGCCGTTGCTGATACGGATGCTCTACGTCGGCTACAGTATGGGCATCCGATCTGAGCGGCGGCTCTGCAAGGAGGTGCACCCGATCTTGCATACGGAGGGTTCTGCCGTCTGAAATTGGACGGCAAGGTGCCCGACCATTCGAGCTTCTCCAAGAACGGCCATGGCCGTTTCCGACAGAGCGATATCCTGCGGCACTTGTCCGAGGCGGTGGTGGAGCTCTGCCTGACGCCGGGATGGTCGGCGCGGGAGGCTTTATCGTCGATGCCAGATGGTCGGCATTGCCGCTGCCGTTCCGGCGACCGATCTGTCGACGCTCCGCCGATGATTTCGCCTCGAGCGGCGGCAAAGGCTGGCTGCACTGACGCTGTTGTCCTGGTCGCGAGTCTGCGACCTTCCGCGGGGCAGCACCATCGAGCCCGCTTCAATTCGCACTGTGGATAGGCTGGCATCGCAGGCCATGAGGCGGTTTTTGATGGCTTTTGGTGGGTCGCTTGGAGTTCAACGCTATTGTCGCGACTGGTAAAGGCCCCATCGGTGTATTCGACTTGGTGGCCTCGCCAACTGGTTGCAATGCCGCCTTATCATCACCCAAGTGAAAGCCATCGAGGAACTGGCCGAAAGTCGCCCTGGGATGGCTGCCAGCAATACTGCCACAATGAGATAAACGACCCGCGTGGTGCTTCAGAAACTGATTGAAATTAGGAGATCGCGGTCGAGCAGATGGCGAACTTCATCACCCAGGTATCGGCTGTAGTCCAGCCGACCGGATTAATTTTGAAACGAAGCTACCGATCTTGCCGTCTCGGCTGGCATCTTCGGCTTCCCAGCCAAACTTCCAGGCATCGTGGCGAGCTGTCCAGTCCTCTACGGCGCTGGTGCCCGCAGTTGGCGCACGATCTGGCCTCAAGTATGGGTTTTCATAAGATGCAAGGCCGAGCACCCGGGCTCTGGAACCTGCTTCCTGCAGATCAATAAGTTCTTCGATGGTCACAGTTCACTCCCCGCGTGCCCTCATGCTACCATCCCAAAGTTGGTACGCAAGGCCTCGCTAATGGAATGGTAGAAGTTGGAGGGCTCGACCGGCTCAACGGCTGATCTCAATATGGACCTCAGATTGTACCTAAGCGCCTGGTCAAACGCGCTCAGGCTGCGAAAATGGCCACAATTGTGGTGCGTGAGCGGCTCACCTTCCAAACCCAGCTTCGTCGATTTCTCCTCACTCTCAGCATTCGGTCGATGACGGAATCTTGAAGATCAGAACGGTACTCCCGGACGTTTCGGGGACTATGTCTTGGACATGAGATCGAACAGCGTTCGGGAGGATAAAATGGGCAAATTTAGGTACTGCCGGGCAGTTGCGGTGCTGGTTGCAGCAACTGTTGTTTCAGCTTGTACCACGAGTTCAGACGCCTCGTTGACGACCGGTTCGGTGGGGTACGGAAAGCACAATGCGGATTATTCGCTCCGGCCAGCCTGCGCGAGCGGATTTGGAAATGACCGTCCTTGTAGCTACTGAACCTTGAAGCAGAGCGAACTCTGATCGGCGGGGATGCGTAAATTGGCTTGTGAGATCAGCAACTCGTTTTCGCCTGTCCGCCTTTTTAGCCGCCGAAGCTCGCCCTTTGTTGCCCATGCTCCTCTCATTTCGGCAATCGAAGCGTCAGCCCTGCAAGAACCCCGCGCTTCCCGGCCGTTCGGCGGCACATCGACGGCCGTGTGAAGTACTTGCCGTCACGCGCCCTTGAACTGGTGAGCCGCCGATCTCACATTGTTGTGCAACACTAATCGTTCGCTGACAGCTCCTTGCAACGCAACTGCTGCCGGTCCTCAGCCAAGACGCCTGACGACGTCCGGAAAGCAAATATGGGTATCATTGATGGAAATATCGTCTCCGCGGATGAGGCGGAGCTGACTGACATCTATTCGAAGACGATCGCCGGGGCGGTCGATCTTGTCGGTCCGGCGGTCAGCCGCATAGAGCGGATGGAGGGGCGAGGTGGACATGGTTCCGGCTTCGCCATTTCTCCCGATGGTCTCATCGTCACCAACAACCATGTGGTTGATGATGCCAAAACCGTTCGCATCAAGACAGCAGAGGGATTGACGACGGAGGGTCGTGTTTTGGGCCGTGATCCCGACACAGACATCGCCCTCATTCGTGCGAATACGAGCGTTGGTTCGTGGGCACGGCTTGGCGACTCCAAACGACTGCGGCGTGGGCATGTCGCTGTTGCCATCGGCAATCCTCTTGGTTTCGAATGGACGGTGACCGCTGGGATCGTATCTGCACTTGGCCGCTCTATGAGGGCGTCCAATGGCCGATTGATCGACGACGTTATTCAGACCGATGCCGCCCTCAATCCGGGTAACTCCGGCGGGCCCCTGGTGTCCTCGTCGGGAGTAGTCATCGGCGTGAACACAGCAGTCATACACGGCGCGCAAAGCATCGCATTCGCGGTAGCATCAAACACAGCAAACTACGTGGTATCGGAACTGCTGCGGTTTGGTCGCGTTCGCCGAGGATATATTGGTATCGCCGCCGACACTGTCGATCTGCATCGAAAAATAGCTTTGAACGCAGGGCTCCAACAGACGACGGCGGTGCGGATCCGACGCATCGAACCAGACGGCCCGGCGGAGCGAGGTGGGTTGCAAGAGGGCGATCTGGTGCTGGCGATCAACGGAACAGCGGTCGCCGGGATAGACGATCTCGTCAGATTGCTCGATGGCGACCAGATCGGTGAGGAGACACAGTTTCTTATATTCTCAGTTCACGGCACACTGGACCGGAAAGTGCTGATTCCGTCTGCGCGTCCGTTTTGATGCGATCCACATCTGCTACCTGACGAGGTGACTTTTGACGCAGTTCTTCGAAACCGCCCCAGCCATCTTGGCAATGGGTGCACTGATCGGTTGCGGCTGCTTCGCGGCTGGGGCATTTACGCTCGCCGCGATTGAGAGGGCGGCCAAAAGGTCGAGCAACCGGCACTCCAAGACCGATGCCAGAAGTTTGGCGATGCTTACGGTACTGGCTTTGGACGATTTTGTCGGGGCCAGCTATACGGCGGTTCATGATAGCCCCGAGTTCAATCCGGTGAACGAGGGGGAGTTTGCGTTCCATACACCGGATCCGGTCCTCGCCTTGCCTAAGGATGCCGACTGGTCCTTGCTTGGCGACCAGCTTCCCGACGAGATCATATGGCTCTCGAGCCGGATCAAAAATCTCTCGTACGCCCTGGATTCGCTGGATCTCTCTGGGCCCGGTTACGACAGTTTCTTCGAAAGACGCCAGCAAGGTTATTCAGAGCTGGCGAGCAAGGCTCTCGATATTATCGACCGTCTCCTTGAAGAATACGATCTGCATTTGCCCGCCAAGCCCGAATACTACCGCCAGCGCGCAGGGTTTGCTGCCATCCTACAGAGAGGCGTTGAAAATAGCCTTCGCACCAATAAGGCATCGATCGTGTCAAGTGGTTCGAACATCACACAACTCTTCCCTAAGGCAGGTGGAGAGGCGAGTGAGTGGCCAGGCGGCTAACGTGGAGGCAGTCTCGTGTCCGGCTGTCTGTTCGGCTTGAACGAAGTCCCGTGCGCCCTGCCGCGCCAGCAGCCGGACCCCCGGCCGATAACAGTTCCACCAGCCTTGTGCTCCAAAGAAAACACGGCTATATATCTGGATATAGCACGGAGGCACGCGATGAGCAATAATGCGCAGAAGAGAGCTCTCGCGAATTATCGGTCCCGCCAGACCGAGCGAGGCATCGCGCGGTTCGAGATCCAAGCGCTCGACGCCGACCGAGATCTACTCCGATCCCTTGCCCGGAAATTGACGGAGGAAGGCCCGGAAGCCGGGCAGCTTCGCCGGACTATACAGCAGGCAGTGGCGGGTGAGCCACCGAAAGCTGGGGGAATTCTCGCGGCGTTACGTCGCTCACCTCTGGTTGGCGCGGATCTCGACCTCAGCCGGCCGCGAGAAGAGGGGCGTAAGGTTGATCTTTGACACGCTACCTCCTTGATACAAATATCATCAGCAACGTCGTCAAACCACAACCATCAGAATCGCTCCTGGCATGGATGTCGACGCAGCGCGACGAGGATTTGTTCATCGCCTCTCTAACGGTAGCGGAAGTCTATCGCGGGATTTTGGAGAAGCCGCGCGGCAAGAAGCGCGATGCACTCGACAAGTGGTTCTCCGGGCCTGAAGGGCCACAGGCGCTGTTTGCGGGCCGCATCCTGTCCTTCGACGACAAGGCGGGGCTGGTCTGGGCGCGGCTGATGGCAGAAGGGAAAGCGGCCGGTCAGCCGCGCAGCGGGCTCGACATGATCATCGCCGCAGTCGCTGGCGTGAACGGGTGTGTGGTGGTGACGGATAACGAAAAAGACTTTGCCGGACTTCAAATCGTCAATCCGATACGTGGAGCGGTCTGATGCGAGGGTTGAGGAATATTGGGGAGAACGAGATGGCATTTGTCGGCATGAGTGGCGCTTGCTTGGATTGCCGTCGGTCGCCACGTCGATCATGTTCGACAGGGTCTTTTCGCGGATCGACGCCGCGATGACGCTGCTGGCCCTGAATGTCGCGATTTTGATCGGCTGCCAGACCAGTGCTCGTCTTCAATGGCTGATTTGCCGACGCTGCTTTCCTTCTATGCGCTAGTCAACGCCATTTCGTCCATTCTTACCGGTGGACGGCATCTCCTCTTCGATTGGGTCGCCTACCATCCTCGTCTCGATCATCTGTCTGGTCATAGTTCTCTACGTCCGGCGGCACAACGGGACGACGCGGTCAGGTTTTCTGGCTCTGGACATGAATGGACGGCAATGTCAGCTGCAATCAATAATGCACTGCTGATCGCCTTCACGATGGGGGCCATGCTGGAAGACACGACCTAGCAAACGGGTACCTTATATCGATCCAGCAAGTCTGTGCATTCTGACCCTATGTCTTTTGCCGGTTCCGATGACGACTGTCTTTGATGTATTCAAGGACGTGCTCCTTGTCGCGCCGCCGGATCTCGACCGGATGCCCGCAAGGCGGCGGAGAACGCGGTGGCCCGTCATGGGATTTCGCCAAGGTCGGCCGCTTGCGGATCACCGACCCCCCGTGGACATGGATATTTCTGGCATTGACCAGCTGGATGCAATCCGTATGGACATAGGCGCGGAAATCGGCGATGCGGGGCCGGATCGCTGGCTGACGATTGCCTTTGCCGCCGATCCCCGATGGGCCGATTGACACCGACATCGGGTACCAACCTGGGACCAAAGCGAACCCGCCAGCCTTCGATCCCGACAGGCGTCTGGCCAAAGTCGATCCGCAACTGGGGGCCCTGCGGCGTTTCGAGCCGGACCGTCGCACCCCTTGAGCCTTTTGCTCCCATCGCCACATCGCGACAGAGATGATTGGGGCGTTCGTCGTTCAACCGCGCGATCGTATTTCGCGCCACTTCCGTGGACGTTGCTGTGGAAACCAGATTCCGATGCGTATATGGTCGCTATCCTATGGGACAGAAGATGGTTGTTACTCACCTTTTGAAAGGCGCGAAAATGACCGATGCAGCGAGGCCGGCGGGCGGGCCCCGAAACGGTTCTCGATATCAGATGCACTATTGGCGTTGGGGTGTCTGATGTATGCGGCATTCAACACTTTCGCTCTGGTGCTCGCGGCGATTTTTCCGGTTGTCAATCCGCCGGGCTCGGCGCTTGTCTTCCTCGGACTGACGCGTGGCGCAACTCCCGAGATCCGCGCCGTCTTGGCGCGGCGCATCGCGTTGAACTCGCTAATCTTGCTTGTATGCTCGTTCCTCCTGGGCGCACTCATCCTACAATTCTACGGAATTTCCGTTCCGATCCTTCGCGTCGCCGGCGGGATCATTGTGGCTGTATCAGGGTGGCAGCTTCTCAATGATGGAAGCCGCAAGGATTTGGATGCATCGACGGGCGACGTGTCGCGGGCCCATTTGCTCGATCAGGCCTTTTATCCACTGACACTTCCTCTGACGACGGGACCTGGATCGATTGCCATCGTTATAAGCATCGGTCTTTCCGAGGCGACTGTCACCAGCCCTGCAGACAGGATCGCATTCATATTGGCAAGCTTGCTTGCCATCGTTGTTCTTTCCCTGACTATCCTTTTATGCTTCGCCTATGCAGTTCGCATTCAAAAGCTTCTTGGCCGAGGAGGAACCGACATTGCCGTGCGGCTGTCTGCCTTCATCCTTTTTTGCCTCGGTCTGCAGATTCTCTGGTCTGGCGCAAACGACTTGTTGCGATCCGTCCTGACCGTATCGGGACCGTTGCTCCCAGTTCCATGAATAACGCCCCGAGGTGAGCGCAGTGCCGATGACGCCTCCTTTTCGACCAGTCCTCTTCTTGCGCTGACCCATGCTCCGCGCAGACTTGTCGTGGTTTGAATCGCAGTATCCGAATAGCATGGCTGATCCGGATCGCATGCCGAATTGTAAGGAACCGATGGTCGCTCTCTACTCCTTACGAATCCGTAAGGCGCCGGACAGACGATGGTAAAACACGGCCGGTATTGATCCCGCGGGGCGAGCGGGTATTCCGGCGCCTCGTTACCATCCACCGATATCCGGCATCGATAGAAGGACTGTCATCGTGAAAAAGCTCATATTTGCTTTGCTCGCCACCGGCGCCATAGGCATGCAAGCCTCAGGCGTTGTGGCGGCCACCACACCATGCGAGATCATGCTGAAGGATCTGCGGGCTGCGGCCGCCAAGGCAACGCTGAGCGACGGCGACAAGGCCCAGGTCGCGGACCTCGAAAACAAGGGCATCGAGCGCTGCAATGCGGATGACGACAAGCGTGCGGACGACTTCTTTGCTGATGCGATGAAGGTGGTCGGCAAATGACCTCCGGACATATCCCCCAACGCCAGGCTATCACCGGCGCGCGACGGACCGTCGAAACTCCCCCCAATCGAGTGCCGGAAGTCACAGTCGCGTTCTGGCTGGTCAAACTTCTAGCCGTGACGATGGGCGAGACCGCGGCGGATTATCTCGCGGTCAATCTTGGCCTTGGCCGCAACTTGACGTCGCTCATCATGACGGCAACCCTGGCGAGACTCGCCCCCATCCCTTCAAGGTGCTCCAGCAACCCTTTGCGCCTGGCCGCCCGACAGTTCCTCGGGCAGCTTAGCCGCTTTGGCAGCGCCTGTGGCTGGACGTGCTGCTGCTTGCGGCTGCAGGTCTGTTCTTCTGGCAATTGGCAAGCACTGGATACCAGATCGTGCTCGCGCCGGAGGGCGTCGCCGCGACGGCCGTGGACTACAAGGCGTTCATCGCGCCCGCCTTGTTCTGGCTTGGGCTTGCTCTGCTGGCGCTGCGGTTGTCGAACGGCGTGATCGCGAGCAACGGTTCGCTTCTTCGAGCCCTCATAAGGCCGGCCTGTGGTGCGCTCGCGCCGATCGTGGCCGCGGCGTTGTCCCGGCAAGCCCGCCGCCTCACCGCGGGCATCGCCATGACCGCTCTGGCAATCTCGTTCGCTGTCTCGACAGCGATCTTCAATGCCACCTACAATGCACAGTTGCGTGTTGACGCAGAGCTCACCAACGGAGCCGACGTCACCGTATCCGGCACGTCCGAAATGCCCGCCGATGCACATCTGGCCGCGCTCGCCGCCTTGCCGGATACGGCAGCCGCCGAACCGACGCAGCATCGCTTTGCCTATGTCGGTGCCGACCTTCAGGATCTCTACGGCATCGATCCTCCGCGCATCGGGCGTGCGACGAGCCTTTCGGATTCCTTTTTCAGCGGCGGATCCGCCGCAGCCGCACTCGCCAAGCTGGCCGCAACGCCAGACGGTGTGCTGGTGTCGGAGGAGACGGTTCAGGATTTTCAGCTCGAGCAAGGCGACACAATCAACCTGCGGCTGACGGACGCCCGAGATCATCAATATCATCCGCTACAGTTCAGGTTCATCGGAGTGGTACGCGAGTTTCCAACGGCGCCAAAAGACTCCTTCCTTGTGGCCAACGCCCGCTACACTGCCGAAAAGACTGGCTCGACCGCGTCGGAATATGTGTTGATGCGTGCAACGGGCGATCCAGCAAGTCTGGCCGCGCAGGCTCAATCCCTCCTTGCAACCGACCCGTCGATGAAAATCACCGACGTCAGCCAGGCCGCTCACCTGATCGGTTCGAGCCTTTCGGCCGTCGATCTGGCCGGCTTGACGAGGATAGAGCTGGCATTCGCCGCGATGATGGCCGCCGCCGCGGGCGGGTTGATGCTGGCGCTGGGGCTTATCGAGCGGCGCAGGAACTTCGCCATTCTGAGCGCCATCGGCGCTACGCGCTCGCAATTGTCGGCTTTTGTTTGGAGCGAAGGGCTTCTCGTTATTGTCGGGGGTATTGTTTTTGGCCTGCTGTCGGGCCTTGCTACGGCCTGGATGCTGGTAAAGCTACTGAAGGGCGTATTCGATCCGCCGCCCGAAGCTCTATCGATACCTTGGGGTTACCTCGGCATCGTTGTCTTGCTGATGGTCGGGTCGGTCGTCGTGGCAGTTCTTGCCGCAAGATCACCACAAGGGCATGACGCAGAATATTTGAGGGATGTCTGAGCCTTTGGATGTGGCGCCCATGCCCTTTTGGTAGCGCCGATGACGCACCTTACTCATTTGTATGGTTCCTGAAATGCGCCTGCAAGCCACAGGCCCCAATCTGGGTCAGTTGCCTCCGGGCGAGTGGCTACCCGACAGGCGGTTCGTGGGCGTTGCCCGGCGACCCGGGTCGTTCGGGAGGAACATTCAACCGAATAGGAGTTTGAGATATGCGGACACCCATTATCGCCATTGCACTTGTCCTGGCTGCGTCGGCGACAGCCGTCTTCGCGAAGGAAATGATCGGCACCGTCAAGGCAATCGATAAGAGCCACGACGCGGTCACACTGACGGACGGAATGACCTTCACGCTGCCTGAGGGCATCGAAGCCGAAACGCTCAAGGTCGGGGAAAGGGTGAAGGTCGTCTATTCGAGCAAGGCCGGCAAAGTGTTGGTCTCAGGTATCCATGCGGCCCAGTAGCTGTCATAACACGGGAACGCGTTCAGAATCCGTCGGTGGTCTAGCATGCAGCTTTTATGGAGCGGTCAAGGCCGAGCCGCCTTGCCGCTTCGGCCGCACCAGCCTGTTGGAGGCGCATAGCATGGTCGGCAGTCGAGGCTCTTGCAAAATCGAGACACATTCTGACTGTGGCATGGCTTTGATTTCGTCCAAAAAAACCATCTCCTTCCTCATCGAGGCAACAGCGTGCCGCATGGTGTCGGTCATGCTTCCTCCCCTGGCGTTATGGGGCGGGCCGGTCGCTCCCACACTGAGACCGGGAGAGGAAAATGCGCGAATCCGATAGGGCAGCGATGACGGCGCAAACCGAAAGGGGTGCCAAGGGCTGGCTCAACCGCACTGTTGCCGGTGCGGGCCTTACCAGTGCGCTTGGCGATTTTTGCTACGAGACGACGACCGTCATCCTGCCGGGCTTCCTCGCCGTCCTCGGCGTGCCGGAGGCGGCACTGGGGATCATCGAGGGTGTCGCAGACGCCGTCGCGAGCTTTACCAAGATGATCGCCGGTTACCTTGCCGACAAGTTCGGTCACCGCAAAATCCTGGTGCTGGTCGGCTACGGCCTGACGCCGCTCGGACAGGCATTCATCGCGCTTGCGGTTGGCTGGCCGCTGATCCTGCTCGGACGCGTTGTCTCGTGGTTCGGCAAGGGATTGAGGGGGCCGCTGCGAGACGCGATCATGGTGCAGGCAATCACGCCGCAGACGCGTGGCCGGGCCTTTGGCTTCCATCGGGCAATGGATACGATCGGAGCGGTTGCCGGACCGCTGCTCGGCGTCTTCCTGCTCGGTTGGGCCCAGGGCTTTCCAGGGGAAACGGTCGATGGCCCTTTCCGGCTGGTGTTTTGGCTGACCCTGATCCCGGGAGCGCTGGCAGTTGTCGCTTTCTTCGCATTGGTCCGCGATCCCGAGCAGTCACCCAATCCGGCCCTTAAATTCTTCTCGACGCTACGAGGGCTGCCTGCGCGTTTCAAGCGCTATCTGGCGGCTGTCGGCATCTTCGGGACCGGAGACTACTCGCACAGCCTGCTCATTCTCGCCGCAACACAGTTGCTGGCACCCTCCATGGGCGTCGTGAAAGCCGCTCAGGTTGCCGGTCTTCTCTACGTCTGGCGCAACGTCGTCCAGGTGGCGACCTCCTATCCGATCGGCATCCTGGCGGACCGCTACGGGCAGCGCAACATATTGGTTATCGGCTACGCCTTGGGCGTGCTCACCGCAGTTCTGACCGCAGTCGCCTTTGCAGTGAGCGTTGACAGTGTCGCGCTCCTTTCCGGTATTTTCTTCAACGCCGGGCTCTATGTCGCTGTTCAGGAAGCGATCGAAACGACGGTGACGGCCGAGATGGTCAGCCAGGAGACACTTGCCACCAGCTACGGGGCGCTCGGTACTGTCAACGGTGCGGCCAAGTTCGTATCGAGCACGGCGGTCGGTGTGCTGTGGACTGCCGTTTCGCCGGTGTTCAGCTTCGCGGTCGCCGCTGTGTTGATGGCGGCGGGCACGTTGACGCTCCTGCGTGTTCACGGAGAGTGAAATGACAGCGGGAGACAAGCAACGCGAGGAAATACACTCTTCTCATCGCGCTTCCCTGAAAACGCGGGTTCGACGCTGGGCGCGAGGGATCAAACAGGATGTTCACGCCCTCTATCTCTCCGCAAGGGACCCGCGCGTGCCGTGGTATGCAAAGACTGTTGCGTTCGTCGTCGCGGGCTATGCGCTTTCGCCCATCGATCTCATTCCGGATTTTGTGCCGGTCCTCGGATACCTGGACGATATTGTCATCGTCCCCTTGGGCATTCTCCTGGCAGTCAGGCTGATCCCGCCGGACGTCCTGGCCGAGCACCGCGCGACGGCGGCGCGCTCGGAAAGACCGTTGAGCCGCGCCGCCATGGTCGCCATCATCGCGATCTGGGTTGGGGTCGGAGTGCTCACAGTCTGTCTGGCGCTGAGGCAGGTTGCGTAGACGGGCGTGGGCACTTGCGATCGGTCACGGATAGAAAAATCTCGAACCTTCCAACTGACCATTGCCGGCTGGTCGCCGTCGAAAAGCGACCGGGGCGTTTCTCATTTTGTAGCCTTGTTCTCGACGGTTCGCGCAGGGTCACCGTGCTGAACAGCGCCCTGGAACCTGACTGCTCCCCAACGGGTATCTGAACGAGCTCCCACAGGGGACTATCAGTAGAGAGCGTTCCGTTCACGAAAGGCACCGCGTTTCTTGAGGTGACTGACGGCGGCGGTGGCGAGGCCGACGCATGCCATCAAAAGCCCCAGAACGATCAGGTAGTGGACGTGCTCGATCTGATCAGCCATCGGGGCGAATCGATAGATTTCAGTGGCAAGGACTGCGATGCAGGTTGATGCGACGGTCGAGTAGTCCTTTGCGATCACACGGCTGATGTTGAACGTCATCCCCTGTGTGGACT
>NZ_JBFUAL010000021.1:0-115929 GCF_056406295.1 Rhizobium sp. P1_C7
AGTCAGACCCGGTCGAAATCCCACAAGCTCAAAGCCATAAAGCCCCGAACCACCCATCAGCCAACAAAGCCAATCTGGAAACCTGAAACAAGAGACATCGTCGCCAGCAGCGCCGCCGCCCTCGTTCAGTGAGGGGGCTTATACGGCCAACCCCTTTTCCAAGTCAACACATCCAAACGATGTTTTTTCACAATTTTGTAACATCCTGATTTGAATGACGGATTTCCAGCGTACCCGAATTCACACCCAGAACACACCCAAGCCGGCGGGGATCGGTGGCCGCGGAAAGTGAACCCCGACCCAACCGCATCTTCCATTGAGGGTCTGTTGGGCGGCTTTTGCGTAGGCGGACGGTTTGAGAACGGCGATCGTCCCTCGGTTCGAAGCTCCAGCGCCCATGCTGTCGGGTCCAGCCCGGGAGCCGCGGCTACAATTCCGCTGCGTGATTGGCAGGCTTGGTTTCGGTTGTCAGCGACGCGACCTATTGCGCTTCTTGTCGATTGGCAAAACCGCGCTCAACTGAACGCGGTTCATCTTCTTGCTCAGGATGAATGATTGCCCGCGGATAGCCACGCTACCCCTTGAACATATAACTCTCGATGGAGCCGCGCTTCATCTCGATCGAGAATCCAGGGCTTTCCGGCGGCATATAGGCGGCGTTGCGGATGACGCAGGGATCGACAAAATGTTCGTGCAGATGATCGACATACTCGATCACCCGACCCTCCTTGGTTCCCGAAACGGCGATATAGTCGATCATAGACAAATGCTGCACGTATTCGCAAAGCCCCACACCGCCCGCGTGCGGCCAGACAGGCAAGCCGAATTTGGCTGCCACGAGCAGCACTGCAAGAACTTCGTTAAGGCCACCCATGCGGCAGCTGTCTATCTGCACGATGTCGATCGCGCCTTCGGCGATGAACTGCTTGAACATGATTCTGTTCTGGCACATCTCACCGGTCGCAACCTTGACCGGACCAATTGCCTGGCGAATTTTCCGATGGCCTGCCACGTCATCGGGGCTGGTTGGCTCTTCGATGAAATACGGCTTGGCGAAAGCCAGCTTCTGCACCCAGTCGATGGCCTGCCCAACCTCCCAAACCTGGTTGGCGTCAATCATCAGATAGCGGTCCGGACCGATCACCTCGCGTGCGATGGTGAGGCGGCGAATATCGTCTTCAAGATCACGCCCGACCTTCATCTTGACGTGATTGAAGCCGGCATCGATAGCCTCCTGGCACAGCCTGCGCAGCTTTTCCTCGGAGTAGCCGAGCCAGCCAGCCGACGTGGTGTAGCACGCATAGCCTTCGCGCCTCAGGGTAGCGATGCGTTCAGCCTTCCCGGTTTCCGCCTTTTTCAGAATCTCTACGGCTTCATCGCGGGTCAGTACATCGGTCATATAGCGATAGTCGACGATATCGGCTATTTCCTCGGGCGACATGTCGGCGACCAGCTGCCAGACCGGCTTTCCGGCGCGACGCGCAAGCATGTCCCACACGGCGTTGACGACGGCGCCCGTTGCAAGATGGATGGCGCCCTTTTCCGGACCGATCCAGCGCAACTGGCTGTCGCTCGTCAGATGTCGCCAGTATTTGCCCGGCGCGGCGATGATCTCATCGAGTTCCGTTCCGACGACCAGATGTTCCATTGCCCGGATCGCCATGCAGCAGATGTCGTTGCCGCGACCGATCGTGAACGTCAGGCCGTGGCCTTCAAGCCCCGGCTCGTCGGTGCCGAGAATAACATAGGCGGCGGAATAGTCCGGATCCGGGTTCATCGCATCGGAGCCGTCGAGGCTGAGCGATGTCGGAAAACGCAAATCGAAGACTTGCATGCTGGTAATACGGGGCATTGAAACCTCCAGTGCTGGCGGGTGTCCGGGAATGGCGGAGTGCATCCCGGAGATGCAGGATGTCTACGAATGATGCGGCTCAGATATCGGCAATGACAGTCTGCTTCTGGCAGCCGAGCCGCTCGATGCCGAGTTCGACCACATCGCCTGGCTTCAGGTAACGCGGCGGCTTCATGCCCATTCCAACGCCGGGCGGCGTGCCGGTCGAAATGATATCGCCGGGCTGCAGCGACATGAACTGCGAGAGATAGGAGACCAGATAGGCAACGCCGTAGACCATCGTCTTGGACGAACCGTCCTGCATGGTTTCACCATTGACCTTCAACCACATGCCAAGGTTCTGCGGATCATCCACCTCATCCTTCGTCACGAGCCAGGGACCCGTCGGGCCGAAAGTGTCGCAAGACTTGCCCTTCGTCCACTGCCCCTGCCTCTCGATCTGGAAGGCGCGCTCCGAGACGTCGTGGATGGTGCAGTAGCCTGCAACGTAGTCGAGCGCCTCTGCCTCCGTCACGTACTTGGCCTTCCGGCCGATAACCACACCGAGCTCGACTTCCCAATCCGTCTTTGCCGAACCGCGCGGAATGACGAGATCATCATTGGGGCCGACGATAGCGGAGGTTGCTTTCATGAAGATGATCGGCTCCGGAGGAACGGTCGCGCCGGTCTCGGCCGCATGGTCGGAATAGTTGAGGCCAATGCAGATGAATTTTCCTGTACCGGCAACGCAGGGACCCAACCGCGGCGTTCCCGTTACCGCGGGCAAAGCCTTGATATCGAGCCTCGACAGGTCCGCCAGCTTCTCCGGATCAAGTGCTGAGCCGGACAGGTCGGAGATCTGCCCCGAAAGATCCCGAACCACACCGTCGGCATCAAGGGTGGCCGGCCGTTCATGGCCGGGCTCGCCGTAGCGAAGAAGCTTCATCATATTCTCCTGATGTGGCTATTTGACCGTGTTAGATCGTCCAGCCGCCGTCGATGGCAAAGGCTTGGCCTGTCGTATAGGTTGCGCCAGCGACATAAACCGCAAGATCGGCGATCTCCTCGGGAGTGCCGATGCGGCCGATGGGTTGCCGGGCGATGAACGCTGCGCGCGCAGCCTCGAAGTCTCCTTGTGCGCGCAGCCGGTCCTGCAGCGAAGGGCTCTCGACGGTACCCGGGCAGATTGCGTTGCAGCGAACGCCCCGCGCAACATAATCTGCCGCTATGGCCTTGGTGAGGCCGATCACTGCCGCCTTGGTCACTCCATAGGCGAAGCGGTTAGGAACACCTTTCACACTGGAGGCGACGGACGCCATGTTGACGATCGAACCGTCGTTCCGCTCCAGCATGCCAGGCAGCACAGCCCGTATCGTTCGGACCATGGCCTTGACGTTCAAATCGAAGGCGAAATCCAGATCCTTGTCCGGCATTTCGAGAATGCTGCCGCTGTGAACCACGCCTGCGCAGTTGAAGAGCACATCGACGACGCCGATTTCGGCAATGAGCGCCTTGACCTCCTCATCGTCCAAGACGTCGAGTTTGTGGCTGTTTATGCCATTTTCGCCGGAGATCTGAGAAAGAGCATCCGTGTTGATATCTGTGGCATGGACCCTTGCACCGGCCCTGGCAAAGGCAAGCGCCGAGGCGCGGCCGATGCCTTGTGCTGCTGCAGTGATCAGCACCGTCTTGCCTTTTAGATAGTCGGTCATTGTTTTTGGTCTTTCACTGGGATTTGCGTTCGACGATCAGGATGTGGTCGGCTGCCAGAACGACCTCGTTGCGTTGATTGAGAACTTCGCACCGTTCGACAACCCGACCCATGTGCTTTCGCTTGGGATCGTCCTCCTTGGCCGAAATCGTCACCCGCGTGCGGATCGTATCGCCAATATGAACAGGGCGGACGAAACGCAGGCGGTCGTAGCCGTATGAGAATGCGACCGGATTGATAAGGGATGCCGTCAGTCCGACGCCGATCGAAAAGACCATGGTACCGTGAGCGATGCGCTGGCCGCCCGGCAGGGACTTGGCAAACTCCGCATCCATATGATGCGGGAAGAAGTCGCCAGTATGGCCTGCATGTACGACGAAATCTGTCTCGGTGATCGTCCGTCCGGTGGTTAGCCTTTCCTGCCCGATCTGATAGTCTTCGAAATGAATGACCTGTTCGCCCATGTCTCAAGCTTTCGGAAGGGTTGCGAGCGGCGTCGCCGGCGCGGCGCTCGATTGATAGGCCGCCTCGACTAGCGCCATGGTGTGCCATGCGTCTTCGACCGAGCCGACGAGTTCCGCATCCTCGCCAGAAACAAAGCGCTGGAGATTTGCCATTCGGTTGACAAAGGCGTCCGGGAACCAGGCGCCCTCAAGGGCCACCTCTGTCCAGTCCTCACCTTCGGGCTTGATCCACAAAGCATCGGGCTCGCCGCGGGGGTAGTCGAGATTGATGCCGAGCTTGATATAGGCTGCACCCCCCGTGCCCGAGATGCGGAATTCGCAGGCCTGAAACTTGCGCCCGAAATCGTGGTCGTGATTGACCGACAGGACGCAGCGCACCTTGTTGCCATAGTCCAGGATGGCGGCAGTGCGGGTTTGCGCCACGTCGTGGTTCGGGTGACCCAATGTCTTGGCATGAACGCCGTCGGGGTTGCCCAGGAGACTGCGAACAAAGTCGAAATAGTGGATCGAGTGCATTGCGATCTCGATCCGCGGCAGACCCTTGAGAAAGGGCCACAGCCCCCATGGGGTCGAAAGCGCAAGCCAGGCATCGAAATCGACGATCTCGCCGAGATAGCCCTTGCCCACTGCATCCCTCAGCGCGAGCATCATCGGTGCGAACCGCAGCTGGAAATTGACAGCGGCCCGCAGATCGCGCGCACGGCAGATCGAGAGAATTTCACTGGCTTGCGCCAGATCGCTCCCCATTGGTTTCTGGATAAGGACCGGCGAACCTGGCGGCAGTTGCGACAAAATGCCTGTATGGGCCGCAGGTGGTGTCGCAAGATCGAAGATGGCGCCATCGACGGCGACGGCCTCCTCGCAGCTTGCGAAGGCGGCGATACCCCACTGAGCCGCGAGCTCGCCTGCCTTGTCGCGGTTCGGATCGTAAAGCCCGGCGACAGGAAAGCCGCCCTTCCTGTAGGCCGGCAGATGCGCATCGCCGACGATGCTGCCGGCGCCGAAAATGACAATCGGTCTCGGAGCCGCAGGCCGTGGCCACCATTGCTGCAAATTGCGCGGATCGAATGACTTAGTCATGATGGAAGACCTCCTCCATCATCGCCCACCACTCGCCTTCCTTGCGCGTTTCCAGCGGCTGCTGGCAAGGCATGCAAACCGCCCACCATTCCTTGTTCTTGGGATGGCTGGCCATCCTTGCCATGTCTGCCTCGACGTCCGAGCCAACATAGTCCCATACCCCGAACAACAGGTTCTCCGGTTCCTTCAGGAAAATCGTATAGTTGGCAATGTTGCACTCGGAAATCAGCGCCAGGATTTCTGGCCACACCGCTGCGTGAAGCCGCTTGTATTCAGCGATCTTCCCGGGTTTCAGCGCGATCACCATTCCCATACGCTGCATGGCAATTCTCCTTAAGCGCGGAACTCGGCGGTGAATTCGGTGATCGAGCGCGCTTTGACTGCGTCCCAGTCCCAAGCGATGCCGATACCGCTCTCCATGGGGGCGATAGCCTTCCCGCCGATGATCTCCATGCCTTTCACGGTGAGATCGTCGAGCTGGGGAATATACTCGACAAACCTCCCGTTCGGCACGGCACAGACGAGGCTGACATGCAGCTCCATCAGGAAGTGTGGGCAAACGGGGATGTCGAAGGCCTCTGCCGCATGTGCTACCTTCAGCCACGGCGTGATGCCACCGATCCTGGCGACGTCCACCTGCACGATCGAGCATGCACCCTTCTGCATGTACTCACGGAAATGACGGATCGAATAGATCGACTCGCCCACCGCGATCGGCGTCGGCGTCGAACGTGTGAGCCGGATATGGCCGTCAAGGTCGTCGGCTGGCAACGGCTCCTCGATCCATGCAAGGTCGAGCTCCTTCAGCCGCGCGGCGCGGCGGATTGCCTCGTCAACGGTAAAGCCCTGGTTGCAGTCGGTCATGATCTCGAAGCCATCGCCCAGGGCGGCACGCATCGCGGACAGACGCGCGTAGTCTTCGGCGCCATGCGGCTTGCCAATCTTGACCTTGGAACCCGAAAAACCCTTTGCCTTGGCCTGCAAGGCGTCCTCGACCAGCGCTTCCTTCTCGATATGAAGCCAGCCGCCTTCGGTGGTGTAAAGCGGGCATCGATCCTTGGCGCCGCCGGCAAGCTTCCATAGCGGCAGGTTCTGTTTCTTCGCCCGCAAGTCCCAAAGTGCCGTGTCGACCGCCGCCAGCGCCAGCGCGGTGATGACGCCGATGGTCGTCGCGTGCGTCGCAAATTCCAACTTGTGCCATATGGCTTCGATGCAGTCGGCATCTTCTCCGATCAAAATCGGAACCAGATGGTCCGACAGCAGCCGCATCACGGACGAGCCGCCCGTCCCGATCGTGTAGCTGTAACCTGTACCGACCGCCCCGTCGCTGTCGGTAATGGTGACGATCGGCGTCTCCTGGCTGACGAAGCTCTGGATGGCATCCGTGCGCTTAACCTTCGGGGGAAGGTCGACCATTCTCAGTTCGATTTTTTCTATTTTTGCCATGTCAGATGTCCAGAGTCTTACCGGTCTCGATATCGAAGAGGTGCGCTTTCGACAGATCGAAGCTCATCGGCACCCTCTCTCCAGTTTGCAGTGGTCGCGGATTGAGCATGCGCGAGACCCAGTCGCGACCATTGAACTGTGTGAAAACCAGTGTTTCGTTGCCGAGCGGTTCGGTGATTGAGACACTCAGCTCGGATTGGTGGACAGCACTTGCCTCACCACCGTGCAAGCCATGACCGGTCGGGTAAAGATCGTCGGGGCGCAGTCCGAAGGTCACCCTCTGTGCTTCGCTGACACGGGTGCTGAAGCGTGGCGGGACCGGCAGCCGCGCACCGCTGGAGAACACAAGTTCCCCGCCGCTGACCGTAGCCTCGTCCATATTCATCGGCGGGGATCCGATAAAGCCCGCCACAAATTTGGTTGCCGGCTTCCTGAACACGTCTTCGGGCGTTCCCACCTGTTCGATATGGCCATCCCGCATGATGACAATTCGATCCGAGAGCGTCATCGCTTCGACCTGATCGTGGGTCACATAGATCATGGTCGCCTGCATGCGTGCATGCAGTTTCTTGATTTCGGTGCGCACCTGCGTGCGCAACTTGGCGTCAAGGTTCGACAGCGGCTCGTCGAACAGGAAGACCTCCGGTTGCCGAACGATGGCGCGACCCATGGCCACGCGCTGCCGTTGACCGCCTGAAAGCTGCGCCGGTCGGCGCTCGAGAAGATGAGACAGGTCGAGGATCGTCGCAGCCTCGGCAACGCGCTCCTTTATCTCGTCTGCGGACCGGCCAGCGATCTTAAGGGAGAAGCCCATGTTCTCGGCCACGCTCATATGCGGATAGAGCGCATAGGACTGGAAGACCATGGAGATATTCCGCGCTCTGGGGGGCAGGTCGTTCACCACCGTGTTGCCAATCTCGATCTGGCCGCCGCTGATATCCTCTAGCCCTGCGATCATGCGCAACGTAGTGGATTTTCCGCAACCCGAGGGACCCACCAGCGCGATAAACTCGCGATCCTTGACCTCGAGATCAATGCCGTGAACGACCTCCAAGGCGCCGTAGCGCTTGACGAGTTTCCTGAGCGTGACGTGAGCCATGAGTTATCCTTTTACCGCACCGAAGGTGAGGCCCGAGACCAGATGTTTCTGGATGATGAAGGTGAGCGTCAGCGCCGGGACGATCATGATGACCGCAAGGGCGCACATCCCGCGCCAGTCGATGGTAAATTCTGCGGTATAGTCGAGAAGCCCGACAGGCAGCGTCTTGGAGTTGACCGACCGGGTGATCTGCGAGGCGAGCGCATACTCGTTCCAAGATGTGAGGAAGGCAAATATCCCTGCCGAGGCGATGCCGGGGCCAGCAAGCGGAAACTCCACCTGCCAGAATGCTTGCCAGGGCGTGCATCCGTCGATCTGCGCGGCTTCAGCCAGATCCTTCGGCACCTGTCTGAAGAATCCATCGATCAGCCAGATCGTGAAGGGGACGTTCAGCGCGACGTAGGTGATAATGAGCGCGAAATGCGTATCGATAATGCCGGTGCGCGCATAGATCATGAAGATTGGCAGTGAGAGTGCTATACCGGGCACCGCGCGCGTCAGCATGAAGCCGAGGAAGATCGCCGACTTCGCCTTGAACCGGTAGCGCGCGAAGGCATAGCCGCCGGCCATCCCGATCGCGAGCGCGATCAGCGTCGACGTAACGGATATGATCAGCGAATTGCGGAAATAATCCCAAACCGGAATCCCGCCCTGCCCTGCGCCAGAAAACATGGCGCGATAGGCGTCGAGCGATAGCGTTTCCGGTATCCACACTGGCGGCTTGGCCATGATCTCGACTGTGGGGCGCATCGACGACAGGACAATCCAGATGCCCGGCAGACAAATGACGGTCATTGCCAGGAACAAGCCGATGAGGTGCGCGACCTTGAGTATCCGGCGGCGCAGACGATGTGAGGAGACGACGTCCATTACCACTCCGCTCCGATCTGCTGGCGGGCAGCCGCAAGCTTGCGAAAGAAATACACGGTGAAGAGAATAGAAAGGAGGATCGCGACATAGGCCATGGCATTCGCCATACCCATTCTCGCATCGCTGTAGGCGGTGCGGCCGATCAGGGTCCACAGCAATTCCGTCCGCTTGGCTGGCCCACCGTCTGTCATGATTTTCACGATGTCATAGGCGCGGGCAACGTCGAGCGAGCGAATGGTCATCGCGATATAGGCAAACGGCATCAGGTAAGGCCAGGTGACGTAACGGAACGTCTGCCAGGGCGTGCATCCATCGACATGCGCCGCTTCCACCGGATCCTTGGGCATCGCCAGCAAGCCTGCAAGAATGAGGATCGCGAAGACGGCTGTCGATGACCACACTTCCGCGATGACGATCGAGATCAATGCCAGATTTCCATCGATGAGCCACGGTATCGCCTGATCGGTGATGCCCAGCGACTGAAGTGCATTGTTGACGAAGCCGATATTGTCGTTGAACAGGAATTTGAACTGGAAGCCGACGAGAACCGGCGAAAACATCATCGGAAACATCATCACGGTGCGCAGCACGCGCTGCCCGTGCGTCGCCTTGTTGACCAGCAGCGCCAGGCCGAGGCCAAGCAGCATTTCCGCATTCAACGCAACCGTCAGCAATACCACCGTGCGGGCGAAAGCGATCCAGAACTCCTGATTGGTCAGGACGCTGGCATAGTTTCGCAAGCCAATGAAAACGAAGAGCGAATCGGGCTTTGTCAGCCGGAACGGCGTGAAACTTGAATACAAAGAGAAAAGGAGCGGCAATATGATCACGGCCGCCAATACGATGAAGGCCGGCGTCAGCAACAAGACTGGTGCCGAAAGTCTGGAGATCTTCATCGAAGGTCTTCCTGAAATTCAATGAATGGAAAGGCGGCGCCGACATGCTTGCCGACGCCGCCTCGGGAATGCGAAGTTTAGAGTTTTCCGGCGTCCTGGAGAATGGCTGTGGCTTTTTCAGCCGCAGTATCGAGCGCTTGCTTCGACGTCTTGTCACCGAGGATCGCCGCCTGAAGCTCAGGATAGACGGCATTCGAGATCTCGATCCATTCAGGCGTCTGCGGGACCGGGAAGGCATGCTTGGCCGCTTCCTGGAAGGCTTGCAGAACCTCCGTCTTGTAAGCGTCTCCTTCGGCAGCCTTGATGTTGTAGTCCCAAACCGCGCTGCGGGTCGGCAGCGGTCCGGCCGCCGATTCCAGCTTCTGGCTGTCCTCGTTGGTCAACCACCACACGAGCGAGGCGGCAGCATCCTTGTGAGCGCACGACTCGGTCACCGAGAAGCCATGATGGCCTGACCAGCCGGTGCGCTTGCCGGAAGATCCTGCTGGCTGGACCTTTACGCCAACATTGCCCGCGACTTTCGAAGACTTCGGATCGTTGAAGAAGCTTGCCCAGCCGGGCCAGTCAAGATTGAGCGCGATCGAGCCGGAGGCAAAGCCCTGGCCAAGATCGTCCCACAGATAGTTGGTCGTGCCCGGCGGCACCGCCTTTGCCTTGTAAAGATTGACGAACCAGTCGAGCGCCCTGACACCGGCATCCGAATTCAACGCAGGACGGCCGTCCTTGTCGAGATATTCGCCACCCTCGGCAACCAGCATCTCGAAGAAGCGACCGTTGATGGCCTCTTCCTTTCCTGCAAACTGGGTGCCGTAGAAATTCGGTGGAGACGCGAAGAACTCCGCCTGATCCGTCACCTGCTGCCAGGTGTCCGGCGGCACTAGGTCATAGCCGTACTTCGCCTTGAATGCGGTCTTCTTGGCTTCGTCGGTGTAGAGGCTCTTCTGGTAGTAGAGCGCGGACACATCAAACTGCGCACGCGGCAGCATCACCAGCTTGCCATTCAGCGTCGACGCCTTGATGACGGCAGGAACGAAGGCGGCAACCTCCTCAGCGGGCAACAACGTCGACAGATCCGTATAGATGTCAGGATACTGAGGGGCGAAGGACGAGTGGTTGGAAGCAACGCACCAGCTTAGGCCGCCGGTCGCGATGTCCGACTTGATCTCCTTGTCGAGTTCGAAGTGGTTTTTCTTGGACAGGATGTTGACCTTGGCGCCGGTCTCCTTCTCCCACTCGCCGATCCGCTCGTACAGCTTTTCGTACTGCTGGCCACCGATCAACTTCGCATCGATGGTCACGCCTTCAAACTTGCCCGGCAGGTCGGCGGCATTTGCCGCACCACATGCCAATGCAAGTGCAATCACCCCGGCCGACACGCCGGAAAGCAGCTTGTTCATGTACTTCCTCCTCCCCTCGCCTCGACCTCTCTCGGTTCCGAGGCGTCCTCATGTGTGAGAAACTGATTTATATACAAACAACATTTTCACGGGAGGTCAAGCGGTAAGTTCGTTTGTCAAAGCACCGATATTCGTATACGGCTGGGAGTATTCACGGAGAAAGACTGCCATGGAAAATGACGATTCAGACCGTTATCGCGCGCCCGCGCTCGACAAAGGGCTGGACATTCTGGAATTGCTTGCCAGCGTTGACGGCGGGCTGACGCAGGCGGAAATTTCGAAGAGACTCGACAGAAGCCCCAACGAGTTTTACCGGATGCTCGACCGGCTTGTGCGGCGCGGCTACGTGACGCGTATTGATGGAGACCGCTATTCGCTGACGCTGAAGCTCTTCGGGCTCGCGCAACTGCATGCGCCCGTTCGCCGGCTCGCGTCCTATGCCACGCCGCTGATGCGTGAGCTTGCAAACAACTCCAGGCAAGCCAACCAGCTCGCTGTGTTCGACCGCGGTTCCGCGGTGGTCGTCGCGCAGCAGGAAGCCCCGGAATATTGGGGGATCTCGATCCGTGTCGGCTCTCATATCAGCCTGTTCGACACTGGATCCGGCCACGTCCTTCTCGCATTCCGTTCGCCGGAAGAACGAGAAATGATGATTTCGGAACACGTGAAAAGTCGCAATGACGTTGTCCTGACCGACGACTTCTATGCGCGCCTGGATCAGATCCGCGAGCGCGGCTACGAAATGATGGCCAGTATCCAAACCGCAGGCGTCTACAACCTGTCGGCTCCGGTCCTCGGCCCCGATGGCAAGGGCATTGCCGCGTTGACCGTTCCCTACATCACACTCGTCAATAGCCCAGCCGCGCCCGATATAACGAAGACGATTTCGTTGCTCGTCGAAACCGCCAAGCAGCTTTCCCTTCTGGCGGGATCCGACGTGGCACGCCCGCAGGCTGATCAGGTCACATGAATACTCATATATGAATAAGGGCCTCTTTGGCTGGCGCAATCAGGATGCGAAACTTGCAACGAACAGCCTGTTCAGCATCTCGACGATCTGCTCGGGCGCTTTGCCGCTGAGCAATCCGCTGTTGATGCAATCCGATCCCTGCTGCTGGAACGCCATGTAGCCATCGTGCCTGGGCCTGATCCACGAGGTTTCCAAAGTATCTCGGGTCCCACGGTAGAAGTTTTCAGTTGCAGCGTTGACCGTGTCGTCCTCCCAAGCCAGGGCGTTGCCAGGCTGCCCGCCAGCTGCCGCATAAGGCCCGCTCTGGACGTCGCCGCTTGCCACCCAATAGGCGAAATCGACAGCCTGCGCGCATGCCTCGGAAAACGCCGATACTGCGATACCCGTGCCGCCGAGCGCCGAGCCCGCCGGGCCGAGGTTGCCGGCCGCGGGAATATTGCTGAAGCGCAAAGGGTGATGCCTGAAGCCGGCGATCGAATAGCTGACATAGCCATAAAGCAGCGGTGAGCACGCGACCGTCGAGCCTTGGGCCGACATTCGTTCCAGAACCGCGATCGGGTCCAGGTCAAAGCAGACCGGGTCGAGACGTTCAACCAAGTCACGCATCAAGCCCACCACACGTTCTCCGGCAACAGCATCAATGAGCGGACCCTTGTCGTTGCTGCGGCAAGGCGTACCGAGGTTGGCGGCAAGTGTATAGAAGGTCATCAGCGAATGCGGCGGCCGCAAAGGAAGCAGCACGCGGCCTTTTGCAGCAAGATCGAGAACGTCGCTCCAGCGTGACAGCGGCTGGTCGACAAGATCGGGACGAACGGCTTGAACCTGCGTTGCCGCATCGATCGGGAAAGCCCATTGGCGGCCCTGCCACTCGTAGCTTTCGTAGGAGCCGCCGACGCTTGTCGCGCGAAGTGCCAGCCGTTCAGCCTCTCGCCCGGCAACATCGAGCGGCGCAAGGCAACCCTCGCCGGTGATCTGGCCGACGTGCGGATGATCGATGACAATCAGATCGAAGGCTCGCGCGAGTTCGTCAACGGGATAGGTCTCGAAATCCTGCAGCGACCGCTTCTCCCAGATCACGTTGACGCCGGTCTTTTCCTGCCAGATATGCGAGCAGGCGACCAACGGGTCATATCCGCGCGGATGGCTCCAGGTCATGCCCTTCAACGTGACGCTCATAGGCCGAACTCCTCGCGGATGGCGGCACTGTGCTCGCCGATTCGGGGCGCAGCGCGCTCGAACTTTGGACGCCGGCCGTTTACCCGGAGCGGAGAGCGGGTCGTGTGAATGGTGACATTGTCATCACGGGTGACGGTCTGAAGCATGTCGAGGACGGAGAAGCCTTCGCTTTCCAGAAGCTCGTTCCAGTTCAATACCTTCGCGCACCAGATATCGGCAGGCTCAAGCACCTCGAGCCACTCAGCCACCGTTGCCGTTGCAATCTTCGCGGCGATGAGGGCCTTGATGGTGTCGCGGCTGGTGAACCAGGAGGCCGAGTCGTTGCGGTATGTATCGAGCTCCGGCATATCGAGCAGGTCGGCCAACTTCGGAATCGGCGTCATGGCGATGGCGAGATAGCCGTCCTTGGCAGGATAGACCCCATAGGGCGCAGAAAGATAGGCATGGGCGCTGCGGAAATCCGCGCGCTTGGGAAGGCGGCGGCCGTCGTTCAAAAACGTCGTCAGGACCTCAAACTGAAAGTCGACAAGCGCCTCGAGCAGGCTGGTTTCGACAAGGCTGCCCTTGCCGGTGATGCCACGTCGAACGAGCGCTGCCAAGAGGCCCTGGGCGAGCGCCGCACCGGCCAGCATATCGCCGACGGCAAGACCGAAGGGCACGGGCCCTTGGCTTTCGTCGCCATTCAGCCACATCACACCGGAGCGCGATTGCGCCAGGAGATCCTGGCCCGGACGCTTGACCCACGGTCCTTCCTCGCCGTAACCGCTGATCGAGCCGTAGACGATGCGCGGATTGATCGCCTTCACGGCGGAATAATCAAGCCCAAGGCGCTCGATGACGCCCGGGCGGAAATTCTGGATCACCACATCGGCCTTTGCCAGCAATGTCTTGAGCGACCGCATGTCGGCGTCGTTCTTCATATCGATGGCGAGACTTTCCTTGGCTCGGTTGATCGCGTGGAAAATGGTCGAGTCGCCGCCGATTTCCGTGTCGCTGAGGTAGAGACGGCGGGACAGATCCCCACCGTCAGGGCGCTCGATCTTGATCACCCGGGCGCCGAGATCCTGCAGGCGCAGCGAACAATAAGGACCCGACAGGAATTGGCTCATATCCACGACGACCAGGCCATCGAGTGGCAAGACATTCTCTTCCAACATGTTGCTATTTCTCTGTCTTGCCGATGAAATCGGCGGGATTTGCGTATTTGACGGTCTGAAGATGCTCGCAGTAGAGCACCAGCTCGCCTTCGTTCTTGAAGACCTCGTAGCTCGCCCGGATCAAACCGAGATCCTGGTAACGCGGTCGTTTGTCGAGGTTTGTCCGGATGGTGTAGATCGTGTCTCCGATGAAGACAGGTTTTATAAAGCGCAACCTGTCGTAGCCATAGGAAAACGCGTTCACGCAGTTCGTCGCGACAAGTCCGAGCCCGGCTGAAAAGACGAATGCACCGGCCACGAGCCTGCGCCCGAAGAGACCTTCCGTCTCAGCGAAGATCTGATCCTGCACGTAAGGATGGATGTCCGTAACCAGGGCGTTGAAGAGATGGCTATCGCCCTCACCCAGGGTTCGGCGCAACGATCTAATCTTCTGTCCGACCGGCCAGTTTTCATAATACCAGTTCTCGGCGTTCCACACCGGTATCCGGGCATGATCCTCGGGCATCGTCTTCGTTCCCCTCGAAGACGCGCCGGCGGCGGGCGCAAGTTCGGTCATAGGCTCCTCCTGCTCTCAACCATGCGCGCGGATACCTGCTCGGTAAGCGGCTGGACGGTCGCAACCCACTTCAATCTTCTCATGTGAAGATAATGTTCACATATGGATTTGTTTTACAAGACCGAAATATCCTCGCGCCGTCGTTGCACGAGACGCTTACGCCATGATCGAGGCGAACTGGGAGTTTCACGTCGCGATCGCGGAGAAATGTGGCAATCCGTATATACTGCGTTCTCAATGGTGGCCGCCGAATGCTCAGGCTCTGCTACTCGACCTTCACGACAGACTGCCTCGTCAATATGTGGATGAGCATGGGGCGATAATCGCTGCGATCGAAGGCGGCGACATCTAAACTGCAGATCGCGTGGCAATCGAACACGCCGCCCAGACCGTCCCACAGATCAGGAATTATTGCCCGCGCGGCCGACAATGCTCGCGAGATAGAAAACCCTGACTTGGTCATTTGCCCGTGACCGAAGCGCGAGGCGCCTGCCGGATCGGGCGTTTGCCTCCCGCTTTAACCCTGCCTGCCCGGCCGTGCCAGCGATCGGGCAATATCGACGATGTCATCGCGCGAGGCAGTGGGATCCTCCTTATTCCAGGCAACCCCAAGCCCGATCCGGAAATCAATCCCCCTCACCTTCTTGAGCTCGAAGGCACGGTTGGGCAGATCGCGAACCCACTCAGGGGCAAAGCCGATGCCGAGCCCTGCCGAGACAAGCGACACCAGTGAGTAGGTGTCGTCGCAGGTATAGGCAATATTGCGGGTCAGATCATACGCCTGGAACTTCTCGTTGAAGTACCTCTCGGTGTAAGACAGGTTCTGCCTGTTGAAGGCGATGATCTTCTCATCGCGCAGATCCTCGATGCCGATCTCCTCTTGCGTTGCCAGCGGGCTCGCCTTTGAGACCGCCAGCAGATAGCGCTCATGGGCAATCGAGAAGAACCGCAGCGAGCCGATGTTCTCGACGGGTCGGATGAAGCCGAGATTGATCTGGCCGCTTTCCAGGCTGCGAATGATATCGCTGGTGTTGCCGCTGGAAATATGGATGCGCACATCAGGATACTTGCGGGCAATCTTTGCCAGGAACGCCGGCAGCACCCCTGTGGTAGCCGGATAGACGGTACCGATCCGGATCTGCTTCATCGTCTTGCCGGCAACCGCCCTGGTGATCTCGGTGGTCAGATCGATCTCGCTGAGGATCCTGATGCAGCGATCATAGAAGGTTTCACCCGCCTGCGTCAGTTCGACCCGTCTGGTGGTGCGCACCAGAAGCTGCAGGCCGAGCTCCCTCTCCAGCGCCTGCACCTGCGTGCTCAGCGCCGGCTGGGCAATGCGGATCTTGGCAGCAGCCCGGCCGAAGTGCAGTTCCTCGGCTACTGCCACGAAATATGAAAGCTGGCGTAGTTCCATACAAGGCTTTCCCTTTCGCCTGCCAGTACCGCGAGCAGACAGGAGAATACTCACCAGACGCACGACGCCCAGTGGGGATGTTGATGTAAAAATGGATACAGTGTATCTATATCGACATGGAACATTTGTCAATACCCTGTATCGAAATAAATACGAGGTCTTCGTGAATCCTATCCAAGCTCGGGCAGCGCGTGCGATTTTGAAGCTCGGAGTACGGGAAGTGGCTGAGCTCGCGAAGGTTACTGCGAACACAGTAAGCCGGGTCGAGCAGGAAGATTCTGGTCCGCGCGGTCCCCAGCCGGTCACAATTGACGCAATCAAACGCGTTTACGAGACTCGCGGAATCATTTTTTTCGAAGAGGGACCAGCGCCAGACGGGGGCACCGGGGTTAGGCTTCGAAAGGCTGACGATCTCTGAGCTCGTTCCGAACTATTTCGCTGAACGAGCGAAAGGCAATAGCAGCGTGTTGGGTCATTGCCTGGGCGAAGTCCAAAGAGACGATAAAGGCGCACACGTAAAAATGGAGTCCGATCTTGTCACGTTTTCCTTGAGCCCGGTGCGGCGCGGGAGATCGAGCCGAGCACGCTGCCGAAACCAGCGGGTGAAATTTGCGGGCCGCACCTATGTGGTGACCGGGTGACTTTATCCTTGAAGCGATAGTGGACGCGAATGGCAGCCAAAATAACACTCAATGCGAAGAACCTTGAGGCACTCGGTACGCCGCGCCTCGCCGAGCTGCTGATCGAGATCAGCACCGGTAGCGCCGCCCACAAACGCCGGCTTCGCATGGAGCTCGCCGGCAACCACAGCAGTGCCGAGGTGGCGCGCGAGGTGCGCAAGCGGCTCGCAAGCATCGCTCGCTCTCGCACCTTCATAAACTGGCGAAAGGTGAAGGCGCTTAGGACCGATCTGGAAACGCATCGCAAGACGATCGTCGATCTTGCAACCGCCGACGATCCGAAAGAAGGTTTCGAGCTGATCTGGCAATTCCTCGCGCTTGCCGATTCAATCTTCGCGAGATCCGACGATGGCAGCGGCTCGCTTATCGAGTGTTTCCATCAGGCCTGTACGGATGCCTGCGTCATTGCCAAAGCAGCAAATGTTGCTGCCGACATCTTAGCCGACAAGATTTTCGCAGCCTTGCAAGACAACCCCCACGGCCAATATGACCGGCTGCTAACCGCAATGGTCCCGGTACTTGGTACGAACGGTCTTGAACGTCTCAAGGTCCTGCTCGTGCAATGGTCAAAAGAATTTGACGACAGGCCCGCACAGAGCCAGCGCCAGCTCATCGGCTGGAGCAGCAAACCACAAATCTCAATGGATGAAATCTACGGCAACCATCGGGAGCTGACGGTCCGCATCGCTCTGCAGGAAATCGCCGACGCCCAGGGCGACGTAGATGCATATATTGCGCTGCAGCCTGAAAGGACCCGTAGCGCGCCCTTGGTGGCCGTGGACATAGCTGGCCGTCTACTTACTTCGGGACGAGCTCATGAGGCGCTCGAGACGCTGGATAGGGTCGATACCAAAGGCCGAGCCGACGTTCCCATCGAACTGCAACTTGCCCGCGTCGAGGCGCTCGACGCGTTGGGACGGGGGGACGAAGCGCAGACCTATCGATGGAAGTGCTTTGCGGAGTCATTGAGCGACGCGCACCTGCGTGCCTTTCTTAGACGGTTGCCGGATTTCGACGATCTCGAGGCCGAGGAGAAAGCATTCGGCTATGCCCAGGCTTTTCCAAACGTCCACAGGGCGCTCGCTTTTTTCCTGGTCTGGCCCGCACTCGGTGAAGCGGCGAAGCTCGTCGTCAATCGGAAGTCGGAATTGGACGGCGATCTCTACGAACTGATGACGTCGGCTGCCGACACGCTGGCTGAGAAGCAGCCGTTCGCGGCAACACTCGTTCTGCGCTCGATGATCAACTTCACGCTCGATAGTGGGCGATCCAGTCGCTACAAGCACGCGGCCCGGCACCTCGTGCGATGCGCATCCCTCACCCCACACATCAATGACTTCGAAAACGCCGGGTCTCACGATGTCTATGTCGCGGCACTGAGGCGCCGGCATGGCAAGAAGCACGGCTTCTGGAGCTTGGTGCATTAGCAAGGGCGCCTCGCGACACGGCTTTGCATGGCAGCGTTTTGCGTGCCACGTCCGCCGACGGCTCCGCGGCAGCGCACAGTGCGCTATCCTTAAGGTCACGCAAATGTAATAGATGAGGCCTGTGGCCCAATGGAGAGAAGTCTGTGATCAGAGATCCCCAGGAGCAGAGCGTTATCGAGAGCCTTTCCCAGCGGCACGGCTTCAGCTCTGGCGTCATCGAGCACCTTGTTATGGCCTTGATCGCCGGGAACGCCAGCCAGGCGCAGTTCAACCACGCCGAGCTTGGCGGGATGGGGCAATGGTCAAACGGCGGCATGGTCATGGTCAGTGACATGTTCAATAATGGTCTGAAGCACCGCGTGGACCTGCTTTGCTCGGAGATCGCCGCTTGTATCCGGTCTGGTGAACTCTCCGGCCCGAAGGTAGATCGGCCCTATCAATCTCAGAGCCAGGGAGACGGAAACAGCTTCTCCTACCAAGCAAGTTCGCATAATAGCTCGTGGCCGCAACACCTCGGCCAGCCCTCGTCGACCGGCGCACAGAACAACCTCCGCTACGCCTTCTTTCCCGCAAGCCGCCGCCTGGCCATCGATGTAAACGGGCAGATCACGGTTTACGATACAAGGGAGCATAGTATTGGCGGTTTTTCCCAACAGCAGGGCGGCGACCAATCGTTGACCTTCACCTCGCAGCACGGCCTCGTCCGCGTATCGGACCTGGAGATTGTATCGGAAGCTGATAAGCGGCCGGAGCCGGAAGAGCGGGAAACGCCAGCAAGTCAGAGCGATCGCGTCGAGGTTCCATCGATGGCGCCTCCAAACACAAATATCCTCTCCGCTCGAGCAGGCTTCGATCCGGACGATATCTTCAGCAAGATTGAACGGCTCGCTGATCTGCATTCGAAAGGCATACTTTCCGACGACGAATTCGCGGCAAAGAAGACGGAGCTGCTTCAACGACTGTAGGGTTCAGAGACGCATTTCATAGACAACACGCAGGCAGAGCTCGAGTTTTCCTGGCCTATAAGCGTATCGATTGATGCGGAACAATAGTACCCTGCCGCGAGGCCCAACTTGGTAAATGCCCTGGGTTTGCTGTTGGGGGGAGACAAGGATGTACGAACATATCCTCATTTGCACTGACGGATCCGAATTGGCCCGGAGAGGTGTTGATCATGGGCTTTGGCTTGCAAAGAGCCTCAAGGCCCGCGTGACTATAGTCATGGCAACGGAAAAATCCCCTCTCTACGCGCACGCCGGAATTGTCGGCGCATCTACTCCCGGGCCGACTGATTTTCAGTATGAAGCCGGTCAAAAGGAAACAGCCCAAAAAGTGCTGGCAGCGGCCAAGATGGCGGCAGAAAAACTCGGCGTGACGGCGGAAACGGTGCTTGTCCCGGAGGCCCATCCGGCCGAAGCGATCATTGAATTGGCAATGGCTCGTGATTGCAACTTGATCGTTATGGCGTCACACGGGCGCAGAGGTTTAAGAAAGTTGGTGCTCGGAAGCCAGACATCGGAAGTCCTCGCGCATAGCCAGATACCTGTACTGGTTGTTCGATGAGCCGTCGACGCAGGGCTGAGCCCGGACATCTGGATCCTCCAAAAAAAGGTTCAGATGAGTATTCAAATTCGTCAGTCTAATTTACGGGCAGGGGAAGCGTTCCTTCAGTCCGAGGAGCAAAACCACCGGGAAGCGATGCCAAGTGGCCTCTTTGTAGACCGAATGCTTTTGGACATAGCTTCGCAAGATTGAAACATATACGTCATCCGGAATTTCGATCGCCTTCGGTGGGCATATGAGCCCCTTTTGCTGGTGAGCCTCCAAGTCCGAATTCGCAGAGAGAATGGCATTGCCGGCCGCACCGACGACATTCCTGGCGAAATCGCAGTTACATTCCACCAGCTCGTTGATGGATTCTACGGGCTTGGCAAAGGTCGGCGAGGAATAAAGTGCGAAGACGCACGCCACGGCAATTTCAACTGTTTTCATGGCTCCTTCCCCTTCCCGCTCAAGTTGGCGCAAGGAGCGAGGCTCGGCAAGACATATTCACTTATCGGTGCCGAGCACTTGCCAACCGCATTGCTCGATCGCTCGACAACAAATATCATCAACAGAGCGAAAGAGTTAATGAAAAACCTCCAGCTCGGCATCTGCGAAGCGTTCCGCCAGACGAGATCGATGTCCTGCGTGGGCAGCTGCGTATCGGGGTACATAGCGACGTGGAAGCCATTGAAGCTGTGGGACCGAAACGGCCGCAAGCCTCACAGGACGGTCCGCTAAAGTGACGGGCCGGTTCCTCGTTGGGAATTGTTCGCGTCACTAGATCGAAGGTGCCAAAACTCACCAATCACATCATAAAAAATCGTCCCGTCTGGGCGTGAACGTGTCGATCAGCAATCCATCCTCGAGCGCGACGACACCGTGGACCAGATTTGGTGCGACAATGAAGCTGCTGCCCGCAGGCAGCGTTGTTGTCAGCCCATCAACTGTCACCTCGAAGACACCCTTGGCCACATAACTAACCTGTGTGTGAGGATGTGAATGGAGCGCGCCAACTGCTCCCTTGTCGAAACTGAAGGCGACAAGCATCATTTCAGGGCGATGAGAAAGAACGGCGCGGCGGTTGCCGGGCGAGGGTTCCGACCAGCTCAGGTCGTCAGGCAGTGTGTAGAAATCAGACATCGGTTACTCCCATTATCGTGCCATCCATCCACCATCCACGGGAAGGACCGTGCCATGCACATAGTCCGACGCGCTTGATGCAAGGAAGACGGCGGCTCCAGCCATATCATCGGCCCGCGCCCAGCGCCCCGCGGGAATGCGTTTCAAGATATCGGCATTGCGTTCGGCATCCGCCCGCAACGCCGTGGTGTTGTTTGTCTCGACATAGCCGGGGGCAATGGCGTTGACGTTGATGCCATGCGCCGCCCACTCATTGGCCATCAGCCGCGTCAGGCCCGCAACACCACTCTTGGCCGCCGTGTAGGATGCAACACGAATGCCGCCCTGGAAGGACAGGAGAGAGGCGATGTTGATGATCTTGGCCGGCACCTGTTCTTCAATCGCCATTCTGGCGAAGGCCTGACAGAGAAAGAACACCGACTTCAGATTGGTGTCCATGACGGCATCCCAGTCCTCCTCGCGAAAATCGATCGCATCGGCCCGGCGGATGGTTCCGGCATTGTTGACCAGAATATCCAGGCGCGGCCGAATGACGGCCGCGCGCTCGATGACGGCGCGCACCGCGTCCATTGTGGAGAGATCCGCAAGAAGAGGATGAAACGCCTGGCCGCCGGCTGTTACGAGCGCGGCGGTTTCTTCCATTGGCGAGCGCCCAACGCCTATGATGTCGGCCCCTGCCCCAGCAAGCCCGACGGCGATCGCCTGGCCGATGCCGGTGTTTGCGCCGGTGACAATGGCGCATCGGCCCGAGAGATCGAAAGGGTTCATCGCAAATTTTCCATTGGCACCTTGTCCATGTCGGTAAAGCTCATGTTGTCGCCGGCCATCGCCCAAATGAAGGAGTATCGACCGGTGCCGACACCGGAGTGAATGGACCATCCCGGCGACAGCACCGCGTCATGGCTTTTCAGCACGAGATGTCGCGTTTCGTGCGGCTCTCCCATGAAATGGAAGATACGCGTCGCCTCTTCCATGCCGAAATAAAGATAGACCTCCATGCGCCTGTCATGCACATGCGCCGGCATGGTGTTCCAGACCGAGCCGGGCTCGAACATGGTGAGACCCATCAGCAGCTGGCAGCTTTCGCAGACATCCGGGTGGACATACTGGTTTATGGTGCGGGCATTCGCCTCGTCGGCGGTGCCCGTGCGTACCTTCTTTGCCATGTCGAGTGTGATGAGCACGGTCGGGCAGGCACGATGAGCAGGCGCGCTCAGCAAATAGAACTCGGCAGGATTGATGGGGTCTTCGCTCTGGAAAGTCAGAATTCCTTGTCCCATGCCGACGTAGAGTGCATCCTGAAAATCGAGCGTATATTCGACGCCGCCAACAATGATCTTGCCCTTGTCGCCGATGTTGAGAATGGCCACCTCTCGACGTTCCAGGAACTGGCTGGTGCCGGTCTCCTTCACTTGATCGATCACGAGGTCGTCCCCGACCGGGACGATACCACCGACAATCATTCGATCGAGATGGCTGTAGGTGAGATTGATACTTCCTTTCGAAAAGAGCCCTTCAATGAGGAACCCTTCGCGCAGAGATTGCGTGTTTCGCCTGGCAGCGTCTTCTGGGCCAACGACCTGGCGTACGTTTGCGGAAAATGTCACGGAATTTGCCCCTTGGCGTTTGATAAATGTCAGGTGAGGACGACGTACTCAGTGAGCTGGCTGATGCTCGTGTCTGCTTTTTTCACGTCGAAAACCTTCGTTCCGTGGCTCATGATAACAAACCGATCGCAGACCTGATAGGCGTGATAGAGATTGTGTGTCACAAGCACGCTCGACACGTTTTCCGCCTTCAGCTTCAGCACCTGCGCGAGCAGCGCTTCGGTTTCGCGCACCGACAGCGCCGAGGTTGGTTCGTCGAGAAGCAGCACCCTGCGCTTGAAGAACACGGCACGCGCGATGGCGACGGCCTGCTTCTGCCCGCCCGACAGGTCGCCCACCAGCTTGTCGGGAGAGTCGATGCCGGAAATATGGACGGCCTTCTCCAACACCTCCATCGCAATGTCGCGCATCTCGGCCTGCTTCAGAAACCCGAATGCGTCGGTGCGCTCGCGGCCCATGAAGATGTTGCGCGTGATCGAGAGCGAATCCACCAGAGCGGTATTCTGGTAGATGGTTTCGATGCCGGCATCCGCTGAATCGGACCGGCAGGTGAACATCGTCTTTTGACCGTCGACGCTCAGGTGACCGGACGTCGGCTTGTGAATCCCCGAAATAAGGTTGACCGTGGTCGACTTGCCGGCGCCGTTGTCGCCAAGAAGACCGACAACTTCGCTTTGACCGATGTGGAAGCTCAGGTCCCGGAGCGCCGTGAGCGCGCCAAAGCTCTTGGTGATATTGTGCAGTTCGAGAAGATTGGGTGCGGACATCACGCAGCCCCCCGGCGTTCGATGAGATGGTTGAAGGCGGCAGCGACAACGATCAGCGTTGCGATAAACATGTCGAGATAGAAGCCCGGCGCTCTCAGCAGAAGAAGGACATCGGTAATGGTATGGATCAGCATGACACCAAGGAAGATACCGATGATCGAACCGCGCCCTCCGCGCAGTGAAAGCCCTCCGATAACGCAGGCGGCAATCGCCTGGAGCTCGAGACCCGCACCCTGCCCTGGCTGGACGCTACCGACACGCGCAGTGGCGATGATGCCGGCCACAGCGGCCATGCCGCCGGCGATTGCAAAGGCAACAAGCTTGACGTGATCGGTGTTGATGCCGATGGCCGTTGCCGCGGCTGGATTGCCACCGGTGGCAAATACATGGTTGCCGAACTTGTGACGGTGCAGCAGCAGATAGAAACCGACAACAAACAAGACAATCCAGACAAAGGCCGCGTTGATGCCGAAGATCGTACCGGCAAACAGGCTGGAAAAGGCGGGCTCCGGATCGAACCGGACCTGAACGGCGCCGTTGTAGAGAAGCACGGCGCCGCGCCAAAACAACAGGCCTCCAAGCGTGACGATGAAGGACGGCAGGCCGAAACGCAGCGTGATCGTGCCGTTGAGAAGGCCGATCAGGACGCCAAGGAGAATGCCGAGCGGCGCTGCAATGAAGGCGCTCATGCCGCCATCGACGAGGCTCGCCATCAGGACGGCGGTCAAGGTATAGACGGAGCCGATCGACAGATCGAACTCGCCGGCTATCATCAGGACGCCAGCTCCAAGCGCCAGGCAACCGAGCACCGGAACGGCCTTCATCAAAATCGTCAGGTTTTGCGGCGACAGATAGCGGAAGTCGTCGGGATAGGCGAGCGCGCCTGCGATGCAGACGACCTGCAGAGCGGCGAAAACCAGAAGAATGGCCCCGGCCGGCATGGTCATTACCTGCTTCAGCAGCGATTGTTTTCGGGTGCGCGATTTCGGCACGGCGCTGTCGGTCATGGTGTAGGTCACTGTCGTTACTCTGTTCCAGGGATCGAAGTGACCTTCCGGCTTTCGCCGGAAGGTCTTCAAGCGTGATGCTCTATCGATAGCTACCGATCAGAGGCTTGACGGAGCTGATGCGCGACTTGTCGAGAAAGGCGCCTTGACCCGTATCGACATCCGTCGGGGTCAATCCGTATTTCTTCGCCAGCGCAATCTGGGCGATCGGATAGTAACCCTGCAGGTAGGGCTGCTGATCCATCGTGGCGAACATGGCGCCCGATTCAACAGCGTTGACGATTTCGACCGCCAGATCGAAGCCGCCGAAGGGAATTTTGACGCCCGCATCCTTGATGGCGCCTGCGCCGACCGTCGAGGTAACGGACCCCGTACCGAACAGCGCCTTGACGGTTGGGTTGGCGATCAGGAATTGGGCAATGATATTCTGCGCTTCGGCCGGATCGAGCCCGGAGCGAACCGTCTCTACCTTGATGCCCTTTTCGGTCATCGCTTTCTCGATGCCACCGCCGCGCGCGACCGCGAAGCTGGCTTCGGGGATCTCGCGCGGATTGAAAACCACGTCGCCGTCCTTCAGCCCAAACTGCTCGATCATGCGATTACCAAGCTCATAGCCCGAGGCGAATTCATCCATGCCGACATAGGCCTGACGGCAATTGCCCTTGGCGCCCTCGAGATCGTCATTGTTGAAGCCGATGACGATGATGCCGGCCTTGACGGCAGCGCAGATGCTGGCATCGAAAGCATCCGAACTGGAGATCGCAACGGCGATGCCGTCAACGCGGCTGACGGTAGCGCTCTCGATCAGGTCGTTCTGGCGCACCGGATCGTTGTTGGCATATTGCACGTCGAGATCCACGCCGAACTGCGCCGCAGCATCTTGTGCGCCTTTGACAACGGGATTAAAGAACTGGACACTTGGATCGAGGTAGATGATCATCGTCGCCTTGACATCGGCCGCCAAGGCGGTGGATGTAAAGGCCATAGCTGCGCACGCCGCAAGCATTGCGGTTTTCAGTTTGGTCAATTTCATTTGCGTATCCTCCCTTTGGATGTGCAATCAGGGTCGAAAGACCCATTTCTCGGCTGTCGGGCTCCGACCAAAGATCGCGCCAGCCGAGATTCTCCTCCTCTGCCTCAGTTTCGTATGATCAGCATCACCCGAACCAAGGATCCGGCCGGCCCAAGGTCACGTGAATGCCCTTAAACTGCGAATACTCGTCAAAACCGTAGCGGCCGAGTTCCCTGCCGAGGCCGCTCTTTTTGTAGCCGCCGATCGGCAGTTCAGGGGCGCCGTCGATAACGCTGTTGATCCAGCACCGCCCGGCCCGGATGCGTCGAATGCTCTGTAGCGCGTTCTCGAGATTGGTCGACCAGACGCTCGCCGACAGACCGAATTCCGACGCATTTGCCAAAGCGACTGCCTCGTCGGCCGTCTTGAAGGTCAGTGTCGAAAGGACCGGCCCGAAAATCTCCTCCCGGGCGATCGACATGTCTGCGGTCACGCCCGAAAATACAGTGGGGGCGTAGTAAAGCCCGGTGCCTTCTCCGACCCTGGATCCGCCAAGCAGCAGATCAGCGCCGGCGGCCTGTCCCGCCTCGACATAGGAATGAACCTTGGCGGCATGCGCTTCCGAGATCATGGCTCCGACTTTCGTCCGCTCGTTCAATGGATCGCCAAAGGTGACCTTGCGGGAAATATCGAGCAGGCGGTCGAGCAGCGCGTCGCGGATACCCTCCTGCACAAGCAGGCGGCTGCCCGAAATGCAGCACTGGCCGGCATTGTGGTAGACACCATAGGCAATGCCATCCGCGGCCGCCTCCAGATCAGCATCGGCAAAGACGATCTGTGGACCCTTGCCGCCCAGTTCGAGGCCGACGCGTTTGACGCTTCGGGCAGCGATTTCACCAAGCTTCGTTCCGACCCGCACCGAGCCGGTAAAGGCGATCATGTCGGTGCCCGGATCTTCCGCCAAGACTTGGCCGGCCGGATCGCCGTAGCCGGTGACGACATTGAAGACGCCGTCGGGAATACCGGCATCGCGTGCCAGTTCCGCCATGCGGATCGAGGTGCCGGAGGTGAACTCAGACGGCTTGAGCACGACCGTGCAGCCGCCACCGATCGCCCACGGCACCCGCTCGGAGGCAATGATGAAGGGAAAATTCCAGGGCGTGATGATGCCCACGACCCCGACAGGCTCTCTCAGTACCAGACCGAGCCTGTTGTCACCGATATTGTTGTGGGTCTGGCCTTCCAGTGCCCGGGCCTGGCCGGCCGCATAGGACCAGAGATCGGCGCAGAACGTGATTTCACCCCGTGCCTGGGCGATCGGCTTTCCAACCTCCAGACTTTCGATCAACGCAATTTCTTCCACATGGGCAAGGATGAGCTCGGCCGTCTTGAACATCAGGCGCGACCTTTCGGCACCCGACATACGGGGCCATGGCCCGGTATCGAAGGCGCGGCGGGCAGCGCCGATTGCTGCGCGAACATCGTCGGCAGACGCGTCGGGCCACGTGCCGACGAGAATGCCGGCGTGGCCTGGGCTCACCCGGTCTATGGTCTTGCCCGAGGCAGCATCTATTGACTTGCCATCGACAAGCATCCGGTAGCGGGATTTACTCCGCAAACGCGGATCACTAGAGTCGGGACTTATGAAATTGGACTGTATCGTCATCAACCAACCAGGGTTTTGTGCCCCGGCTCCTCCATCCTGGCCCGGCATATCGAGCGCCGTGCTTGTGCTGTCGTTAAGTTGTATGGTACTGTATGGTGGTTTTTAACTGATGTCAACGAGATGACGGTGGCGCGAAGCATGACCCTTGAGACATTGAAGATCGAGACCGGGGAGACGACCGCTGCTCAGGTCGAACGGGATTTGCGCGAGGCGATCATCCGTCTCGATCTTGCGCCCGGCTCGCGGTTGTCCGAACAGGAGATCGCGTCCCGCCTGGGCGTCTCCAGGCAGCCGGTTCGCGAGGCACTGATCGCTCTTGGAAAGTCCAAGCTTGTTGAAATCCGGCCGAACCGCGGTACGGTCGTGGTTCTCATCTCCGCACGCCAAATGATGGAGGCCCGCTTCGTGCGCGAGGCAATCGAGGTCGCGGTCGCCCGGCGTGCCAGCGAAAGCTTCGATACCTGGACACGGCGGAAGATCGACAGCATTCTCGAGCGCCAGAGAAGCGCGATGAAGGCACATGATCACAATGCGTTTCGTCGAGAGGACGAGCAGTTCCATATCGCGATTGCCGAGGGTGCCGGGTGTGGATTGGCCTGGAACGCAATTTCAGACATCAAGGCTCACATGGACCGGGTTTGCAATTTGCAACTGCGCAACCCCACTTCCATGAACAATCTCATCGTTCAGCACGAAAACATCGTCGCCGCGATCGACGCTAGGAATGCAGATGCGGCGGCAGACGCCATGCGGGCGCACCTGAATGGCATTCTTATAGACCTACCAGCCATTGAATCTGCCAACCGCGAGCTTTTTGAATAGCAACCTGCGGAATTGTTTAGCACGTCTCGTTCGTCCGAAATCGGCATCCAGAATACGAGGAGAGCTCACGACAGGACGCACGGCACTAGCAATCGACGCGCGAGCCCGGGAAGCTCCAGGAGCGCTCCAGGAATTCGCTGACATCAAAAGCAGAGAGTCATCTTTAATGCCGACGCATTGCCAGTTCAAGGATGTGATTTGGTTAGGTGTGAGCTTTCAGGAGGATCGCTCCGAATGAACATTCACAAGAATGCCCGACTGACGCCTTTGCGTCGAGAAGAAACGGCCTTGGCTGACCGGCGGTCAGTTGTCCCCAACGCGGGACGCCAGCTACATCTCGATATCAAGCGTCTCGGCCGCTATTTGGCTTTTTCCCCTCCAAACCATTAGCTGTGGCCACCAAGTTGCTGCATGATTATCGCTGCCGGCGCTAAAGGACGTCGTGAAGGCCAGGCTGTGTGACCCAAGCAGTTTTAAGTATATCGATACTGTTATCTCGTCTGTGGACGATGGAGACCATAAGGTCGTCATGACCTATCGCGCCAACAACGGTTTTGGCGGCAAGACATTCGAGAGAGCCGAGGCACGCGTCTATCCCACGTCCTGCGGACTTATTGTCTGGTAACAACTCTCGAACTAGCTGGATAGCCGAGGCAAGAGTCAACCTTGCCCAGAGTTAGTAGATTCCCAGCACCTTCAAGGCGACCGCTACAAACACTCCAAGTAGCATAATTTTCGTCATGTCGGGCGTAAGATGAAAATAGCCCATGCGACAAACCTCCTATCAATGCGTTGTTGGCGAATCTCCGCGCTTGGTCTTCCGTGCGCGGGGCTCAGGGTGCTCCTGGATATACTCTTCCCTGACCATGAGCATTCCCGCCGCCTGCGCTGCGGCGACAAATGCCGCCCTCGCCTGCTCAGGATCGCGGATACCCTCCATTGCCTCAAGACACGTTTGTTGCGCGACAATCCACTCTTTGCCGCGGTCGTCTTCAGGCCAGCGATAAAGCAGGCTGCGGGCCAGGCTATCGAGCGTGTCATGGCAACGCATAGTGACGCCGTTGCGTCGCTCCACGGCAACGATGAGCTCTCTGATGCGCAGGTGCTCGTTCATCGGAATCCTCCAAAGGAAGAATCAGATGAGAGCAGCTGCGCCACATGTCAAGATGCTAATATAACAATCTTCTAAATGATCATTTTTAGCAGGGAAACCCATACAACCTCGGAGGTCCCTTCAGGAGATACATGGCCTGCTTCACTCGCATTGGGCGGCGGAGTCAAATCGTTGTCGACAAACTGGCGACATCGCGTGTATAGTTTTTTGCCGCCATCGTTGGGGCAGCCCTCCGAAAATCGATTGATCAAGATTGGAACCAGAGAAATGTCCTGGCCTCATCCCGTCCCTCCCATCAACGACACCGAACGGCAGGAGCGCATCGCCCACCTGCGGACCAAGCTCGAGGATAAAGATATCGGTGGCATTTTGCTCGGCCCGACGGAAAGTTTGCGTTATTTCACAGGCCTTGTGTGGCACCAGAGCGAACGCCTGCTGGGCGCGCTGATCACGCCCACGGAATTCTACTACATCGTGCCCGGCTTCGAGCGCAGTCGCGTCGACAGCCTGCCAAAGCTTGCTGGTGAAATCCTCGCCTGGGAGGAAGACGAGAGCAGCGCGGCCCTGGTAGCAAAGCTCCTCGGCTCCAGGAAGCGCCTGGCTCTCGACGACGCCTTGCCCCTGTTCGTCTACCACGCCCTGGCTTCGCACATTGGACCCGAGTGGCTGCTTGACGGGGGCCGGACGATCCGCGATCTGCGCCTTTGCAAGTCGCGGCCTGAAATCGACATCATCCAATATGCGATGAACCTCACGCTGGAGGTGCAACGGCGTACCCACGACGTCATCAAGCCGGGCATCCGCGCATCCGAAGTGGTCCGTTACATCGACGAACAGCATCGGGCTCTGGGCGCAGAAGGCGGTTCCTCCTTCAGCATCGTTTCATTCGGCCAGGCAACGTCGCTTCCCCACGGTGCTGACGGCGATCAGGTATACTCGCCGGGAGACGTCGTGCTGGTGGACACCGGCTGCCGCATCGATGGCTATCATTCAGATCTGACCCGCACATACGTGCTCGACACTCCGAGTGAGGCCTTTGCCCGCGCATGGGCGATCGAACGGGAAGCGCAGCAGGCTGTCTTCGATGCGGCTGCGCTGGGGGCGGCATGCGGCAGCGTCGACGATGCAGCACGGCGTGTCTTGCTGAGCCACGGGCTCGGTCCAGACTATAGCCTTCCCGGTCTGCCACACCGCGCAGGGCATGGGCTGGGCCTCGAAATTCACGAAGAGCCTTATCTCGTCCGCGGAAATGCGATGCGGTTGAAAAAGGGCATGTGTTTTTCCAATGAGCCGATGATCGTCTTTCCCGATCAGTTCGGGATCCGTCTGGAAGACCATATTTACATGACCGAACACGGTGCTCGATGGTTCACCAAGCCCGCAGAGAACCCGCTCGAGCCGTTTAGCTGACGCTTCCGCACGCGCCGAATGCGCCGGTCCGACACGCCGACCCGAGGGCGAAAGTGCCTTGCCGCAACATCGCTGGCCTCCCGTTTCCCATCGCTTCGGGCATGCCGGGCGATGTCAATTTTGACCGGGCACTTGATTTTGTCGACAGTTTGTATACTGATGTTTGCAACAACATGATAGGAGGCTGAAATGACCACTGGCTGGCGCGGCGTTTTCCCCGCTGTAACAACGCAATTCCATGAAGATCTGTCGGTCGATCTCGACAACACCCAACGCGTGCAGGACGCGCTCGTCAACGATGGTGTCACCGGCCTCATCGTGATGGGCACTTGCGGCGAGAACAACTCGCTCGATCCCGAAGAGAAGCGCACGATCCTCAAGGCCGCCGTCGAGGTGGTGAACGGTCGTGTGCCTGTCGTCACCGGTGTCTCCGAGTTCGACACCCGCCGGGCTATCGCCTACGCAAAGGATGCCGAGAAGCTCGGAGCCGATGGTCTCATGCTGTTGCCGGCCATGGTCTATGTGCCGAAGCCGCACGAGCTGGTCGCCCATTTCAAGGCGGTTGCCGAGGCAACTTCGCTGCCGATCATGCTCTACAACAATCCGCCCGCCTATCGCGTCAACATCGGCGTCGACGTGCTGCGCGAGCTCGAAGGCGTCGAGAACATCAAGGCCGTCAAGGAAAGCGCACCGGATCCGCGCCGCTTCACCGACCTCATCAATGAGTTCGGTGATCGTTTCGACCTTTTTGCCGGCCTCGACGACGTAGCCCTCGAGGGCATGATGCTCGGCGCCAAGGGCTGGGTCTCGGGCCTCACCAGCGCCTTCCCGCAGGAATCGGTTCAGCTCATCGCGGCAGCCGAGCGCGGCGACTGGGAAGAAGCCCGTCGCATCTACCGCTGGTTCATGCCGCTACTTCATCTCGATGCAGAACACGATCTGGTTCAGTCCATCAAGCTCGCCGAGCAGATCATGGGCCGCGGCACGGAACGTGTGCGCATGCCACGCATGCCTCTCACGGGTGCACGCCGCGCCGAGGTCACTGCCATGGTCGAAAAAGCCGCGGCCACGCGCCCGTCGCTCAGCAGGAAAGCAGCCTGACCCACAGGCTGTCACCTTTGTTCAACGAGTGATCCGGTTGGGGTCGCCCGGTACAAATCGCAAAGAGGCGCGTCACAGCGCCTCTTCCTGTATTTGACAACAGGCTAGCTCTCATGTCTTCCAGCATCACATATCTCTCGCGCGAAGCCGCGCACACGCTCAGCACCCAGATCCTCCTGGAAGCAGGTCTGACACCCGATCACGCCCGGACGGTGACAGCGTCCATCGTGGCCGCGCAACAAGACGAATGCTATTCGCATGGGCTCTATCGCCTGCTGGGCTGCGTGCGGACCATCAAGGCCGGAAAAATCGATCCAAACGCCGTCCCGGTCGTTGATGACGCGGCGCCTGGGATCGTTCGGGTCGATGCCAACCTCGGCTATTCCTTGCTGGCATTCGAAACCGGGCTGCCGAAGCTGGTCAGCAAGACGCGGCAGCAGGGCATAGCTGCGATGGCCATCACGCGCTGCTTTCACTTTTCCGCTCTCTGGCCGGAGGTCGAGGCGATCGCCGACGCTGGTCTCGTGGCTTTGGCACTCACGCCAAGCCATAGCTGGGTTGCCCCCGCAGGAGGCATCAGACCCGCCTTCGGGACCAATCCTCTGGCCTTTGGCTGGCCGCGACCGGACACGCGACCATTTGTCTTCGACTTCGCCACCAGTGCGGCAGCCCGTGGTGAAATTGAGCTTCACCGGCGTGCAGGAAGGCCCCTGCCCATCGGTTGGGCCATCAACAGCGAGGGCCAGGACACGACGGATCCCACCGAAGCGCTGCAGGGTGCGATGCTGACTTTTGGCGGCCACAAGGGTTCGGCCCTGTCGGCGATGATCGAGCTTCTCGCCGGTCCGCTGATCGGGGACATGATGAGCACGGAGTCTATGGCCTTTGACGAAGGCGCCGGCGTTACGCCTTGCCACGGTGAACTCATCATTGCGCTCGATCCACACTCCTTCCTCGCAGGAGGCGTCGCGCAGAACCTTCAAAGGGCCGAGGGTCTGTTCCGTTCCATCACCGACCAGGGCGCGCGCCTTCCATCGCAGCGGCGCTATGAAGCCCGGGACCGGAACGAGGCGCTTGGCATTCCGGTTCAAACCGAGCTGCTTGCCGAACTGGAACGTCTGCTCCTTGATCTGCGCACCTAGTACACGCATCGGCTTTCGGCAGCGATGATCCACGGTGCAGCCAGCGCGCCTGTCGCGGGCTGTTGGCCACCTTCTGGACATGCGGTTGAAACGCTCCCCTCGGAGTCGATAGTCTCGAAGGCCTCTATCGATTCTGCCGTCATCCGAACTATGTTGTCGGTGTAAGCGAGGGACACCATCGCGCGCTCAGGATCGTCAAATGTCGGAAAGATCTGAAGCTGCTCATCCAGACGAAAGAACTGCCATTGTCTGGATTGGCTTTATTGCCATGTGCGCCGGCATGTTCATGGCGATCCTCGACATACAGGTCGTCGCAACGTCGCTGCCCACCATACAGTCCGCGCTTGAAATCGGCCCCGATCAAATGAGCTGGATACAAACGGCCTATCTGATCGCCGAGGTTGTTGCGATCCCGCTTACCGGCTTCCTTACGCGGTTCCTCACGATGCGATGGCTCTTCGTAACCGCTATCACCTTGTTTGCGATAGCCTCGGCAGGCTGCGCGGCCAGCGGCAGCTTTGGCGCGCTGGTGGCCTGGCGGGTGCTTCAAGGCTTCTCGGGCGGCACCATCATTCCGGCGGTATTTTCCGCCGTGTTCATCCTGTTTCCCGACAGGCGTCAGGCGTTGGCGACGACGATCGCTGGTGTTCTCGCAGTGCTCGCCCCGACGATTGGACCGATCGTCGGCGGCTGGATCACCGAAACCTATTCATGGCACTGGCTGTTCCTGATCAATGTTCTCCCTGGTCTCGGCGCGGGCGCCGTCGCCGCGCTTTCCCTGCCCAGACAACGGGTGGATGCGTCGCATATCAGGCACCTCGATGCCTTGTCATTGGTGACGATGGCAACGGCGCTCACAACCCTTGAGCTCGCAATGAAGGAGGCCCCGACAGGCGGCTGGAGCTCGGCATATGTTGTCGGCTTGCTCCTCGTCAGCCTCACATCAGGATCGGCATTTGTGGTGCGAACACTGCGCCGTGCGCGGCCGCTGGTCGATCTCGGGAATTTCGGTGACCGAAACTTTCTCGTGGGTTCAATTCTCAGCTTTGTTCTCGGAATCGGTTTATTCGGCTCCGTCTATCTGATGCCGGTGTTTCTCGCGTTTGTCAGGGGCCATAGCGCCCTGGAGATCGGAGAGACGATGCTGGTTACAGGGATCGCTCAGCTGCTAACGGCTCCGATCGTGGTCGCGCTGGAGAAGCGGACGGACGCGCGCCCACTATCGGCGATAGGATTCGGCCTCTTTGCTGTCGGGGTCGGCATGAGTGCTTTCCAAGACCCCGGTACCGACTACGACGCGATGTTCTGGCCCCAGGTCGTGCGCGGCGTTGCAATCATGTTCTGCCTGCTGCCGCCAACGCGCCTCGCGCTTGGCACGCTTTCACCTGAACGCGTGCCGGATGCGAGCGGCCTCTTCAACCTGATGCGAAATCTTGGCGGAGCGATTGGTATCGCTTTGATCGACACCATCATCTACACGCGATCGGAGCCCCTGGGTCAGGATTTATGGGCTCGTCTTCAGGCCGGTGACGTTGCGGCCGCATCATTCGTCGGCGCGCCGGCGCAAGCCATTGTCGGTCATGTGGGAAGCTTCGATGCGGACACGACGGCGATGCTCGATCCGTTGATCCAGACCGCCGCGAGCGTTCAGGCCATCAACGAGGCCTGGATGGTCATTGCCGTGCTCACGGCCTGCGCCCTGCTTTGCATCCCGATTGCCCGGCGTCAGCAAAGGTAGGGCCAGTCGCCTGAGATGGGCCGGGAAAGAAAAACCTTCACTTTATCGTCGATCTCTTCGCAAGGCCGGGAAACCTGGCTTTCGTATGCCGCTCATGCCCATGGCCTTGACCAGCTCATCGACCGAACGGGTCGAAACGCCTTGGGATACGAAGCTCGGCGGTGCCAGCTCGGGTCTCCCAGTCGCGATCGCGATAACCGTTGCGCTGCAAGTCGCAACGCGTTCTTCTGCCCGTAGTCCGCGCCTGGACCGGATTTTGGCTGGACGCTCAAAAGCAGTTCCTTTTCACCAAAACGCGCACTATTGGTAAGTCCATGAATCCGAGGCTCCTCAAGACATTCCTAGCGGCCGCTCGACATCGAAACCTGACGCGCGCGGCCGAGGATATCCATCTCGCTCAATCGAGCGTGAGCGACCAGATCCAGTCACTGGAAGCTGAACTTGGAACCGCGCTTTTCGTGCGGTCGAAACAGGGCCTCGCCCTGACGCAGGCCGGTGAGGTATTGCAGCGCTATGCCGAAGAAATCCTTGGCTTGGTCGAGGAAGCTCGCGCCGCCGTCGGCGCGTTCTCGGCTCGGGAGAAGACTGTTCGTATCGGTACGCTTGAAACGATCGCTTCGGCTCGACTTCCAGGTTTTTTGTCGATCTTCCAAAGGAAACATCCGGCGATCGATGTGCAGCTCGTGGTGTCCGGTAGTGGCGACTTGCTTCGCAAACTGGGCAACAGCGAAATCGACATTGCAATCTGCCTCGGTGCCGTTGGCCACGACGAGCGTTGGAATAGGAGAGTGCTCTTCGACGAGCCTCTCGTCCTGATCACGCCCCCTCAAAGCGAGCATGCCTCGCAAGCGTTGGCCTTGCAGGACCTTGCCTCGATGCGCTTTCTGTCGACCGAGGCCGGATGTGTCTATCGGCGTCTGTTCGACAGTGCATTTTCTGAGGCGGGAATGGCAGCACCCAAGTTGGTTACCGAGGTTGGCAGCATCGGGGCGATCGCGCGAATGGTGGCCGCAACGGGAGGGTACGGGCTTGTTCCCAGGGTGGCAGTCCAAGACGCCCTTGGTCGGGGGGAGATTGAAGAGATGTTCTGGCCAGGTCCAACGCGGTCCGTCGAAGTGTCAATGATCTGGCGACGCAAGCGCGTGCAGCCGCCAGTACTAAGGACCCTGTTGACCGCCGTCAGCGACGATTTCTCGGCACTCAGATCAATCGATGACCGCCCTCGACATGCAGTGTCGTCCCCGTTGTAAACGGATTGTTCATCAGAAATTCAATCGCGTGTGCAATGTCGTCTGGTCGTCCCACGCGCCCCAGCGGCAGACGCTGCGCCATGGCGTTTAAAGTATCGTCTTTCCTGTCGCCCGCCACGAATTTCCAGATCGGTGTATCGACCCAGCCCGGAGAAACCACGTTCACGCGTATGGGTGCGAGTTCGATCGCAAGTGCGCGCACCAGACCTTCCAGGGCGGCATTGACCGCTGCGACGACCGAGCCCCTGGCTGACGGCCGATAGGCCGCAATTCCGGATGTAAACGTCATTGATCCACCGGTGCGCATTGCAGTTGCCCCATACTTTGCAAGTAGAAGCGGACCATAAAGCTTGCTCTCGATGACCCGTTGGGCAGCGCGCAAATCAAGGGAGGGCAGAAGCTCATAAGCACCGGCAATTTCAGCTGCGGTACTCACGATGTGATCGAAGGGATCGAAACTGCTGAAAAGACCGGACACTTGATCTTCTTGGCTGGTGTCGAGTGCAGCTGTCACAAGATTCTTTGGCTTTTGAAGCTCTGAACGCGCGCGTTCCAGCTTTTCCTCGCTGCGCCCGGCGATGACGACGTGGCGACCGGCGGCAAGCGCCCTTCCTGCCAGCGCCAAGCCCATCCCGGAGCTGCCTCCGACAATCAGTACCCTCGAATTTCCAATGACACTCATCTTGGTGTTTCCCGTTTTTAACTCGATAACGTCCCGGACAATGGGGTGAAGACGGCGCGGAAGGGAAACGGAGAAAACCGATAGCGCCATCGGCAAAAACGATGATTGTTTCATCACAAGAAAAGCCTCGCCTATGGCCGAGGTTAGCAGGTTTTCGTGCTTCATGAACATGCGCTCGCCCTTGATGTCGTCGGGCGCGGATGGCGCAGGGACATCATCCACCTACGCCAGACATGGTTCATGACTGCCGCGCCTCAATGAACGGTCTTTGTGCCGACCAGGAGTAATTGACCGTCGGCCTCAATGTCGCAAGGCCGGGTCGCTGCGGCATTCTGTCGGCTAATCGATTGAATTGCTTACTGAGGCGGCACCAACCTAAGTGCATGATTTACATCGCATTTATTGTGTGCGATCTGTCCATGGCCAGGACGCGCCGGCATTCCTGGCTTGAAAAACGGGCCGATCGAAAGGATGATCGATGACACGAGGAAGCTTTGCCTTCCCTCCTGCTGAACTGCGCGCACGTGCGATCGGCGAAATTCATGCACGACCATTTGCGCTTGTGACCGCCCCGCGCGTCATCTTCCAACTCGCCTTTCTGACGGACTCGGCTGCCGACGCAGACCAGGAAACACTTGCCGGCCTGTCGCGCTCAAGTGGCGTCGCACCGCCCGCCCCTGAAACAAGCCATCACGCGATAAGTTGGGGTCAGGGAACCCTGAGATGGGAACGGCATACCGAATTCTCGACCTATTTCTGGGACAGTCCGGCGCCGGAACGGTTTGGGATCGATATCCCCGTGCACCCCTTCGGCGATGGCTTTTCTGCGCCGGGACCGTTCATTTCGGGAATTCGACTGGAAATTAGACCCGACACAACAGCGACCGACGAGGACATCGTCGTTTTCGATCCGACGAGCCTGTGCCGCAGCGACCTCAAAAACGGTCAGGCAACGATCCTCACCGACTTTCGTCAGGACGGCCACGGACTGACGAAAATCCTCGTCATTGACCGTGGCATGAGCGACAGCGCCCGCGGTGCCCTCGTCCAGCGACTGCTCGACATCGAGACCTACCGCACACTGGCGATGATGGGCCTGCCGCTGGCGCAATCGCTTTCGCCGGAAATTCGCCGCATCGAATCTGGCTTGACCGCAATCACGCAGCGGATGAAGCAGCATGCCCGTGACGAGGCAGACCAGATGCTGTCGGAGATTACGCGCCTGGCGGCCGACCTTGAGGCCAATGCGGCCCTGAGCCTCTACCGTTTCGGCGCAAGCCGCGCCTACAACGAAATCGTGCAGGAGCGGATCCGTGCGCTTGCCGAGACCGCCCCGTCGGGGAGCGAAACCCTTGGCTCCTTCCTCGATCGGCGGCTGGCACCGGCAATGCGGACCTGTCAATCGGTGGAGGAGCGGCAGGCGAACCTGTCGCGCAAGCTCGCCCGCGCCACGGCCCTGTTACGAAGCTGGATCGATGTCGAGCTCGAGCGCATCAACTCGACGCTGCTGAATTCGATGGATCGGCGCGCCCAGCTCCAACTGCGCCTGCAGCAGACGGTGGAAGGGCTCTCGGTCGCGGCGATCTCCTACTATGTCGTCGGCCTGCTTGGATATCTGGCGAAGGGCGCCCACATCGCAGGCTTCGATGTCGCGCCCGAGGCGTTGACAGGCCTCTCGGTGCCGCTTGTCGTCGCCGGCATGTGGCTGGTCGTGCGCAACATTCGACGACGGCACGCAGAAGAGGACAAGCATTGACATTTTGTTGCGGCGCAGGACGCGGTTGCGTCCGGCGCCTCGATCCGGGGTGGATCCGACGTTCCAGGTTCGCCAGATCGCTTGCCTTCAGTTGGACGAGGCAACCTCGCTCTTGGCGAGACTGCGGTTCGATCCCTCTAGCTGGCGACCCTGTCGGAGTATGACTTCTGCTCATAATGATGGCCGAAGCGGCTCTTCAGGAAGGCATCCAGGCTAATATCCTCCTGGCGGATGAAGCCGTTGGCAGGAAGTACGCCCTGTGACAGCATGTCGAGGACAGCACAGATGCTGCACGCCGTGGTGATCTGGATTGCGCTCATCATGCGGCCGCCTATGACGGCGCTATAGACCTTGTTGGCGTATGTTTCCTGGACCAGCCGCCCCTCCTTGCGTCCGGAGACGGTAACGAAAATGATCACGACGTCCTGCATGGTCGAAGGCAGCGCGTTCTCGAAAATGTCCTTGAGCACCTCGCGGCGATGGCGCAGCCCCAGATCGTTGAGAAGTGCCTTCATGATGGCAGCATGGCCGGGATAGCGGATCGTGCGGTAGTTCAGCGTCCGAACCTTGCCCTTCAGGGTCTCACAGAGCGTTCCCAGCCCACCTGATGTGTTGAACGCCTCATAGGTTACGCCATCAAGTGAGAATTCCTCGCGTTCTTCAAGTGCCGGAACCTTGATCAACTGCCCTTCGACAATCGCCTCGCAGGGCTCGATGTATTCGTTTATGACGCCGTCGGTGCTCCAGGTCAGATTGTAGTTGAGGGCATTGGACGGATACTGCGGCAGCGCGCCCACACGCATGCGCACGCTGTCGAGCGTGTCGAAGCGGCTGGCAAGGTCATTTGCAACGATCGAGATGAAGCCGGGCGCCAGTCCGCATTGCGGAATGAACGCAGTCGTGGCGGTCGCAGCGATCGCCTTGACCTGGCGGGTCGATTCCACATCCTCCGTCAGATCGAGATAGTGTACGCCGGCCTTGGCAGCCGCTTCTGCGATCGGGATCGTCAGGTGATATGGCGCAGCACTGAGAACGGCAAATTTGCCGGCGAGCAGACGTACCATGGCGGCGCTATCGGAGATGTCGATCTCGGCAACGGAAATGGCGTCATGCTGTTCGATCTGCGAGAGCTGCTCGGCGCTCCTGTCCGCCAAAGTGACGTGATAGTCCCCTGAATAGGCAAGCAATCTCGCAATCGTCGATCCGATCTTGCCTGCACCCACTACAACAACACTTCGCATTTGAACCTCCTCTGCCGGCCAATCTTTATGGTTTTTTTATTCAGTCTCCGCATGTTGAATCCAAGCGCCATAATGACTAATTCTACTAATTAGTTTGAACAGATCGACGATAAGATCGTACAATATGACGCTAAACGACAAGGATCGGGATCTGCTTGCGCTGTTGAGCGAAAACGCTCGGATGCCGGTTGCCCTCCTGGCGCGCAAGCTCGGCCTGTCGCGCACGACCGTGCAAGCAAAGATCGAGCGCCTGGAACGTGACGGCGTGATTTCAGGCTATGGCGTGCGCCTGTCTGATGATTTCGAAAAAGGGCTCGTCAAGGCGCATATACTCATCACGCTCGCCGCGAAATCGCTGGGAGGCGTGACACGGGACCTTCACGCCATTTCACATGTTCGCTCGGTCTTTTCCGTCAGCGGAAGCTTCGACCTGATCGCCATCGTCGCTGCAAATTCCATCAGCGAACTGGACAAGATCATTGATCAGATCGGCGAGATTGACGGCGTGGAAAGAACGTTGTCCTCGATCATATTGTCGACGCGAATTGATCGCTAGATCGCCCTGAGCCCTATGGATCGCCGCAGATGCGGGTATCCGGCTGTCGTCAGGCTGCGCCACCGCCGATTTCAGTTCTTGAAGACAAGGCAAGTCCTGTTGCTCTTGCGGATTTGAGTGCACAGGTCATTTGCCTGCGCCCTCGTCTGGCGCGCGATGCGGGTAACATAGCGCGGGCGGTAGCCGAAACTCCGGTCGCGTTGACGCAGAATAAGCGGCTGCTCCTGATTGAGCGGCGCGGGCAGCCCCTGTACCGCTTCGAAAAATAGCCGACGGGCAACGTCGGGGCTGGCGTGCGCCGCAATCTGTACCCCCCAGGGTGCCCAGGCACCCTCCGTTTGCCAGGCCGGCTGGCTCCAATTGCGGCCGGAAGCGAGTGCCACACAGCTTTCGACGAAGGGCTTGTTCTCGTCGAGCACCCGTGTTGTCTCATCCGAGTTGCCGGACTTCCAGTCATCGACGCTGCGGGCGGTAATGGCCATCACGTAGCTTCGTGTCTCGGACGGCAGGTTTGCGCCGCCAAGATAGTTCGACACTCCATTCTCGCCGGCATTGTAGGCGGCGGCAGCCAGTCCGAGATTGCCAAAGCGGTCGCGAAGTTCATCGAGATACTCCGCCGACTTCTGCAAAGCCTCCAGCACATCGTAGCTGTCTCGCAGGCCACGCAACTTCGCCGTCCCCGGCATGAACTGTGCGATGCCCTGCGCTCCCTTGTAGCTCAGGGCATCCGCACGAAATCTGCTCTCGCGCCAGATCAACCGCGCAAAAAAGTCCGGCGGCAGATCGTGATCCGTAGCGGTGCGCTCGATCGCGCCGCAGAGGTCGCTTACAAAGTTGTCCTTTCGAATACAGAGCATCTCCCCGGACGAGGATACCGACCGGGTATAAAGGCAGGCGACCGGAGCTGGGCTCTGGGAGGGCTCGCCAAGGCAGATCGAAGCCGAAAACAGAAAAAAGAGCAGGGAGGTCAAAGCCTCGACTGCCCGAAGGTCGAAAGTGTCGCGTCGATTTTCCGCGGTCATGTGGTTCCGGCGCTGCTGCCGCAACGCCGCCATCGAGTAGCACTGGCCGCTTATACCATTTCTTTTGCCAGCTGCCGTCAAGACATCGTCGTCAAAAGCAGCGACCGCTGGCGATCGTGCCGATTGCGAAGGGGGCGTTGGCAGATGCTGTGGCCTATGCTGTCGAGCCCCAACGCGCCGTGCAGGTGAGCGTTATGCTGTGTGGCCCTTCCAGATCGGCATCATGGCGCTCGATCAGATCCACAACCGCATCCATGAACGCAGCGTGGTCGAGGCTCAGCGTGGTCAGGTCGTTGCAGTCCCAGCCGGCCATGGCGATGCCATCCTGCCCGACGATTGCGAGATCATCGGGCGTGTTCTTTCCGAGCACGCGCCGCGCAGCATCCCGGGCGCCGATCGCCATGACATCGTTGCCGCAGATGATGGCGTCGACTTTCGAGCGATGCAGCAGGAGAATCGCCTCCTTGAAGCCGGAATCATAGCTGTAGTCGCCAAAGGCCTCGGCCTCGAGCGGCAGGCCGCGCTTTGCAAGCGCATCGGCGAACCACTTCCGACGCAGCTTGTCGATCCAGCTCGACTTTGTGCCGGACAGATAGGCAAAGCGTTTCTTTCCATCGCGGACGATCTTGTCGATGATCTCGTCGGCCGCAGCGGAACCATCGATACGGATGTTGGAGACGTTTTCGTTTTCCAGCGGCTCGAAGGAAACGATGATCGGCTTCGTCGTGTGAAAGATATCGACGGCATCCTGCATCGAGACCATGTCGGAGAAGACCACGACATGGTCGACCTGATAGGTGGATGCAAGACGCATCAGTTGCAGCCGGTCGTCGTGATCTGCGCAGCAAAGAATGATCGGCAGAAGCTGCCGTGCCTGCAGGCGGTGGACAAGGAGCTGCTGCTCCTCGGCTTCGCAAGGATTGCCGATCGCGTTGACGACGAGCGCCACGAGACGGGAGCGCTGATTGTTCAGCGAACGGGCAATCGCATTCGGCTGATAGCCGTATTCGCGCGCAACCGCGAGAATACGGTCGCGGGTGGCGCTGCCGATCCTGGAATCGGGCGAGAAGGCGCGCGAAATAGTCGCGGAAGACACCCCGGCCAGCTTTGCCAGTTCCTTGGAGGTGATCCGCCGCTTGCTCATTTCCGATAGTCCACGCGTTTATGTGGCAATCCTGACAGGTGCCCCGTCGGATGCTGCCGATTCCTTGATTGCATCCCACAGCCTAGCGAATCGCAAGCCCATTTCAACGGAGCCGGTGTTTTCCATCGTGCCGGCCCGAATGGCGAGGAAGTTCTTCATCGGATTGTCAAGAATCTCGGCCTCCTCACGGGGCTCGCTGATGCGGCCGACACTGACCTCGCGCCAGCCGCCCCACGCATCGATCCGCACGATGGCCCTGGAATAGAAGAATGTGATGTAGGAAGCGCAGCCGGGAGGCCCCTCGCCTGCGGCAGTCAACGTCGCCAACGCGCCGTTCTTCAGGCGAGCCGAGACCGCCGTTGCGATATCGACCTTCTTGCCCTGGTTGTTCATATAGGCCGAGACGCTGTCAAAATCCGAGTTCGCAAGCAGGCAAACCGTGTTCATCATGTGCGCGCCGGTATCGAACATGAACCCGCCGCCGGAGATTTCGGGCTGCTGCTTCCAATGACCGTCGTAATTATCAGACCAACTCTCCCAGATCATGCCTGCAATGGCGATCAAATCACCAAACTCCCCCGCGAGTGCACGCTTGCGCGTATCGACCACCAGCGGCGAAAGCCCCCCTTGGAAAGCCGTGACAACAGTCACCCCGCTCCTCTTCTGGGCGGCAATCAGCCTCTCTGCTTCGGCCACGGTGGTGACCATCGGCTTTTCGAGAAACAGATCGAGGCCGGCCTCGGCAACCGCTACAGCCTGTTCGGCATGGAACGCGTGCGGGGTCGAGACATAGACGATGTCGAGGTCATCGCGGCACGTGGATAGCATCTCCCGATAGTCCGCGAAGCTCCTTGGCTGCGCATTTCCGGCGGCGATGCAGACATCGATCAGGCGCTGGCGCGAGGAGGGAACCGTGTCGGCGAGCGCAACGAATTCGATCTCGGGCATCGTCGCCCAGCTTGCAGCATACTCGGCCGCCTTCAGGCCCGCGCCAACGACGCCAAGCCGCAATTTCTTTGACATGAAAACTCCTCCCGAAAGCATTGTGTATACGGTTACACAATCGCAAACATGATGGCAAGTTATATTTAACTGTTTATAATCAATGCATTACTAAATGACTCAACACCATCATAAAAACCTTCTTGCCTGATTTCAGAATGCGTGTACATTTTTGATCACGGTGCTGGAGGGCGCTGTAGAACCAAAAGGGAGGACTTCCGTTGAAGAAGACGGTCATTGGTGGCCTGTGCGCCATTTTGCTCAGCGCTGTGTCGACGCTGGCACATGCCGAGACAATCCGAATTGCAAACCACGGCCAGGCCGGTATCGACGCCATGAAGTCGACGGTCGAGGCGATCGAAAAGAAATACGGCGTGACCGTCGAGGTTATCGAATACCCCGCGCCGGACAAGGATTACCTGACGAAGCTTCTCACCGAGCTTGGCGCCGGCAACGCGCCGGATATCTTCTCCATCCCGACGACAGCTGCGGTGGCCGATATGGTCGCCGCCGGCTACTTGGCGCCGGTGACCAAGGACATCAACGCCTGGGACGGCTACGCCAATTTCTATGACGTCGCCAAGCAGCTCGCCGTCAGCCCCGATGGCGAGACCTATGTGATGCCGTTCATGCTCGGCATCCAGGAAATCTATTTCCGCAAGGACGTGCTGGACAAGGCCGGCATCTCGACCGAACAGCCGAAGACCTGGAAGGACCTCCTCGATCGTGCCGCCGAGGTCAAGGCGAAGACCGGCGCCTACGGTCTGCTCTTTCCAGCAGGCGTTTCCTGGGGCAGCGGCGCGTTCGACGAAGGTTTCCAGCACCTGCTCGTTGGTTCCAAGACGCCGCAGTTGGTCGATCCCGACGGCAAGCTCGATCTGAACGGCGAAGGCATCAAGGACGTGTTCGGCGTCTACAAGGAGCTTATCGACAAGGAGCTGATGCCGACGCAACCGCTACTTGGGCCTGAACCCTGGGTCGTACCGAAGTATGAAATGTTCCCGCAGGGCAAGCTTGTGGCCACCACCTGTGGCTCCTGGTGCTACATCTTCGACTGGGGTCGCGAGAGCAAGAACCCCATCCCTGATGTGACCAAGATCGTCGGCACCTGGACCGTTCCGGGTCAGGACAGCGGCCAGTATGTGCTGGCCAACCTGGCCGCTCCGTGGGCCGTCAATGCCAAGTCGGCGAATGTCGAACTTGCCACGAAGGCACTGATGGAAATTGGCTCGGTGGACACCCAGGTTTCCTATGCAGCGCGCATCGGCAATATTCCGGCCAGCAAGGACGCGGCCAAGAATGCCGCGTTCCAGAAGCTGACGGAGCTGGTTCCGATCCACGCAGCGGCCGGTAACGGCGTCTTCCTGAAGCAGGCGTCGGGGTTCGGCACAGTCGCCGAAGGTGTCGCCCGCGCAACGGAAGCCTTGCTGCGCAAGGAAACCGACGCCGCTGGCGCCCAGAAGATCCTTGTCGACTACGTCAAGGAAACGCTCGGCGACGACGCGGTCAAGTAAGCCAAAGGCTTTCAACTTCCGCCCAAGACGGAGGCGCGGCCGATCTGCCGCGTCTTCGCTGATCTGACAAGGTTGTGAGCTTCATGGTCCTCAATTCTCACGAACGACGCGTCGAGCGTCAGCTTCTCGTGATCCTGCTTCCATCGCTGGTGCTGCTTCTGGCTTTCGTGATCTATCCGGCGCTTTATTCCGTCTATCTGAGCTTCACCAACGAAGCGCTGACGGGCGCTGCGGCGCTGCGGCCGCGCTTCGTCGGTTTGCGCAACTATGCCCGGCTTCTCAACGACGCAAAATTCTGGAATGCGCTGCTCGTCACCTTTTTCTTCGTGATCGGCTCGGCCGTGATCGGTCAGTTCGTTCTCGGCCTGATCTCGGCGGTCGCGCTGCGTCGGAACATTCGCTTCCGGCAGATATTCTCTTCCATCATTCTCTTGCCGAACGCGGCCCCTGAAGTCGTCGCCGGCTTCATGTGGATCTCGATGCTCGCAGGCGGCGAGCACGCGACGCTCAGCCGCATTGTGAGCTTCTTCGGCGTCACCCCTGCCGATTGGCTGCAGGTCTTCCCGCTGTCGATGGTCATCATCGTCAACACCTGGCGCGGCATCGCCACCGCCATGATCCTTTTGACCGCCGGCCTTAGCACTATTCCCAATGAAATCTATGAGGCAGCCCGCATGGATGGTGCGACCCCTTCGCAGATGTTCCGCCGCATCACCCTGCCGTTGATGATGCCGACGATCCTGCTCTACATGCTGATTTCGGCCGTTTCGACGATTGCCGTGTTCGGCCTCGTCTATGCCCTGACGCGCGGCGGACCGGGTGGCGCAACCGAGGTCATCAGTATCTACATCTACAACCAGTCCTTCACCGCTTTCCAGCTGGGCTACGGAGCAGCCGTCGCAGTGGTCGCCCTGTTGATCTCGCTCGTCCTCGGCATCGCCTATGTCCGGGCCATGAAGGTGGAGGTCTGACATGGCCGCGATGTCTCCTACCGAAAATGCAAACAAGACCCGGTCGGACCTGCTTGCCTATGCGACGCTGTCACTGATCTCGATCTTCTGCGCCATCCCCTTCTTCTGGGTGTTGCTGGCATCGCTTGACGGAAATGCGCAGCTGTTTGTGCGGTGGCCGGAACAGTGGACTTTTGCCAATTATGCCAGGGTCTTCACCAAGGAAGACGGGGCAAGGTGGTTGTTCAACTCACTCTTCGTCGTTGGCGGAGCGACCGTTCTGGTCATGGTGCTCGCCGGGCTCGGCGGCTATGCGCTATCGCGCACCCGCGCCTGGTGGAAGCTGCCTTTCCTCTATGCCATCCTCCTGATCCGCGTCCTGCCGCCGACGGCGCTCGTCGTGCCGCTCTACAAGTTCCTGCTGATGCTGAACAATATGGAGGGCGCCATTCTTCGGCCGATCTTCGGCGAATACGCCCGGCCGATCATGCGCTGGACGGGTTTCATCGACGGCTATCTCGGGCTGATCCTGGTGCTCGCGACGATGCAGCTTCCCTTGGCGCTGTGGATCATGAAGACGTTCTTCGATGGCCTGCCACGCGACTATGAAGAGGCCGCGTTGATGGACGGCGCAACACTTATGCAGCGCATTCGCCGGGTGCTGATCCCGCTGGCCCTGCCAGGCCTGGCGGCCGCCGGGCTGTTCGCCTTCATGTCGGCCTGGGGCGATTTCCTGCTGCCGCTGATCTTCCTGTCGTCACCGGAGCTGCAGACGCTGCCGCTCGGTCTTTTCCGAGCGTTCCTGCGCATCAACGAAATCGACTACGGCCTGCTTGCCGCACTTGCCTTCATCTATCTCCTGCCGGCAGTGATCGCCTTTGGCTTCGCGCGGCGCTTCCTCGTCCAGACCTTCGCGGGCGGCGTCAAAGGCTGATAGCCAGAAAGAGTTCCAACGATGATCAATCTCAACAACGTTCGCAAATTCTACGGTGCGCTGGAGGTCATCAAGGGCGTCGACATCACCGTCGAGGACGGCGAATTCGCGGTGTTCGTCGGCCCATCCGGCTGCGGCAAGTCCACGCTTCTGCGCATGATCGCGGGCCTCGAGGGGATAGACGACGGTGATCTCATTCTGAATGGCCGACGCATCAACGACGTGCCGCCGGACAAGCGCGGCATCGCCATGGTGTTCCAGTCCTACGCCCTTTATCCGCACATGACGGTTGCACAGAATATCGGCTTTTCGCTGAGCCTGAAGAAGGTACCGGAAGCGGACATTCGGAAGCAGGTGGAGGGTGTGGCCGAGATTCTGCAGCTGACCGACTATCTCGATCGCCGGCCCGCGGCCCTCTCCGGTGGCCAAAGGCAGCGTGTCGCGATCGGCCGGGCGATCATCAAGAAGCCGTCGCTGATCCTGTTTGACGAACCGCTCTCCAATCTCGATTCCGCTCTGCGCGTTCAGATGCGCGCAGAATTGCAGCGCCTGCACCGGGAGCTGAAAGCAACGGTCGTTTATGTCACCCACGACCAGGTCGAGGCCATGACCATGGCCGACCGCATCGTCGTCCTGAACAAGGGGCTGGTCGCCCAACAGGGTGCGCCGATGGACCTTTACCATCGGCCTGACAATGAGTTCGTCGCGACCTTTATAGGCTCGCCGCGGATGAACACCATTCCGGTGACGATCACCAGGCCGCAAGCCGGAGAACTGCGCGCGCAAAGCCCGATCGGCCTTGCGTTGGACCTCGCAGATGCAACCGGTGCGGTGCCGCAAGGTGAGGCCACGCTCGGCATTCGGCCCGAGCACTTCAGGATCGCACCCGACGGACAAGGCAACTTCACCGCCGACGTTGTCATCGTCGAGCGCCTCGGCGTCGAAACCTACATGACCGTCGGCTCGCAGGAGCAGCCGATCGTCGTGCGTGCGGAGGGTGACGTTGCCGTACGACCCGGCGACCGCGTCTCCCTCACCGCAGATACGTCCGCCTGCCACCTGTTCGATTCCGCAGGACGGGTTATCCGCCAGGCCCAAGCTTCATAACATCGAGGATATCATGACAATCAAGGTCACCATCTGGAACGAGGGACGCCACGAGCAACTGCACAAGGAAGTGCAGGAGATTTACCCCGACCGCATCGACGGCGCAATTGCCGCCGGCATTGCGCATCCCGACTTCGAGATCCGCCGCGGGACGCTCGACGACCCGCACGAAGGTCTGCCCGACTCGGTCCTCAACGATACCGACGTGCTGCTCTGGTGGGGCCATATGGCCCATGACGATGTCAGCGACGGGCTGATCGACCGCGTGCAGCAGCGCGTGCTCAAGGGCATGGGGCTGCTGGTGCTGCACTCCGGCCACCACTCCAAGCTCTTCCGCCGCCTGATGGGCACGAATGCCAATCTCTCCTGGCGAGAGACGCCCGATGGAGACCTCGAACGGGTCTGGGTGGTCAATCCGTCGCATCCGATCGCCGAAGGCCTGCCGCCCTATTTCGAGGTCAACGCATCGGAGATGTACGGCGAACCCTTCGACATCCCCCAGCCCGACGAACTGGTGTTCATCTCCTGGTATTCAGGCGGCGAAGTCTTCCGCAGCGGCTGCACTTTCCAGCGCGGGCGCGGGCGCATCTTCTTCTTCAGCCCCGGCCACGAGACCTACCCGATCTACCACGACAAGACCATTCACAAGGTCATCTCGAACGGCATCCGCTGGGCAAAGCAGACGCATACCGACGGCCGCATCCTGGAGAACTGGCACCGGGCAGAGCCGATCCACGGCCGTCTGACAAAAAAGTCCTAGAAGTCGAGGTGCTTTTTACGATCAGACACGCTGGGCGCAAACGGGTTGGTTTGCGCCCAGGGAGGAACCGACCTGTTGTATTCCGTCGTCAAGCGGGCCAATTTGACATGACTGAAAAGGACGCCAAAATTTGCCTTTGACGTCGTTGGACACGGCCACCCGGCCAAGGTCCGGTGAATTCTCGCACAGGATGGATAATATGAACCTCAAAGACCCCACTCTCTTTCGCCAGGCAGCGCTCATCGGCGGCAGCTGGATCGAAGCCGATCCTGCCAATGCGATCGAGGTGACCAATCCTGCGACCGGCGAGATCATCGGCCGTGTTCCGAAGCTCGGTGGCAGGGAGACGAAAGCGGCGATCGAGGCCGCGCGCCTTGCCCAGAAGGGTTGGGCGGCGCGCACTGCCAAGGAGCGCGCTGGCATCCTTCGCAAGTGGTTCGAGTTGATGATCGAGAACAAGGACGATCTCGGCCGCATCCTGACGCTTGAGCAGGGCAAGCCGCTGGCCGAAGCAACCGGAGAGATCGTCTACGGCGCCAGCTTCATCGAGTGGTTCGCCGAAGAGGGCCGCCGCGTGTATGGCGATCTCATCCCGGGCCACCAGCCCGACAAGCGCATCATGGTGATGAAGCAGCCGATCGGCGTCGTGGCGGCAATCACGCCCTGGAATTTTCCGAATGCGATGATTACCCGCAAGGCCGGTCCGGCGTTTGCTGCCGGCTGCGCCATGGTGCTGAAGCCTGCCTCGCAGACGCCGTTCTCGGCAATTGCAATCGCGGTTCTGGCCGAGCGCGCCGGGCTGCCGAAGGGATTGTTTTCCGTCGTTACCGGCTCGGCGGCGGCCATCGGCGCAGAGATGACGGCGAACCCCACGGTTCGCAAGCTCACCTTCACCGGCTCCACCGAGGTCGGAGCCGAACTCTACAAGCAGAGTGCGCCGACGATCAAGAAACTGGGCCTCGAGCTCGGCGGCAATGCGCCTTTCATCGTCTTCGACGATGCAGATCTGGACGCCGCCGTGGAAGGCGCGCTGATAGCCAAGTTTCGCAACAACGGCCAGACCTGCGTCTGCGCCAACCGGCTCTACGTGCAGGAGGGCGTCTATGAGGCCTTCTCGCAGAAGCTCGGCGCAGCGGTCGGCAAGCTCAAAACGGGTAACGGCTTCGACGAGGGTGTCATCCTCGGACCTTTGATCGACAAGCCGGCGCTGGAAAAAGTCGAGGAGCACGTGGCCGACGCGCTCGCCAAGGGCGCAAGCGTGGTAAAGGGAGGCAATCGGCACGCGCTGGGTGGCACCTTCTACGAGGCAACGGTGCTGGTCAATGTGACCAGAGAGATGGCCGTTGCGCGCGAAGAGACCTTTGGGCCAGTGGCGCCGCTCTTCCGGTTCAAGGACGAGGCTGACGTCATCGAACAGGCCAACGACACCGAGTTCGGGCTCGCCTCCTACTTCTACGCCAAGGATCTGGCCCGTGTCTTCCGGGTGGCCGAGGCGCTTGAATATGGAATGGTTGGGGTCAACACCGGCCTGATCTCGACGGCCGAGGCGCCGTTTGGCGGCGTCAAGCTGTCGGGCCTTGGCCGCGAGGGCTCGCGCTACGGCATCGAGGAATTCACCGAGATCAAATATGTCTGCCTCGGTGGGATTGGCTGAAGATTTGGCTCGTCCACAGTCGGCTCACAAGCCGAGACAGTCGGACGGTGTACCCGCCCGACTGCAAACCCTGCGTCTCAGGCGTCGGTCTTCAGGCGCAACAGCCTGCGATGGCCTTCCATTCCTTCCGTCGCACTCTGCCGCACAGCCAGGGCAACGCCACGCTCGTAAAGCCACTGATGCGTGCAGATCTTCACATAGGAGCCAACCCACAGGCCACCAGTGCAGCGGCCGGCAGCCTCAGGTGCGATTAGACCAGCCTCGCGTGTCAGGGCAGACACCATCTTTCGCCCGTTCTGGTAAAAATGCTGCGGCACCAATCACACGCTGCCGACAATGCATACGCGACGTCAGCCGCTAGCCGGGGCGAGAACCGTATGACAAACGTTTACGCTTTCGGCTGCGGTCTCGACGTCGAGCTTCTGACGACGAGCGGACCGTCGACCTTGATGGTCATAGGTCGCAACGCCTTGTCATGGACGGCCATGTCGATCAGCGTCTCGGCTGCTTTCTGCCCCATTTCATAGTTCGGCAGAACCAGTGTCGAGAGTGGCGGATGCGTGTAGCGGGCGAGTTCCTGGTCGTCGTACCCCATGACGGAAACATCCTGAGGCACGCGAAGGCCTTTTTCAGCTGCGGCCTCCATGACGCCGATGGCCATCAGGTCGTTGCCGCAAAGGATAGCTGTGGGTGGATTGGGTATGGAGAGCAATTCCAACCCGGCTTCATAGCCCCTGAGCGGCAGCCAATCGCCGTCGCGTACAAGGCTCTCGTCGAAGGCGACATCAACGGTTGCCAGCGCCTGCTTGTAACCCTTGAGGCGATCGATCGCGGCATCCATCCACGATTCGCCGTTGATGAAGCCGATGCGCCGGTGCCCGAGAGACGTCAGGTGCGCTGTTGCGGAAAATCCGCCGGCAACCTCCCCAGGAACGATCGCCATGTGCTGACGCGGTTCGGCGTAGCAATTCAACAGCACCGTCGGAACGTTTCGCAGCTGATCGGGCACATGAACCTTGCGGGTGAAAATCGTCGCGTAGATGACGCCAACGATCGTCGGGTCGCGCAATATCGAGCGCAGCACCGCCTCCTCAAGATCGGGATTGGAACGGGTCGCATAGGCGGAAACCAGAAAACCCTGCTCGAAGGCATAGTCACGTACGCCGTCAAGACTGACGACAGGATGCGGGCTGGTGGAGATTTCATCGACGACAAAGGCGATGGTGTCCTTTTCTACCGCGGCCTCCGAGGAAGGCTCGTGTCGAACACTTGGTAATTTATAACCAATTTTATTAGCAGCTTCCCGAACCTTCGCCTGGGTATCGGGTGAGATGCGAGATCCAGACATCTCGTTGAGAACGAGAGAGACACTGGACTGGGAGACCCCGGCTATCTTGGCAATATCGGTCATTGTCGGTCGGGTTTTCCCGCTTCTGCGGCCAGTATCTCGGCCGTTATTCTTCCCCATTCCGCTCCTCCGAGATTGCTGCGCCGCAACCGAACATATTGCAAGTGCTCATAAAATGACGCTTGACTGCTAATATTATTAGCGACAGTATCGCCTCATGTGAAGCACTTATCGCTCACTGCCGGTGGAGGCTACCGGAAAATTTGGGAGGAGAAACTGAGATGCCCGCATTCTCACGTCGCACATTCATGCTAGCTGCAACCGCACTCGGCGCGATCGCCGCCGCCGGAACCACTGCCATGGCGGAGGTTCCGAAGCTCAAGCAGAAGGAAAAGTACAAGGTCGGCTTTGCGCAGACCGAATCCAACAATCCGTGGCGCATAGCGCAGACAAACAGCATGAAGGAAACGGCAGAAAAGCTTGGCTACCAGCTTGTCTACACCGATGCTGCCGGTTCAGCTGCCAAGCAGGTTGCCGACGTCAACTCGATGATCGCCCAGGGCGTGGACGTCATCTTCCTTGCTCCGCGCGAAGAAAAGCCGCTTATCCCCGCTGTCATGGCAGCCAAGAAGGCCGGCATTCCGGTCATCCTGCTTGACCGCAGCGTCGATCCGAAGCTCGCAAAGGCCGGTCAGGACTACCTGACCTTCATCGGCTCGGACTTCATCAAGGAGGGCCAGCGCGTTGCCGAATGGCTGGCAAAGAACGCCAACGGCAAGACGAAGATCATCGAACTCGAGGGAACGACCGGTTCGTCGCCAGCAAACGACCGCAAGAAGGGCTTCGACGATGCGATCAAGGCCGCAGGCGGCTTTGAGATCGTGGCCTCGCAGTCGGGTGACTTCGCACGCGACAAGGGCCGCCAGGTTGCCGAAGCCCTGCTCCAGGCTCATCCTGACGCAACCGTCGTCTACGCGCACAACGATGAGATGGCTATCGGCGCGATTTCAGCCATCGAAGCCGCCGGCAAGGTGCCAGGCAAGGACATTCTTGTCCTGTCGATCGATGGTGGCAAGGAAGCCGTTCAGGCCGTCGTCGACGGCAAGATCGGCGCCGTCGTGGAGTGCAATCCGCGCTTCGGACCGAAGGCTTTCGCGACCATGGCCCGCTACGCCAAGGGCGAAAAAATCGAGCCCTGGGTGATCAACGACGACAAGTTCTACGACGGCACGAATGCGAAAGCAGAGCTGTCGAGCGCGTACTGATCCTTAAGGCGGACCGTCCCGGCCGGAGTGGCTCAGCCACGCCGGCCGGCATTCCATTGCAATAAAAAGAGGTGGATCGGCATGCTGCTATCCATGCAGGGAGTTTCCAAGTCCTTCGCCGGAATTGCCGCCTTGCGATCGGCTTCGCTGGAAATCGCCGCCGGTGAGATCATGGCGCTGGTCGGCCAGAACGGGGCCGGGAAGTCGACCTTGATCAAGATCCTGACGGGCGCCTACCAGCGCGACGAGGGCACCATCCGGCTCGATGGGCAGGATGTATCCTTCTCGTCGCCGGCCGAAAGCCAGGCTGCGGGAATCGCCACGATCTACCAGGAAATCAACCTGGCGCCGCAGCGCTCGGTCGCCGAGAATATCTTCCTGTCGCGCGAACCGCGAAAATTCGGCTTCCTCGACCGTCGCGCGATGCGCAATGGGGCGCGCAAGGTTTTGCAGACCTTCAAACTGGATATCGATGTCGATCTGCCGGTGTCGCGCTTCAGCGCGGCAACGCGACAGATGGTGTCGATTGCCCGTGCGGTTACGCAAAGCGCTCGGCTGCTGATTATGGATGAACCGACATCGTCGCTCGACGAGCGCGAGGTCGCCGTCCTGTTCGAGACAATCCGCATGCTGCGCACGAATGGGGTCGCCGTCATTTTTATCGGCCACCGGCTCGACGAGCTCTACGCGATCTGCGACCGGGTTACGGTCATGCGGGACGGCCAGACCGTTGCTGTCAGCGCCATGAAGGACATTCCGAAAATGGAGCTCGTGCGCCATATGCTCGGGCGGGAGCTTGCAGCTTTCGAAGCCTTGAGTCGCGACAAGGATCGCGGAGCCGAACGGCCCGTGCGCCTTCAGCTTGAAAACGTCGGTTCGGGCCTGCGCGTACGCGATGTCAGCCTCACCATTCGCGAGGGCGAGATATCGGGGCTGGCGGGACTTTTGGGGTCGGGCCGCACGGAAACCGCCCGCATCATCTTTGGCGTCGACCGGATCGAACGCGGAGCCATGCGGTTTGCCGGCGCAGAACGGCACTATCGGGAGCCCGCCGCCGCCATCGCCGATGGCATCGGCCTGGTGTCTGAAGACCGCAAGTTGGAGGGGATTATCCCTGATATGAGCATTCGCGAGAACATGACGCTCGCACTCCTGCCAAAACTCAAGAAGGCTGGCATCGTTGACCGCGCACGCCAGGACGAGATTGTGAGGCGCTTCATAGCCGCGCTCGGCGTCAAGTGCGCCTCGCCCGACCAGCCGATCAAGGAACTGTCGGGTGGCAACCAGCAGAAGGTGCTCCTGGCCAGATGGCTTTGCACCGACCCGCGCATCCTGATCGTCGATGAACCGACCCGTGGCATTGATATCGGCGCAAAGTCGGAAATCCTCAGGCTATTGCGCAGTCTGGCGGACGAGGGTCTCAGCGTATTGATGATCTCCTCCGAACTGGAAGAGCTATTGGCAGCTGCCGACCGTGTCACCGTGCTGAGCGACGGGATGTCCGTCGCGGTACTGCCGCGCCAGGAGCTCTCGGAGCAGTCACTGCTGGCAGCAATGGCGCATCAGGTAGATTGACATGACCATCACCGACACATCCCTCAAGGCTGGCGCATCAAAGGTTTCGGCAATGCAGATCGCCAGCCGATACGGCACCTTCGTCGCTTTCCTGTTGCTGATCGCGTTCAACGTCGTGGTAACGCCGAATTTCCTCTCCTGGCAGACACTCAACGTCAACCTCACCCAGGTCGCGACAATCGTCATCGTCGCCTCGGGCATGACGCTGGTGATCGCAACCGGCGGCATCGATCTGTCCGTCGGATCTCTCATGGCAATTTCCGGCGCAATCGCACCGATGATCTTTCTCGGAACGCTGGTGCCGATCGACGACCCGGCGCTTGCTGTCGGGCTGGCCTTCGTCGTTCCCGTCGTCGTCGCAATGCTCTTTGGCTGGTTCAACGGCTTTCTTGTCACGCATTTCGCCATCCAGCCGATCGTTGCGACCCTGGTTCTCTTCATCGCCGGGCGCGGTATCGCGCAGGTCATGACGAACGGCAACCTGCAGGTCTTCAAGAACCCGGCCTTTCAGTTCATCGCCCTTGGCCATATTGGCGGGGTCCCGGCGCAGGTTGTGCTGATGGTGATCGTCTCGTTGCTCGCCTATTGCCTTGTCCGCTTCACCGTAATCGGTCGCCAGATCATTGCAGTCGGTGGCAACGAGAAGGCGGCACGCTTGACAGGCATTCCTGTTAAGCGCGTCAAGACGCTCGTCTATGTGATCAGCGGCGCGCTCGCGGGCATTGCGGGCTTGGTCGTCGTCGCCCGAAATTCCGCCAGTGATGCCAATCTCGTCGGCATGGGTATGGAGCTTGACGCAATTGCTGCGGTTGCCGTGGGGGGATCTCTTTTGACCGGTGGCCGGGCAAACATATTCGGCACTCTGCTCGGGGCCTTCGTGATCCAGCTGGTGCGATATACGCTGCTCGCCAACGGTGTACCGGATGCGGCTGCACTGATCGTCAAGGCCGGGCTCATCGTGATTGCAGTCTTCATCCAGCAGCGCGCCGACAACTCGTGAGGTCCAGCCACATGTTCTCTCTCATCCTCAGACCTCTGGCACCGAAATCTTCCGGCGATCTGGCCCGTCTCGGCGTGCTGATCGCCCTTGCTGGCCTGCTTGTCTTCGGTGCACTTCGCTATGACAATTTCATTTCGTCGTTCAACGTCCTGAGTTTCCTGCGATACAATTCGATGTTTGCCCTGATCGCACTCGGCATGGCCTTCGTGATCATGACGGGCGGAATCGATCTTTCCGTTGGCGGCGTGGCAGCGCTTGCAAGCGTCGTCTCCGCTCTGCTCTCACCCTACGGGTGGGCGGCGGGCCTGGCTGGCGGCGTCGGTGCGGGGCTGTCGGTCGGCCTTGTCAACGGCTTCGTGATTACGCGGATGCGCATCCAGCCGTTCATCGCAACGCTCGCTGCCATGCTGGCCGCCTATGGGAGCGCGTTGCTCATAGCCGACAACCAGTCCGTTTCAGTCTCTTACGACACGGGGTTCGTCTCGATCGGTCAGGATGACTTGCTAGGGTTCCCGGTACCGGCCTGGATAGCGCTGGGTGCTTATGTCGTTGGCTGGATCTTCCTCGAACGGCATCCGTCAGGCCGCCATGTCCTGGCGATCGGCGATGGTCAACAGACTGCGACATTGATGGGCTTGAAGGTAGAGCGCACGCTTTTTGCGGTCTATGCCCTCTGCGGGCTGCTCGCCGGTCTTGCTGGCGTCATTCTGGCCTCTCAGTTCGGCGCCGGCCAACCAACCGAGGGCGTCGGCTGGGAACTCTTTGCCATTGCGTCTGTCGTCGTTGGCGGAACGCTGTTGGCTGGCGGATCCGGATCCGTGGGAGCGACACTTGCGGGCGTCCTGTTACTTGGCATGGTCTTCAACGTGCTCAACTTCGAAAACGGACTCGGCTGGATTTCGCTTTCCGCCTATTGGCAATCCGTCATTCGCGGCGCATTTCTGCTCATCGTGGTCGTGCTGCAGGCGCGCCTGACCGCAAGATCCGCGCCTTAGGAAACCGACAGCCCGCCATCGATCGGCAGCGAAACACCGTTGATCATGGAGGCCGCGTCGCTCAGCAAGAAGACTATGGCTTCCGCCACCTCATCTGGATCGATGAACCGACCGAGCGGAATGCGCGATTTCAAAGGAGCGGCCTTGGCGGGGTCACTCCATGCCAGCTCACCCATCGGGGTCAGGGTGACGGTGGGATTGACGCTATTGACCCGGATGCCGGATGGTCCGAGCTCTGCGGCAAGGACCCGTGTCAAGGCATCGAGGGCTGCCTTCGAAGCGCAATAGGCCGTGTGGTTTACCACGCCACGGCGTGCCGCGTCGCTGGAGACATTGACGATAGCACCCCCGATGCCACGCCGCAGCCAATCGCGTACTACGATCTGCGACAGCACCATCGGCGCTACGGTGTTGACGTTGAGAACACGATTGAAGTCCGAGAGCTCGCTTGAAACAAAAGACTGCAGGACGGTGGTGCCCGCACAATTGACCAGGAAGTCGACGGGAAGCGCAACGCTGACCATCGGCTCGATCGCCTCGATCTTTGCGAGGTCGATGCAGATTGCTTCGCATCCGATTTCAGAAATAAGTGTCGCAAGATCGTCTGGCGTGCGGGTAAGAGCCACGACCTTCGCGCCTCTTCCTGCGAGCATGACCGCGGTCGCCCGTCCTATGCCCTTGCCGGCACCGGTCACCAGCACGCGCTTTCCGTCCCAATTCATGAAAACTCGCTCCTCCAAGCGTCTTCAGGTACGAAGTACCATGCTTTCAGCGCCGCATGAATGGCCGCATGCAGCCGTCCAGCCAAAACGAAAAAGCCTGCCGCGGGAGGAGGTGCGGCAGGCTTTTCGAAAATAACCGAACAGCAGCTGGGAGGAGGAGTGCTGCTGTTCCCGCAAGCGCCCTCGGGAGGAGGATAAGGTCGCCTGCAAACACGAAGCTCTGCGGGAGGAGGTGCATCACTTCGATGGAACTAAGCATACAGACCGTTCGCCCAAATGATAGGCATGATTTTGCAGTACAGCTATGCGTTATGCGCGTGGCGCGCGGCTTAATGGCTGTATTCAGCATCCACAGCATCTGAGACGCAAATCAGTCGACACGCTTTGGTCGCGTCGTGTTTTCTGCTAACACGCCGCCGACGAAAAAAGGAATTGCAGATGACCGCGGCATTCTATCGGGACTACATTGTCGACCTGACGTTGAGGATCGATGATCTTCACACGGACCCTGACAGGTATCAGACATACGATCTGACGATGGAGCTGCTGGCGCAGCGCAACCTGGTCAGCTACACCATGAAAAGGCAGCGCGGCCAAACGGACAGTCTGTTCTATCGCCGCGACACGACAAACGACCAGGGTGCGCAGCTCCAGCAACACACGGCCTTTAAGCTGTTTGCGGGCTTTTTCGGTCTCGGCCAGTTTCTGGCCTCGACAGGACGCACCGATGGTCTTGGCGAGCAGGGATTTGCCGAGACGCTGACGGCGGATTGGCACTATCCGACATGTGCAGTGCACTTCACCTATCGGAAAAAAGGACATCCGCAGACAAGCTCGATGAAAATGCTCTTCGTCGGCTTGAACGGCGATGACGATGCCGCAGCCTACCAGCGTATGTTGGCGCGGGAGGATCTGCTGGTGCAGGACCGGCCTTTTTCATCACCGGTTCTGTGGGAATGGAAATGAACCGGGCCCGGTAGTGGCACCTAGTCGAGCGCGGGCGTCGATGCGGCAGCCAGCAGTCGCTGGGAGACATCACGCAACAGGACGGCAATCTCCGGGAGGAAGTGACGCATGGCGGATCCGTTCCGCCAGCAGATACAGACCTGACGACTTGGCGATGAATCAGTGAACCTCCGGAGCCTGATATTTCCGGAGCTGGAGGCAAGCGTGGCGAGCTCGGGCAGCAGCGTGATCCCGACATCGGCCCCAACCATCTGGCGAAGCGTCTCGAGGCTGGTGGCGCGAAATGATGCCCGCTCGCTGGCTCCCGCCAACCGGCAGACGTCCAGTGCCTGATCACGCAGGCAATGGCCTTCTTCCAGCAGCATCAGATTGTAGCCATTGAGATCGTCGAGCACGAGGGCCGTGCGCTTCGCCAGCGGGTGGGTCGCCGGTACCGCGAGCAGGAATCGCTCCGTAAACAGCACCTCTGTTGTCAGGCGCTCGTCGCTAACCGGCAGGGCAAGGATTGCAGCGTCCAGGTTGCCATCGTTGAGGCGCGACAGCAGGCTGTCGCTCTTTTCCTCGATCAGCAATGTTTCCAGACCGGGAAATGTTTCGCGGATCCGCGGAACGGCATGCGGCAGGAAATAGAGGGCGAGCGTCGGGAAGATGCCGAGGCGCAGCGTGCCTGCTTCGGGGTTGCGGCTTCGACGCGCGGCCGCCTTCATCTCCTCGACCTCAACCAGATAGGCTTTGAGCTGGGACTTCAGATTCTCGTCGAGCATGGAACACTCCGCAAAAAATAGATGGGCAATACCGCTTGGGTGCAGAATACGGCGGGCAACGACTGCCCAGCCCCGCTGAGAGTAGGGCAGCCTCTCATTGACGCGTCAGATCTTGCCGACGAGATGCAGGGACGGCGCAAGCGTCTTCTCGCCCTCTTCCCACTTCGCCGGGCAGACTTCGCCGGGATGGGCGCGGACGTACTGGGCTGCCTTGATCTTTCGCATCAGGTCTGCGGCGTTGCGGCCGATGCCTTCAGCCGTTACTTCCATGGCCTGAATGACACCGTCCGGATCGACGACGAAGGTGCCGCGGTCTGCAAGACCCTCGGATTCGCGCATGACGTCGAAGTTGCGGCTGATCGTGCCGGTCGGATCGCCGATCATCGTATATTGGATCTTCCCGATCGTCTCGGAGCTGTCGTGCCAAGCCTTGTGGGTGAAATGCGTGTCGGTGGAGACGGAGTAGACCTCCACGTCAAGGCGCTGGAGCTCGGCATAGTGATCGGCAACATCGCCGAGTTCAGTCGGGCAGACAAAGGTGAAATCAGCCGGGTAGAAGAAAAAGACAGCCCACTTGCCCTTGGTGTCGGCGTCGGTGACTTCAATGAATTTGCCCTGTCTGAAAGCCTGCGCTTTGAAGGGCTTAATGGATGTGTTGAAAAGGGACATGGCGACTCCTGTAAAATTGCTGCGAAGCGAAAAACCGCTTTCGCGCCGCAACATAAATGGAGGTCGGCGATAAATTGAAATAGATAAATTCTAAAACTTTGATAGGGAGCGCCTATCAATGGCAGCCTGTGGTTCGCGCGCCAAACCTGTTCGGCAACCGCTTTGCCAGCGGAGAATGAAGAATGGTCAGCCGGCTTCAGCGGTCTCCTTGAGGACAAGCCTCCAAGGACACCGGAGAGCCGGCTTCAGGCATGGCTGGACTATTCACTCGTGCTTGTCGGTGCCTAGACGGAACGTCCGAGACCGCCGTCGACCCGGATGTTCTGGCCGGTGATGTAGCCCGCACCCTCTGACGCGAGGAAGGCAACCGTCGCGGCGATCTCCTCGCTTTTGCCGTATCGCTGCATGGGTACAGCCTGGCGACGGTCCTCGGTTGCCGGCAGGCTGTCGATCCAGCCGGGCAGCACATTGTTCATCCGCACGTTATCGGCGGCGTAGGTGTCTGCAAAGATCTTGGTGTAGGAGGCAAGCCCCGCCCGGAACACGGCCGACGTCGGGAACATGGCGGAGGGCTCGAAAGCCCATGCCGTGGAGATGTTGATGATCGCGCCTGATTTCTGGGCCTGCATGATCGGCGTCACCAATCTCGCCGAGCGGATGACGTTCATCAGATAGATGTCCAGGGCCTTGTGCCAATCCTCGTCAGTGATGTCGAGAATTGGCGCACGGGGGCCGTGCCCAGCGCTGTTGACCAGCACATCAATTCGTCCCCATGCCTGCATTGCCTGATCGACCAGACGCCGGAGATCATCGTTCGACTGGTTGGAGCCCGTCACACCAACACCCTTGAGCTCGTTTGCCAGCGCTTCACCTTTGCCGGACGAGGACAGAACGGCGACCTTGAACCCGTCAGCTGCCAGACGGCGGGCCGCATCGGCGCCCATGCCGCTGCCGCCTGCTGTGACAAGTGCTACTTTTTCTACTGCCATGATCATTGCCTTCCGGTGAGCGCGTCGCAATCGACGCTTTGCTTTCAGTTAATCCCAAACATGATATCATTGTGACTTGGCCTGTTCGAGCCAATTCCCCTATCACTTGCCAGTAGAAATTCTATTGTATGACCAAGCCGCTTCATCGCCTTCCACCACTCAACGCCCTGCGTTGCTTCGAAGTGGCCGCACGCCACCTGAATTTCCGGCTCGCTGCAGAGGAGCTCGGTGTGACACAAGGCGCTGTCGCCCAGCAGGTGCGCGGATTGGAAGCCGAGCTTGGTTGCAAGTTGTTCAACCGCCTCCCGCGCGTGCTCGCTTTGACGGATGCCGGCCGAGCCTACGCGATCAGCATAAGACGTGCCTTCGAGTTGGTGGCCGAGGCAACGGCAACACTTCGGCCCGAGCCGTTTCGCGTGACCATAAGCGTCACGCCAACCTTCGCCTCCAAATGGCTGATGCCGCGCCTGCCAAATCTCTTGGCCACCCATCCGGAGCTCGATATGCGTATCCTTGCCACCGAGCGGATTTCGAATTTCCAGTCCGATGCCGTCGATATCGCGGTCCGCCTGGCACGACCTCCGTTCGATGCCGGACTGGTCGCCGATCTATTGTTCGAGCAGGACCTGGTGGCCGTGTGCAGTCCGGTTTTGCTACCCGCGGGAGGCGTTCTATCACCCGCTGAACTCGGCCGTTTCGTACTGCTGCACGATACGCACGATCAATGGCCGGCATTCATCGAGACGGTGCTCGCAAGCACGCCGTCACTTGCATCGAAAAGCGTGCGCTTCAATCACACCTCCTACGCAATCGAAGCGGCGATTGCGGGACAGGGGATGGCATTGGCCAGCAGTATCTTTGTCAACGAGGATATTGCCGCCGGACGGCTCGCACGCGCTTTCGACCAGACGATACGTGCGACCACGGACTTTTACGTGGTCGCTCCGCGCCAGCCTCAAAACGAACAATCGGTCGCCAAGGTTCGCGACTGGCTGTTGCGTCATGCACAAACAGCGCCCTGAGGGCGGCCCTCCAACCAGACCTCAAATGACCGCACAAACGGTCTTCAGCTCCAGATAGTTTTCGAGGCCCGGGGCGCCGTTCTCATATCCCCAACCGGACTGCTTGTGCCCACCCTTGGGAAGTTCCGGCGAGAAGTACGAATGACAATTGATCCATACGGTACCGGAGCGGATGCGGCCCGAAAGCCGATGGGCGGCGCTGAGGTCGCATGTCCAGACGCTCGCGGCGAGCCCGTAAGGGGAATCATTGGAAAAGGCGATTGCCTCCTCGACATCGTCGAACGGTGTGACAGCAACGACCGGCCCGAAGATCTCCTCCTGCATCATCCGCATATTCTGACGGACACCGGTAACAACGGTCGGTTCGAAGAACGTCTGCTGATCGCCTGCCTGCTTGCCTCCGGCGACAATCTGCGCACCCTCGCGCGCACCTTCCTTGACGTAGCCTGCGACGCGATCGGCCTGCGTGCGGTTGACTAGTGGCCCCAGATCGGTTTGTGGATCGAGGCCATGGCCGAGCCTCAGCTTGCCGGCCTCGTTTGCCAGTCCCTCCAGCAACTCCTCGTAGACCGTGCGATGAGCGTAAATTCGCGAGCCGGCAACACAGACCTGGCCGCCATTGGCAAAGATGCCGCGAGCAATACCAGGGACAGCAAGGCCCATATCCGCGTCCGGCATGACGATCGCCGGCGATTTGCCGCCGAGTTCCAGCGTCAGTTTTTTCAAGTTGCCGCGCGCCGCCCCGACAATCAGCTTGCCGACCTCGGTGGATCCGGTAAACGCGACCTTGTCGACATCCGGGTGGCTTGTCAGTGCAGCACCAACGCTTTCGCCGAGCCCGGTGATGATATTGACCACGCCGGCCGGCAGACCCGCCTCGACCATCAGCTCACCAAGGCGAAGCGTCGTCAGCGATGTCTCCTCGGCGGGTTTCAGCACGACGGTGCAACCCGCCGCAAGCGCCGGCGCAAGCTTCATCGCCGCCATCAGCATCGGCGAGTTCCACGGCGTGATGGCAGCGACGACTCCGATCGGTTCGCGTGTCGTATAGGCGAACACCTTCTTCCCGGCTGGCTGGTAGCCAATCGAGGTCGGGATGGTCGTGCCGAGGATCTTCGTGGCGAAGCCTGCGAAATAGCGGAACTGTTCTGCGCAGGCGGGGATTTCGCCCAAGCGGCCGGTCTTGAGCGATTTGCCCTGATCGAGGGTTTCCAGCTCTGCCAGCTCGTCCACATGGGCATCGATCAGATCGGCAATGCGCCACAGGAGCTTGCCGCGGGCCGATGGCGTCAAACCGCGCCAGCCATCACCTTCGAAGGCGCGCCGCGCTGCAGAAACGGCGGCGTTGACATCGGCCGCGCCTGCCTCGGCGAGTTCCGCCAGCATCCGCCCGTTGGCCGGGTCGTGCGTCGCAAAGGTCAAGCCGGACGAAGCATTGACCCACTCGCCGTCAATCAGCAGCATCTTGCGTTGCTTTGATAGAAAGTGCCGGGCACCGACGCTTGCCGGTTCCATGATCGGGATGGGTTTTGTCATGACGTCTGAACTCCAGGGCCTCGGCCGGACCGACGGCACGCAGGCGTTTTGCGACGACAGGCGCCGCCGGTCTCGAAGGAATGATGGCCGGTCGTCATCGTGATCCTTCCTCCATTGTGGTGCCGAAACGCAGGCCCTTTTCCTTCAGCCAGCGGCGATAGGCAACCGAGGAACTGTCGGCGCGCGTCGGGATTTCCTGTCGTGGCTCCAGCGGCAAAAGCAACGGCCGCTGGTTTTCGACGATGATGCGATCCTGCAGGAAGATGACCTGTTCGAAGTTGAGGAGCGACGTCTGGCTCGACGCATTATCCACCAGGTACATCACGGGCTGGGCGCGGCAGAGGCCTTCTTCGATCGGGTGGATGAAGAGTGCGATGGCATCGAGCCGCTCAGGCGCTGACGGGCAGACGCGGTAGAGCATCACGACAAACGGTGTCGGAACACGGTAGGTGAGTTGCACGAAAGCGCCTTCGCTTTCGGTCGCGGCAATGCGCGGCTGGAAAAAGGTACAGTTCGTCGCCCACACTTCATCGATGTCGCGCCGGATCTCGCTGAGATAGCCGGGCACTTCGGTGTGCGGTTCGGCGCCGAGAATATCGGCGTGCACGAAGGGAAAATGCGCCATGTCGAGGAAATTTTCCACGACGCGAAGACCGGACGCCCGCATCCTCACCCAGCCGCAGGGCACGAAACGGCGATCGGTTTCGACTGCCTCCGATATCTCGAAGATTTCCTTGCCGGGATAACCGAGCGTCGTCCAGACGCATCCGTATTTCTCCCGTACCTTGAGTGCCGGGCCGCCTGGCCAGCCAGCCGTGACTTCGCGGATCACCGGCTCTCCGCTCTCGCCGCGGTGGAGTTCGATGTCCTGCCCCAGCAGGCGGGTGCGGATCGGCTTGACGGTGAGATCAGCCGAACTCTCCACCGCATACCATTCGTTCAGCGCAGCCTTGTCGGTCGTCTTTGCCATGATCGCCTCCTCAGGCCTTGGTCCATTGCGCGGTACCCTCGCGGTTGTCCGCTAGCCAGGCGGCGCGGCGAGCAAAGTGCGGCGGAGCAATGCGGTGGATTTCAGCGATGATGTCCGTGAGATCCCCTGTCTTCAGCACACCGTCTTCGACCAGGATCCTGCCATCCACCATGGTCAGGCTGACATCACTTGCGCGCACGGCGTGGACCAGATTGTGTTGCAGGTTGAAATGGGGGCCTTCGCCAAAGCACGGCGTCATGCGCGGCGTGTTGGTGCGCACTGCGATGAGGTCGGCACGCTTTCCGGCTTCCAGCGACCCTATCTCGTGATCGAGGCCGATGGCCCTGGCGCCCGTGATGGTCGCCATGCGAAGCACATCCCAACTGTCCATGGCGGCGGCGTCCAGGTCCTTCAGCTTGCCGAGCAGAGAGGTGACCTTCATTTCCTCGAACATATCGAAGTTGTTGTTTTCCTTTTCACCATCGGTGCCTATGCCGACCGGCACGCCGGCCGCGAGCATCTCGCCGACCCGCGCGATGCCGCTTGCGAGCTTCATGTTGCTGACGGGATTGTGCGCGACCGAGACATTGTACTTCGAGATGAAATCGACTTCAGCCGAATCCAGCCAGACGCCATGGGCGATCATCGTACGGGGGGCCTCGAAGAAGCCGAGCTCCTGCAGCGCATACATCGGCCGTTTTCCGTACCGCTTGTCGAATTCGGCAAGCTCGATCTCGGCCTCGCTGCAATGTGTGTGGAAACCGGTATTATGGGCCTTGGCGAGCGCAATTGCGCGCTGCTGGCCTGCCTCGTCGGCGTAAAACAGATGCTCCAGCCCGACCCAGACATTGATCCGACCCTGTGCCTTGCGGTGCCAGGTCTCGATCATCGCCTCGTTCATTTCCAGCGTGTCGAAGTAATTGTACTCGGGATGCTCGCCGACATAGGGGACCGCCACCAGTCGGTTGCCGATCGTGCTGGCGGCCCTGGCGCTGCCATCCATGAAGCGCCACATATCGACGACAGTCGTGGTGCCGCCGAGAACGGACTCGGCGTAGCAAAGATAGGACGCTGCCTCTGCCTCATGCGGCAGCAGCATGCGGTGCATCGGGTTGATATGCAGCGTCAGCCAGTCCCAGACCGGCAGATGCTCGGCGGTGCCGCGCAGAAATCCGGAGTGGGCATGCGCATTGACGAGGCCCGGCATGATGACGGAGTTGTCGATTTTCCTGACCGGGACGCCGGGACCGGAAGCCGTGAGTTCGGCAAGCGGGCCGACGGCTTCGATCTTGCCGCCATCGATCAGGACGGCGCCCTCTGTGATGACGCGATTTCCGGCGTCCATCGTCAGGAGGTAGTCGCCGGCGATAATCTGCTTGTCCGCTGTCATGCTTTTTCCAATTCGCTTCGGTTTCGTCTTTCCATTTCACGCTGCTGACAGCAGGAAATCGGCAGCGCGTTCGCCGATCATCGTGACCGGTGCGTGCGTGTGACAGGTGGGAATGATCGGGATGACCGAGGCATCAGCAATTGTGAGACCCTCGATGCCGCGCACCCCCAGCCTGTTGTCGACGACGGCCCGATCGCCGCTTCCCATCGCGCAGGTCCCGCTCACATGGAAGAAGGTCGAACAGGCTTGTCTGACATAGCCGACGATCTCGGAGCGCGACAGACGTCGCGCCGGCGCTGCGTAGCCGCCGAACCAGCCGGCATAGCTCTTTGTCGCCGCAAGTTCCATCATGGTCTCGACCGCGATCACCAGTGCATCGAGATCATCAGGCTCTGCGAGATAATTGGGCTGGATTTCGACAGCGCCGCCAGGAACGGCAGAGAGCAGCCTCATGTAGCCGACGCTCTTCGAGCGCATCAGGCCGCAGCCGATCGAGAAGACGTCACCCGAGAGATCGTAGAGTTCGCGAATGCCGGGTTCGGCGCTGTTGCCCTGCACCGGGAAGGCGTGAAGATCGGCCTGTGCGAGGGCGGCGGAGGATTTCCAGTTGATGACGGTGCCGCCGCCATTGTCGCGGACCGGACCGAGCGGCTGCCTCGACCGGAAGACACAGGCCTGAACCAGCGGATGATCCTGGAGGTTTTGCCCGACGCCGGAAAGACCGAGCCGGACATCGATGCCCAACCGCTTCAGTTCCGAGGGATCGCCGATGCCCGACATCATCAGCAGCCGGGGCGTATCGATCGCGCCGAGCGCCAGGATCACGCCAGTGGTGGCCCTGACCACGTGTGGCTTTCCCGCGCGCAGGTATCTGACGCAAGTACACCGGCCGTTCTCGATACCAAGACCGGTTGCCAGGGTATCGGTCAGGATCGTCAGCCGCTCGTTGTCGAGGATCGGCCATAGATAGCCTCTTGCCGAACTCCAGCGCTTGCCCTTGGAGATGTTCAGGTTCGAGAGTGCGGCCCCTTCATTGTTGGGGCCGTTGGGATCGTCGATCACGGGAATGCCGAGTTCGGCGGATCCACCAAGCATCGCCTCGGCAACCGGGTGCGCAGACGTACTGCGTTCGATGCGCAAGGGCCCGCCGGCGCCACGAAGGGGCGTCTCTCCACCCTCCCAGTCTTCCGACCGCTTGAAATAGGGTAGCACATCGCGAAACGACCAGCCCTTGGCGCCGGCCGCCTCCCACCCGTCGTAGTCCATGGGATGGCCCCGATACCACATCATGGCGTTGATGCTACTGGAACCGCCGAGCACCTTGCCGCGCGGAATGCCGATCGTGCGGCCGTTGATCTGTGGCGTCGGCGCGTAGTCGTAGCCCCAATCGTAGGCGCTGCGTCCGAGTGGCACCCAGCAGGCAGGGTTGTCGATTTCAGCAATGCCGATGCCCGAACTGCCAGCCTCGATCAAGAGAACGGTGGCGTCGCTGCCGTCCACCAGTCGCCGGGCGACGGCGCAGCCGCCAGAGCCGGCGCCAACAACGAAGTAGTCGTAGGCTCGGGCGACCGGTCTGTTCTGGATCATCGGAAGATGCATCGGATATGGCGTCCCTTAGTTGTGTTCGCTTGGGCCCATGATGACGATGCCCTCGGTCGCCTCGACATGACGCACGAAGATGTACTTGTCCTCGCGCCCGTCGCTGTGCTTGCGCTTGATGTCCGGCTGGACGGTGCCGGCGACCTTGGCGACGACGACATAGGGCACCCCGGCGGCCAGCCCTGTCGCGCAATGGGCGTCGAATTCCTCGACGGTTCGTGCCGTATAGGCGTTCTCGACGCCGCATCCCCGTGCGATTGCCGCGATATCGACGCGGCCGAAGGCGGTGTGTGTCGGAGGACCGCCGATCGATTGATAGCTTTCGTTGTCCCAGACGACGACGAAGAGGTTCTCAGGCTGCTCGTTGCCGAGGGTAGCGAGAATGCCGAGATTGAACATCATGCCGCCGTCGGTATCGAGCGAGACGATGCGCCGGTGCGAAAGACCCGCGGCAAGGCCGAAGGCCTGTGGCGTCACACAGCCGAGCTGTTGCTGGAACAGGCTGGCCTCGCGCATATGCGGCGCGGCGTTGTACCATTCGTCGACGCTGCCGCCGAGCGAGAGGATGACCAGCTCGTCCTTGAGACGGGCGGCGAGAGCCGTCATGCAATCGAAACGTTTCATCGCACGATCTCCCCACCCAGCGCGATCGCCGAGTGATAATAGGCTGCGTAGGACCAGTTGTAGGCGTCTGCAATGGCGCGTTCGATCGCCTCTTCCTCACGCACCACCCGGTAGGGAATGCGCAGGGCGTCGAGCACCGGCTCCATCGTGATGCCGTGCGGTATCGCCCACCAGTTGTTTTCGCCCAGTTCGCCGCGATAGCTCATCAGCATGACGACAGGAATGCCGGCCCCGAGGCCCATGCGGGCAAGCGGTTCGACCGACGCCCGAAGCCCCGAGTTTTCCATGATCAGCGCCGCGCGCTTGCCGGAAAGGAAAACACCGCCGCAGATGGCAGCGCCCTCGCCTTCATTGGTGACACGGATGGTGCGGATATCCGGATCCGCGTCAAGCGCGGGGTATAGTTCCTTGAACAGGGAATCGGGAAGATAACAAACGATGCTCACGCCGGCCTTCTTCAGACCTCGGATGACGGCATCAACTGCAGATTTTTTCATTGTGCGTCCTCATTGCCGAGTGAAATTGGCAAACTGCAGTTGTTCGCAATAGTCCTTATTTTCTGATAGACGTGATGCGCCAAACGCAACAACTCACGCTCCGTCCTCACCGGAACGCTCGATGGAATGCGCCAGAAGCTTGCCCAGCGCCGAGGCCGCATCCGACATCTCCTTTTCCGAGCGCGAGAGCAGCATCAGCTTGCGCGGATTGAGCTTGGCGTCGCGCAGCGGCACGAATTTCAGCGCGCCGTCGGCGATTTCCTGTTCGATGCCGACGCGGGTCTGCAACACCGTGCCGAGGTTGCGCTTGGCGAGATCCACCATGAGCCCGATCGAATTTGTCCGTGCGCGTTGCGTCAGATCGATGAAAGAGCGGCTGAAGGCTTCCTCTATCCATGTGCCGAGCGTCAGGCTGGCGTCCGACAGGATGACGCGCTCGCCGGCGAGATCGAAAAGCTTGAGTTCCTTCTTTTCGGCAAAGCGACTTTCAGGCAGTGCCAGAACGCCCAATGGCAAGGAGACCGTTGCAATCCGCCGGACGTTGCGGGGCACCCGGATATCGAAGACGACGGCAAGATCGCATTCGCCCTCTGCAACCGCATTGGCAGCATGTTGCGAGCCCATCACGCGGACATTCACGGTGATCGCCGGGTGCCGTTTCCAAAATTCCTGCAGCGCCTCCGGCATCACCCCCCGTGACACGCTCTCGATCACGGCGACCGACACCGTTCCCCGATGCAGGCCATGCAGGTCGTTGATCTCGCTGCAGGCACGGTTCAGCTCCGAGAGGCTGAGACGGGCGTGATAGAGCATCAGCTCGCCAGCGCTGGTCAGCTTCAGACGCTGTCGCACGCGCTCGAACAGCGGCGTGCCGAGCTCATCTTCCAGCTGACGCAAGATACGGCTGACGGAGGACGGCGCGACGTTGAGCGCCTGGGCAGCCTGCCTTATCGAGCCCAGCCTTGCGACAAGCTGGAAGTAGTGGATGCGTGTCGCGACCAGTCCCAGCCGGTAGGGGTCCATCAGACGGTCTCGAAGAGCTGTTGGATTTCCATTTCAGGCACCAGCACGAGCCCCTTGTCGGTGATGCGGATTTCCGGAATGACCGACAGAGGAATGAGATTGAAGCCCATGTAGGCGATGGTGCATTCTGCCTTTTCCCACTCGACCTTCAGTGCCTTCACTTCCTCGGCGACCTCGTGCACGCGCTTGTCGGAAAGGAGACCCGCGATCGGCAATGGTACCATGGCCGTGACTTTGCCTCCCATGACGACGCAGACGCCGCCCTGCTTCTCCTCGATTGCATCGAGCGCTACTTGCATGTCCGCTTCGTTGGTGCCGGCGACAATGATGTTGTGGCTGTCGTGGCCGACGGATGAGGCGACCGCGCCCTGCTTCAGGCCGAAGCTGTGCAGCAGGCCATGCGCGACGTTGCCTGCGGATTTGCCGTGGCGTTCGACGACGGTGACAAAGCAAAGGCCATGGCGGTCGAAATGGGTCCGCCAGTCATTGGCGGGTTCCAGCCTCACCTTGGCGTGGCCGAGCGTGATGCCAGGAAGTTCCGTCTTGATCGTGTGCGCGATCACCGCTTCGGTCGGCAGATCGGGCGTCAGCTTGAGGTTCTTCGGCAGTTTGACGGTGTGATAGGCGGCGTCGGGATATCGGTAGGGCTTGGAAAGCGCTTCCTCCAAGACCGGCGTCACCTTCCGGTCTTCCACGACCAGCTCGCCGCCGTACCAGGTGTTGACCGGCGTCAGGTCGTCTGAGAGCAGCACGAGGTCGGCACGACGTCCGCCGCCAAGGCCGCCGATTTCATTGTCCATGCCGAACCGCGTTGCACCATGCAGGGAGCCCATCGCCCAGGCCTGTTCCGGCTTCATGCCGGCCTTCACCGCTTCGCGCGTGACCCAGTCGAGGCCAAAAAGAAGCAGGTCGTCGGCGTCGCGGTCGTCGGTGCAGACCGCAATGCGTTTATGCGATGCGCCGAGCTCGGTGATCGTCTTGATCGCATGCGGCAGGCTATGCCACGGCGTCGTCGGCGGGCCGCCGCGAAGGAAGAGCCAGATGCCGGCTTCAAGCATATCGTCGGCTATGTCGCGGTCGATTGCCTCGTGCGTATCGGTTACCCCCGAAGCCGCGTAGGCAGAGACGAACTCGCGCCCATAGACGTGACCTGACACCGGCCGCCCGCGCTGCAGCGCAGCTGCAAGGATCGCATGGCTGCGCTCGTCGCCCATCGCAACCTGCACGAAGTCCATCTTCTCGCCGAGTGCCACGGCTTCGGGCCATTTGTCGAAGAGCGCCGCAATCTTCTCAGGCGTCAGATCGCCGCCAGCGGTTTCGAGTTGCGGCGATGTGGCTGGTACCGTGCTCGGCACTGTCAGGAATATCGAGAGCGGCGCACGGCGCGCATCCTCCAGCATGGCCTCAACGCCAGCGACGTCCATGACGTTGCCGATCTCGTGGCTGTCGCAAAAGATCGTCGTCGTGCCATTGAGAAGCGCTGCCTCGGCGTAGGCGCAGGCCGTCACCATACTGGATTCGATATGGATATGCGGGTCGACGAGGCCCGGTGCTATGATCCCACCGCGGGCATCGTATCGCTTTGCCGCGCCGTTCTTGTAGCTGCCGGACGGTTTGACGGCGGCGATACGCCCGTTGGAAACCCAGACTTCCCTTTCGCCGAGAATACGCTCGGAATAGGTCGACAGCACCCGCGCACCCTGAATGACGAGATCCGGGTCCTGTCTTCCGAAGGCGACGTCGGCAAGCGTACGCGTCAGCGTCGAAAGCGGTTTGACGGCAAAGCGGGTCAGCGTGCTCATGAAAACTCCAATCTCAAAATCAATGATAGTCAGGAATGCCGGGCATCGTATGGAAGCCCTTCAAGCTGCGGAAACGGCGGATCCAGCGGCGCAGGGCCGGGTACTCATCGTGGTCCACCCCGTAGTCCCGGCTGAGTGCAAAGGACGGGAAAAGGACGAGATCGGCAAGCGTTGCCCGGTCGCCGACAAACCACTCCTTGCCGTCGAAATGGCGCGTCGTCATGTGATCGTCCATGATGCGGAACGCTTTGCGCGCGCTGGCGCGCAGCGCCTTTTCGTCGCCAGCGGTATCAAACAGCGCCTGCAGCCGGGCCTCGATGGCAGGTGCCAGTGCCGTTTCGCAAAAGCCCAGCCACATCGAGACCTGGCCGAAGGCGGCCGCATCGTCGGGCAGCCAGTGCTTTTCCCGATCATGAGCCTTGGCGAGATAGAGAAGGATCGCTGCCATGCCGTGGAGGACAAGGTCGCCATCGCGCAGCACCGGCAGCGTCCCGAGCGGGTTCAGCGCCAGCATCGGCGGCTTCTCCTGCTCATTGCCGGGGAACATATCGACCGCAATCGTCGTCCACGAAAGCCCGAGCATGGAGAGCAGCAGGCGGGCGCGGTAGCTCGATTCATCGAGGTCGTAGTTGTAAAGCGTGATCTCCGACATCAGGCAACCTCCTCCGCGCTGGGCGCGGCACGTTCGAGGTCGAAGCGGAGACTTTCGGCCCACTGGGCATAGTGCTTTTGCTTGGCACCGCCATAGATCGCTTGCGAGCCCGAGATGACGATGTGGACGGCCGTTTTCGCCTCCCCCGTTGCCTGGAAGGCAAGCAGCAGCACGTCGTCTCCCGACACCAGCTTGCCGGCCTGGTCGCAGAGCGCAGTCATGCCGACCCGTTCGAATGCCGCCCGGACATCGACGAACGCGCGATCGACGTACAGGCTTCTGACCGGCGTGATCGCTGCGGCATGGCCGGCATCCGGAAGCGGACTTTCGGATGCCGTCGTCGTCCAGACGATCCCATATTTTTCTTGCGCCTGATAGGTCGGAACCTTGATCGTCCCGGGGACCTCCAGGGTCGGGTGAGCCGGAATGTAGCGGCATTGCCCGGCGGTGTCGTACTGCCAGCCGTGATAGAGGCAGGCGATGTGATCGCCGCGCACGAAGCCGAAGCTCAACCGCATGCCGCGATGCGGACAGCGGTCCTCCCAGACATGGGCTTTGCCGCTGTTGTCGCGCCAGACGACGATCTCGCTGCCCTCGACGATCGCGCCCGTGGATGTTCCGGCCTCGATCGACGATGACAGCGCAACCGGCACCCATCCCTCATTCAGTTTCATAGTCCACTCCTGTTCACGACCCTGCGCGTTCGATATCGAGAATGATGCAGTCATAGGGGCCAAGGCTGCAGGCCATTTCGAAGGCGTCGACCAGATCCTCCTGTCCTTTGACCGACAGCGTCGCCGAAGTGGCGTCGCAAGCGCCGACATGGATCTCAAGGTCCAGCCTGCGAGCGCGATGGAGCGCAAATTCCCTGAAGCTTTCACACTCCATCTGCCCTCGAAACGTGAAACGCGCCGCCTGTATCAAACCGGACATTGTCTGCTCGCCGCCTGCATCCGATCCACCTTGTGCCTTATAATCCATCAATATGCATAAATACTATGCATGCTTTACTTTTAGGCATTTTAGGCATTGTCTGGATCTAAATTCAAGAGCCTTTGCGTGATTGCCTGTTGCCTTCTACGCATTGCAGTCATCAGAAAATTGGCTCTATTCCGAACAATTGTGATTTGCCAGTGTGGCAGCGCTTCCTTGTTTCCGGCTGCCAAAGGCTTTCCGCAAGGGTGTCCGCTACATTGTCCGGTGCCTCTTTCAGCCCGTCTGCCGCTCGCTGCGGCGAACGCCCGTCAGGGTGGTTGGCGGTTGCGGCGGCGCGACGGAGATGGTGCGCGGCAACTGGCATAATTGTTGCGTTTGAAACACCAGGGCCGACAAGGCCGAAGATCGGAAGCGCGGCCATCCGCGTCAAAACAAAAGGGGATACCATGATTGATCTGCGTACGCTTTCCCGCCGCGGTTTTCTGAACATGAGCGCTGCGGGTGCAGCCGCCATGATGCTGCCTGCAGGCTTTGCCCGAACGGCGCTCGCCGCCTCGCCGCTTCCGGCGATCAAGGAAGAGGAAGCGGTCATCGGCTTTGGTCATGTCGGCCCGATCTCCGACGAAGGCTGGACCTGGGCACACCATCAGGGCCTGCTTGCCGTCAAGCAAGCCTATCCGAAGCTCAAGAAGGTGCTGGAAGTCGAGAACGTCCCCTACTCCGCCGACGCGACGCGCACCTACCGCCAATTCGTCTCGGAAGGCGCCAATCTGATCTTCGACACCTCGTCGAACGGCGACTTCCTGCATGAAGTGGTCAAGCGCGCAACCGACGTCGCTTTCATGGAGTGCAACGGCCATGTCACCATGGACAATCTTGGCTGGTACTATCTCGCGCACTGGTATCCGACCTACGTTCTCGGCGTCGCCGCCGGCCACCTCTCCAAGACGGGCAAACTCGGCTATGTCGCCTCCTTCCCCGTCGCCTCCGTCTACGCCTCCACCAACGCCTTCCTGATGGGTGCGCGCACCGTCAACCCGAACGCAACGGTCCAGACGATCGTCATCAATTCCTGGTTCGATCCGCAGGCTGCCACCCAGGCCGGCACGGCGCTCATCGACAACGGTTGCGACTTCCTGTTCGGTATCATGGACGAAGCCGGCTATCTGCAGGTTGCCGAAAAGCGCGGCGTATGGGCGGCGATGTGGAACACCGATATCCGCCGCTATGGTCCGAATTCCTACGTCTCGTCGATCCTCATCGACTTCACGAAATTCTACGTCGACCAGGTCGGCAAGCGTCTTTCGGGCACCTGGACGCCGAGTGAGCAGCTGTTTGCGATGGGGGCCGGCGTCGACCGTGACAAGTGGGGCGAAAAGGTTCCAGCCGACGTTGCCGCCGCCGCCGACGCCGTGCGCGAAAAGATCATGGGCGGCTGGTCGCCCTTCGTTGGCGAACTGAAGGACGCCACCGGCAAGGTGCGTGTCGAGGCCGGTCAGACGATGACCGAGCTCGACCTCTACAACTGGGACTGGTCGGTCGAGGGTGTCACCGGCCTGTCCGCCTGATCTGTCCGCCTGATATGGCCTCCCAAGCCAAGAGCCCGGCCGTCCAGGATCGGCCGGGCTCACCGCCTTCACGCTCCGGTGCCATTCCATGACTGAAAATGCGACCCGTTATGCGCCCCCTCCGGGCACACCGCCCCTCGTCCAGCTGAAGGGTATCGCCAAGTACTTTCCGGGCGTCATCGCCAACGAGAACGTTGATCTCGACGTCATGCCCGGCGAGATCCACGCGCTTCTCGGCGAAAACGGCGCTGGAAAGTCGACGCTGATGAACATCCTGACGGGCATCTACCGGGCCGATGCTGGAGAAATCATCATCGACGGCTACGCAAAGGAGTTCGCTACGCCGCTGCAAGCAATTGCGGCAGGCATCGGCATGGTGCATCAGCATTTCAAGCTCGTCCAGGCCTTCACCGTCGCCGAGAACATTCATCTTGGCTGGTCGCAAACGCCACGCCGCGCCTCCGCACAGGTGCTGGAACAGCGCACCGCGGCGCTGGCTTCAACATTCAATCTCAAGACCACGCCCGGTGCCCGCGTCAGCGATCTTTCGACCGGCGAACAGCAGCGCGTCGAGATCCTGCGCGTGCTTGCCCGGCAGGCTCGCGTCCTGATCCTCGACGAGCCGACGGCCGTGCTGACGCCTGCTGAAGCGCGCGAGTTGTTCAAGGCGCTGCGCAGATTCGTGGCCGCCGGCAATGCCGTCATCTTCATCAGCCACAAGCTCGACGAAGTGCTGGAGATTTCCGACCGCATCAGCATCCTGCGCGGCGGCCGCAAGATCGCCACGGAAAATACCGCCGACTGCAATCCGCGCATGCTCGCCAAGCTCATGGTCGGCCGCGACATCGTGCTTGCCGACATGCGCGAGCGCCCGGCAGGTGCCGCGCCGATGTCGGAGATGCCGGTGCTCGCCCTCGAGGATGTTTGGGCGATCGGCGATGGAGGCAACGAAGCGCTGCGCGGCATCTCGCTTGACGTGCGCGCAGGCGAGATCGTCGGCGTTGCCGGTGTCGCCGGCAACGGCCAGCGTGAACTGAGCCAGGTCCTGACCGGCATCCGCCCCGTGAGCGCGGGCCGGATATTGATTGGCGGCAAGCCAGTCGAAAGGAGCAACGCTGCGGCATTTGCCGAAAGCGGCATCGGTCACATTCCCGAGGATCGCCTTCACAGCGGCCTTGCGCCGGCACTCAGTGTCACCGTCAATGCCGTGATGCGGGAATACAAGAAACCGCCGGTCTCGTCGGGCGGCACCTACAAGCCGGGCGCGGCGACGGCGCTCGCCAGGGAAATCGCGTCCGCCGCCGAAGTCGCCATTCCCGATTTCGGCATGCCGATCCGCAACCTCTCGGGCGGCAACCAGCAGCGCCTCGTCGCCCGGCGCGAGATGCGCATTGCCGACAAGGTACTGATCGCCGCCTATCCCAGCCGCGGACTGGATGTCGGCGCCATCAACACCATGCTGCGCTACATCGTCGAACTGCGCGATGCTGGCGCCGGCATCATTCTCATCTCAGAAGAACTCGAAGAGCTGCTCAACCTCTCCGACCGCATTGCCGTGCTTTACGAAGGGAAGATCATGGGGATCGTCGACAACGAAAAGACCGATATCGACGAAATCGGCCTGCTGATGGGTGGCCGCATCCAGGCGCGCGAGGTCGCATAGCATGGCAGCCTCCTTCCGCCTGCAACGACTTCCCTCGGCGTCTCCCGGCATTGCGCTCGTCGCGCGTGCGGCCGCCATCGTTCTGGCGCTCGTCTTCGCCGGCATCATTCTCGCTGCCACCGGTGCAAACCCGATCGAGCTCGGCTCGCAGGTCATCGTCGCCTCCTTCGGGTCGAGCTTTGGCATGGAAGATCTCGGCGTGCTGGTGATCCCGCTCATCCTAACCGGGCTGTCGGTGGCCGTGGCCCAGCAGATCGGCGCATGGAATATCGGCGCCGAGGGACAGTTTTACGCCGGCGCCTTCGCTGCCGCTGCCGTCGGTCTCTTCGTTCCCGGGCCACCCGCCCTGATTCTGGTGCTGATGTTCTTTGCGGGTCTTGTCGGTGGTGCCGTCTGGATCCTCATTCCGACGCTTGCCCGCGCCTATGCCAACGTCAACGAGTTGATCACCACTCTGCTTCTGAACTTCGTGGCCATCCTGCTCGTCTATTTCGTCTCGACCAATGCCTGGCGCGACCGCATGGCAAATTCCGCGACGCCCCGTCTTTCGGCCGAAATCCCGGAATTCTGGGGCTCGATCCACTGGGGCCTGCCGATCGCCATCGTCGTCGCGCTCGTCGTCGCCGGACTGCTCGCCTTTTCGCGATGGGGCTATGAGGTTCGCCTTGTCGGCTCCAATCCATCCGCCGCCAAATATGCGGGCATGCCGGTCCGCCGCCACCTGATCACCGTCATGCTGCTCTCCGGCGCGATCGCCGGTCTGGCCGGTATGCTGGAAATTGCCGGGACCGTGCATCGCCTCCAGGGTGGCATTTCCAACAATTACGGCTATCTCGGCATCATGGTTGCGGTTCTCGCCCGCAGCTCTGCCGTCGGCGTCATCTTCTCCGCTGCCCTCATGGCCTTCATCCTGAACTCCGGAATCATCCTGCAGACCCAGGGACTGACCACCTCGACCGTCTTGGCGATAACCGGCCTCATTCTGTTTCTGACGGCAATCGGCGACGAACTCGCCCACTACCGCATCGCCCGCGACAAGGCTTGAAGGAGAGCGACCATGGACCTTTTGACCGGCCTCTTCACCACGGCATTCCTGGCAGGTGGCGTTCTGGCGCTGGCAGCGCTCGGCGAAGTCCTTGCCGAACGCGTCGGCGTCGTCAATCTCGGTGTCGAGGGCTTGATGGCGATGGGCGCACTGACGGCGATCGCAACCGTCGCCGCCGTCCCCTCGCCGACCATCGGCTTCCTCGCCGCGCTCGTCGTCGGTGCGCTCTTCGGCACCCTTTTTGCATTCGCGACCGTCATTCTGCGCGCCAACCAGGTGCTCTGCGGCCTCGCACTGACGCTGATGGGCAGCGGCATCGCCTCGACGATCGGGCGTGCCTATTCGGGCATGCCGGCACGTGCCGTCTTCTCGCCGATCGAGGTTCCGCTCCTGAGCAAGATCCCGGTCCTTGGTCCCGCCTTCTTCTCGCAGAACGTCCTTGTCTACCTGATCTACGTCATTCTGCCGGTGGGCCTGAGCTACATCATGTTCCGCACCCGCCACGGCCTCAACCTGCGCGCCGTCGGTGAAAATCCGGCCGCTGCCGATGCCGCCGGTATCCCGGTGAACCTGATCCGCTTCGCCTATGTCACCGCCGGCTCGGCGCTGGCGGCCGGCGCCGGCGGCTATCTCACGCTCACCTTCGTTCCCTCCTGGTCGGACGGCGTCGTCGCCGGCCGGGGCTGGATCGCCGTCGCGCTCGTCATCTTCGCCGGATACCGACCCATCCCCGCTGTCCTGTCCGGCCTGCTGTTCGGTTTCATCACCGCGCTCGGCTTTGTCGGCCAGGCGCGCGGCTGGCCGATCGCACCCGCCTTCCTCTCCATGCTGCCCTACCTCGGCACCATGGCCTTCATCATCGTGCCGGTCCTTGCCTGGCAGCGCATGCGTCGGATCATGGCAGCACCCGCCGCGATCGGCGTGCCCTACTACCGCGACGTCCGATAAAAAATACCGGAAATGACATGACCACTCTGCTTGTAAAGAACATCAGCTATCTCGCCACCTTCGACGATGAAGCCCGCGAGATAAAGGACGGCGCATTGCTGGTGCGCGACAACGTCATCGAAGCCGTCGGCACGATGGCCGAGCTAAAGGACGCCGTCGCCGATCGGGTGCTCGATCTCTCCGGCCATATCGTCATGCCCGGGATGGTCAACATCCACCACCATATGTACCAGAACCTGACCCGCGTGATGGTGCAGGACGACGAGCTGCTCGTCTGGCTGAAGACGCTCTATCCGATCTGGTCGGCGCTGGACGATCATGCGATCGGCGTGTCGGCACGCGTTGCCATGGCCGAACTGATCGCGTCGGGCTGCACCACGAGCTCGGACCACCTCTACATCCTGCCGAACAACTGCACGCTCGATGCGACGATCGACGCGGCGAAGGACCTTGGCCTTCGCTTCCATGCTGCACGCGGTGCGATGTCGCGCGGAAAGAGCCAGGGCGGCCTGCCACCGGACAATTGCGTGGAGAAGGAAGAGGATATCCTCAAGGACGCCGAGCGGCTCATCCACGGATATCACGACAATTCCCGCCATTCGATGAGCCGTATCATTCTTGCCCCTTGCTCCCCGTTTTCTGTGACGCCGGGCCTGATGAAGGATGCGGCCGCCCTTGCCCGCAGCCACAAGGGCGTGCACCTGCATTCGCACCTCGCCGAGGACCTGTTCGAAGAGGACTACTGTCACGACGTCTACGGCATGCGCTCGGTCGGCTTTGCCGAGTCCGTCGGCTGGCTCGGCCCGGACGTATGGTTCGCGCATTCCATCTTCATGACGTCGGACGAGATCAGGCTCTTTGCCGACACCGGTACCGGCGTTGCGCACTGCCCGTCTGCCAACATGCGCTGCGGCCAGGGCATCGCCAAGGTCCGCGAAATGCTCGACATGGGGGTCAACGTCGGCCTCGGCGTCGACGGTTCGGCCTCCAACGACACGTCCAACATGTTCATGGAAGCCCGTCTTGCGCTGATGCTGCAGCGTGTCGCGCCCAACAGGTACCTCTCCGAAACGCCCGGCGGCCGTGGCGGCTTCGGCGGAACGCCAAAGGCGCTTTCGGCCCGCGAGGCGCTGACGATGGCGACACGTGGCGGTGCCAGGATACTTGGCCGTGACGACATCGGTTATCTCGCGCCAGGCATGAGCGCCGATTTCATCGCCGTGAAGGCGAACCAGCTCGGCCTGTCCGGCACACAGCGCGACCCGCTGGCGGCACTCGTGATGTGCGGCCCGTTCAAGGTCGACTATTCCTTCATCAACGGCCGCGAGATCATCGCAGAAGGCCATTTTCGCCATTTGGATGTGGACGGATTGTTGGCAAGCCACCAAACTGTGATGGACCGTATCTATGATCAATGAAAGCGAGCGTCCCATGAGCGAGTGTTCGGACAAGGCAGCCCTTAATCAGTGGTATCCGCTCGGCACCGAAACGGAGATTGCCTTCGGCCACTCGGCGACGCGCCTCTTGGGCTGCGATCTTGCTCTGAACAGGGAGGTCGACGGAACGATCGCCGTGATGGCCGAGGGTCGGGCCGAACCGCTGCCGATCATCAAGCGCTTCGGCCTCGTCTGGGCGACGCTCGGCGAGCCCAAGGGCGGCTTGTTCGCACTGCCGGAGGCCGACGAGGAGGACCGTCGCGTCGTCAACTGCGGTGCCGTCGTGGTGCGCGCCTCGGGGCTTCGCATCATCGAGAATTTTCTCGACATGGCGCATTTTCCCTTCGTGCATACGGATATTCTCGGTGCCGAGCCGCATACGGAGGTCATGCACTACAATGCCGAAATCCGTCGTGACGTCGACGAGGTCTGGGCGACCAACTGCCAGTTCTTCCAGCCTCAGGCCGCCCTTTCGGCGACCGACGGCATCATGACCGACTACATCTACCGGGTCATGACGCCGTTCGCGACGCTGCTCTACAAGACCTGCCCGAATGCCGCCAACCGCTGGGACGTCATCTGCCTGTTCGTGCAGCCGCTCGAACCGGACCGCTGCATCGCCCATCCCGTCATGTTTCTGATTGACGACGTCTCGACCACGACCGAACTCGTGCATTTCCAGCAGCTGATCTTCCTGCAGGACCGCATCATCCTGGAAAACCAGCGTCCGGCCCTGCTGCCGATGGAGGCGCGCGCCGAAATCCCGACACGCGCCGACGCAAGCTCGATCGCCTATCGCCGCTGGCTGAAGGAAAAGGGCATCACCTACGGCACAACGGCAATGGCAGCCTGAGAGCATGAGCAACCCCGATATCGCCATCATCAACGCCACCATCCTGCCGATGGGGGGCGCAAAAAAGATCGACAGTGGCAGTTTGACAATCTCTGGTGACAGCATAACCGCGGTCGGACTCGCGGCCTCCGTTTCGACGGCAGGAGCCAAGAAGCTGATCGATGCCAAGGGCCGCGTCGTCATGCCAGGCTTCGTCAATTGCCACACGCACATCGCATCCAACATGCTTTTGCGTGGACTGCTGGAAGACGTCCAGCTCTTCGAATGGCTCCGGACGATGTGGCAACTCAAGCGCAATTTCGACGAGGAAACGCTCTACTGGGCGAGCCTGATGGGCCTGGTCGAGATGGCAAAATCCGGGATTACAACCTTTAACGAGCACTTCGACGCCTACCGTGTCGAGCCCCAGATCGCGGCACTGAGCAAGATGCCGTTGCGCGCCACGCTCGGCTACGGCCTTGCCGATCGCGGACTTTACGCTCCGATCACCGATTGGTCCTGGAAGGCTCTGCACCATTTCGGCGACAAGGTCTCCCGGCATCATCGAACCGGAAATGATCGCGTCCACGTCGCGCTCTCGCCGCATGCGCCCTATTCCTGCGGCGCGGAGATGTTCAGGTTGGTGCGCGAAGTGGCCGATGCCCACAAGGTCGTCATCCACACGCATCTGTCGGAAGGCACGCAGGAGATCGTCTACATCAGGGAGAACTACGCAACCACACCGGTTCAGTGGGTGCACTCGCTGGGTTTCCTCGGTCCTGACGTGACGGCTGCGCACGCAACCCAGCTCAATGACGACGACATCCGCATTCTGGCGGAAACCGGAACCCGCATTGCTCATTGCCCGTGCTGCAACGCCAAACTCAATTCCGGGACGCTTCGTCTGCGCAGCGTCAGGGACGCCGGTATAACGGTCGGGCTGGCCACCGATGGTCCGGCCAGCCACAACGCGCTCGACATGTTCCAGGAGATGAAATTCGCCGGCATGATCCATAAGGACAAGACCGGCGACGTGGAGTTCATGAGGACCGGTGAACTTCTGGAGTTGGCAACGACAGGCGCTGCCGCCGCGATGAACCGGCCCGAAACCGGGGTCCTTGCAGCTGGCAAGAAGGCTGACGTGATCATCGTCGATATCGACAGGCCGCATTGTCTGCCCGTCTATGACGAGGCCGCAGCACTCGTTTATTCCGCGCGCGCAGACGATGTCGTAACCACCATTTGTGATGGACGGATCCTGATGGAAGAACGCGTGTTGCCCGGCATCGACGAGACGGAAATACGCCATAGATTTCGCGAGGGCGCGCTTGCGCTCAGGAACAGAAGCCTGAACTGAACGCGGGGACATGTCCGTGGATTTGCGTAACAAGACCCTTTGCGCCTCCGGCTTTCATGCACCGGAGCGTGGAGCAATCGAGATTTTGCAGGACGTGCTGATCGCCGTTGGCGCTGACGGCACGATCGAGGCGGTCCATCGGCCGGGCGATCCGAACTACCGTACCATTCGCGACGCACGAGAGGAGACCGGCGAACTCGTGACCCTGCCGCCCGGTTCGTATCTGCTGCCCGGTTTCGTCGATCTGCACGTCCACGCGCCGCAGTATCCGCAACTCGGCAGCGCGCTCGACGTGCCGCTTGAGGTCTGGCTCCAGACATACACCTTTCCGCTTGAAGCCCGCTACGAAGACCTGGCGTTTGCGCGACGCAGTTACGGCCTTCTGGTCGAGGAGCTGTTGGCGAACGGCACGACGACGGCACTCTATTTTGCCACCATCCACCAGGAGGCGACGCGGACGCTGGTCGATATCTGCCTCGACAAGGGTCAGCGCGCGCTGATCGGCAAAGTCGCGATGGACAATGCCGACCAATGCCCGGACTATTATCGCGACGCCTCGCCCGAGGCCGCGATTGAGGGGACGCGTGAGCTGATCGACTATATCCGCGCTCATCCGGCAAACGGTGAAAGCCGCGTTCTGCCCGTTGTAACGCCCCGGTTCATTCCATCATGCACCGATGCGACGCTGGAAGGTCTCGGCGCCATAGCCAGGGAATGCGGCTGCCATGTCCAGACGCATTGTTCGGAAAGCGACTGGGCGCATGGCTACGTGCTCGCACGCCACGGCGCAACGGATGCCGAAATGCTGGACCGCTTCGGCCTGCTCGGGCGCCGCAGCGTTCTTGCCCACGCCAACTTCCTGACGGCCGACGACATGGAGCGCATTCGTGTCCGCGAGGCGGCTGTGGCACATTGCCCGCTGTCGAACGTCTATTTCGCCAATGCCGTGTTTCCATTGCGTGCCGCGCTGGAGAAAGGGCTGCATGTCGGTCTCGGCACCGACATTTCTGGCGGCCCAAGCGCGTCGATCTTGGAAAATTGCCGTGGCGCGACCCTGGTCTCGCGGGCTCTCGAGACCGGTACCGACCCGCTCCTTGCGGCCGGCGCCCGCTCTGCCTTCGGCCCGGCGCACATCGATTTCCGCGATGCATTCTACATTGCCACGACAGGCGGCGGCATCGCGCTCGATCTTCCCGTCGGAAAGTTCCAGCCCGGCTACCAGTTCGACGCAATCGTGATCGACACCAGGGCGGAAAAGGGATCCGTAAGGCTGTTTGAGGAACTGGACGCCGGCGACCAGATCCTGCAGAAAATCATCTATACCGCATCGAAGGCGAATATCGCATCGCTCTGGGTTGGCGGGCAGCATCTTCGCTTGCCCTGAAGGGACGCAGCCCGCTCCAGCGCACTCAGCCGCGGAACATTTCGATGATCGCCGAGAAGTCGCGGCCGCCGTTCCCCTGTTTTTCGAAAAGCGAAAACAGCTGTGCCGCCTGCGCGCCGAGCGGCGTCGATGCTCCGCTCGAAAGCGCGGCCTCCTGCGACAGCCTGAGATCCTTCAGCATCAGGGCGGCGGCAAAGCCCGGTCTGTAGTCGTTGTTGGCCGGGGATGTCGGAACCGGCCCCGGCACCGGGCAATAGGTATTGATCGACCAGCATTGCCCCGACGAGGTCGAGGCGACGTCGAAGAGCGCCTGATGCGAAAGCCCAAGCTTTTCTGCGAGCACGAAGGCTTCGCAGACCCCGATCATCGATATGCCAAGGATCATGTTGTTGCAGATCTTGGCCGCCTGCCCTGCGCCCGCCTCGCCGCAGTGGACGATCTTCTTGCCCATCGCCTCGAGGATCGGCTTGGCCTTTGCAAAGCTCTCCGGCGACCCGCCGGCCATGAAGGTCAGCGTGCCGGCAGCCGCCCCGCCGGTGCCGCCCGAGACTGGCGCGTCGAGTGAAAGGCAGCCCGCGGCCGTCGCCAGCTCGTGTGCCTTGCGGGCGCTGTCTACATCGATCGTCGAGCAATCGACGACCAGCGTTCCCGCCGCAACAGAAGCAAGGATGTCCGTCCAGGCACTCAGCACATGCTTGCCTTGCGGCAGCATCGTCACGATGGCCTGCGCACCCGCGACGGCCTGGCTAATGTGGCTTGCCGGCTGAACGCCACTTGCTTCGGCAGCCTGCAGCACCGGCGCCGCAAGATCAAAGCCGATCACCTGATGGCCCGCCTTGACGAGGTTTGCCGCCATCGGCCCACCCATGTTGCCGAGACCGATGAATGCGATCGTTGCCATGCCGCTCTCCAATCCATTTGTCTAATCGCCGCCGCTTCGTCGGCGATCGATCCACGTGATGCAAACCGGCTGTGGTCAGCGGCGGTAGACGAAGCCCAGTTTCCGGCCGATCCGGGAGGCATACAATTCGCCGATGATGCCACGCCGGAAGATCAGTACGCAGACCATGAAGACAACGCCGGTGATGATTGTTACCGGGAATTCCGACGTCGCAAGATAGTTCTCAAGCGCGACGACCAGGCCCGCGCCGAACAGCGGACCGATCAGCGTCCCTATACCGCCAAGCAGCGTCATCAATATCACCTCTCCCGACATCTGCCACGCGACATCCGTCAGGGTGGCAAACTGGAAGACAATCGATTTGACCGCGCCTGCCAACCCCGCCAGGGCGGCCGACATGACGAAGGCGCCAAGCTTGTACCGCGCCACGGAATAGCCGAGCGAGATGGCGCGCTGCTCGTTCTCACGGATCGATTTCAGGATCATGCCGAAGGGCGAATTGATGAAACGCCAAATGATCAGCACGCCGATGACGAACACCGCCAGCACGAAATAATACATGTTGATCGAACTGTTGAGATCGATGACGCCGAACAGGTGGCCGCGCGGCACGGACTGGATCCCGTCCTCCCCGTGGGTGAACGTTGCCTGCAGGCAGAAGAAGAAGAACATCTGCGAGAGCGCCAGCGTGATCATCGCGAAATAGATGCCCTGCCGACGTATGGCGAAGAAGCCCATGACGAGCCCGAGGAAGGCGGCGCCTGCGACGCCGACGAGAATGCCGAGTTCCGGCGACAGGCCCCACTCCTTGACGGTGTAAGCCGTGAAGTAGGCAGCACCCCCGAAGAAGGTGGCATGGCCGAAGGAGAGCAGGCCGGTATAGCCAAGCAGCAGGTTGAAGGCGCAGGCAAAGAGCGCGAAGCAAAGCAGCTTCATCAGAAAGATCGGGTAGAAGAAGAACGGTGCCAGCAAGAGAAGCAGCAGCCCGATTACGAGGAAGCCCGCCTGCACCGACGAGGCTGCACGGCGCTTTTGCGTGTGGATCGTTTGGGTGATCTCGGTCATCTCATGCATCCCGGCCAAAGAGGCCCGCGGGCCTGATGAGAAGCACGATCGCCATGATCACGAAGATCACGATGTTGGATGCTTCCGGATAGAAGACCTTGGTCAGACCCTCCGCTATGCCGAGCATGTAGCCGGTGAGGATTGCACCCATGATCGACCCCATGCCGCCGACGACGACCACGGCAAAGACGACGATGATCATGTTGGAGCCCATCAGCGGCGAGACCTGGTAGATCGGCGCGGCGAGTACACCGGCAAAGGCGGCAAGTCCTGCACCGAGGGCGTAGGTCAGCGTCAAAAGCAGCGGCACGTTGACCCCGAAGGCCTGAACGAGGGTCGCGTTTTCCGTTGCCGCCCGAAGGTAGGCCCCGAGCTTCGTCTTTTCGATCAGCAGCCACGTGCCGATACAGACGACAAGCGACATGACCACGACCCAGCCGCGATAGATCGGAAGGAACATGAAGCCGAGATTGACGGCGCCGGCAAGGGCCGCCGGCTGCGCATAAGGTTGACCCGAAGAGCCGTAGAGATAGCGGAAGGTTCCTTCGACCGAAAGAGCCAGGCCGAACGTGAAGAGCAGTCCATAGAGCGGATCGAGATCGTAGAGATGGCGCAGGAACAGCCGTTCGACCACCGCGCCGGCAAGGCCGACGATAACAGGCGCAAGCACCAGGGACGGCCAGTAGCCGATGCCGAGATAGGCGAGCAGCAGATAGGCGACGAAGGCGCCGAGCATATATTGCGCGCCGTGCGCGAAGTTGATGACGCGCAGCAGGCCGAAGATGATGGCGAGCCCGAGGCTGAGCAGCGCATAAAACGAGCCGTTGATCAGACCGATCAGCAACTGGCCCATGAACGCCTGCAGGGGAATACCGAAAATCATCATGGTGCGATCATACTCCCAGAACCTTGTGCAGCGTATCCATGCGCTGCGGCAGTTCGCCGACGGGGAATTCAGACACCATCTGACCGTGGTCCATAAGATAGAAACGGTCGGCGATCCGGCTGGCGAACCGGAAATTCTGTTCGACGAGCAGGATCGTCATGCCACGCTCCTTGAGTTTCTTCAGCACGTCGCCGATGCGCTGGACAATGACTGGTGCCAGGCCTTCGGTCGGTTCGTCGAGTAGCAGCATGCGAACGCCGGTGCGCAGGATTCGGGCGATCGCCAGCATCTGCTGCTCGCCGCCGGAAAGCTTGGTGCCTGCACTGTTGCGCCGTTCGTAAAGGTTCGGAAAGAGCTCATAGATCTCCTCCACCGTCATGCCACCCGCGGCAACGACGGGTGGCAGCAGCAGATTTTCGGAGACCGTCAGCGTTGAGAAGATCCCGCGCTCTTCGGGAACGAAGCCGATGCCCTTGTGTGCCGTCTTGTGCAGCGGAACTTGCATCATGTCCGTGCCGCCGAAACTGATCTTGCCCTTGCGGGCGCGCACAATGCCGATGATGGTGCGCAGCGTCGTCGTCTTGCCGACCCCGTTGCGGCCAAGGATGGTAATCGTCTCACCCTCGCCCACCCGCATGTCGACACCGTGCAGGATGTGGCTTTCCCCATACCAGGCATTCAATCCCTGAACGTCGAGAAGTGCGCTCATCAGCCTTCCTCCGTACCCATGTAGGCCTGCCGGACCCGCGGGTCGGCGCTGACCGTCGCATAGTCGCCCTCGGCAAGGATCTCGCCGCGCTGGAGCACGGTAACCTGCTGGCAGATGTTGGCGACAACGGAGAGATTGTGCTCGACCATAAGAACCGCCCGGTCGCGGGCGACATCGCGGATGATCGCGGAAACGACGCTTACGTCTTCCTGCCCCATGCCGGCCATCGGCTCGTCGAGCAAGAGCACTTTCGGATCGAGCGCCAGCGTCGTGGCAATTTCGAGAACGCGCTTGCGGCCATAGGAGAGGTCGGCGGCGAAGCTGTCGCGCTCCTTGGACAGGCCGACCTTCGCCAGCAACTGTTCGGCGGGGGCGCTCAACCGATCAAGCGCCGACATCGGGCGCCAGAACTGGGTCGACAGGTGGTTGGGCCGCTGCAGGGCGACACGGACGTTGTCGAGAACCGTCAGATGCGGGAAGACTGCAGAGATCTGGAAGGAACGCACGAGGCCCATGCGCGCAACCTTGTCGGGGGCCGTCCTGGTGATGTCGGTTCCCATCAGCGTGATCGTGCCCGAGCTCGGCTGCAGGAACTTGGTCAACAGGTTGAAGACCGTCGTCTTGCCGGCGCCGTTCGGGCCGATCAGCGCGTGCACGCTTGCGTCATAGACATCGAGATCGACGTTCTTCACCGCGGTAAAGCCGCCGAAGTCCCGCCGAAGGCCACGGGCGGATAGAACCACCCGTGGCCTTGATTCAGTGTTTGTCGCAGAGACTGCCATGGTGCTTACTTTACCAGATCGCAACCGCTCTTGGCCGGATCGATGTAGGCTTCCTTGCCGGGGATGGTGGCCAGCACGTTGAAGTAGTCCCACGGCTCCTTGCTGTCGGCAGGCTTCTTGACCTGAAGCAGGTACATGTCGTGGATCATGCGTCCGTTGGGGCCAACGGTGCCGCCGCGACCGAAGACGTCGTCGACCGGCATTTCATGCAGCTGCTTGGCAACAGCGTCCGTATCGTCCGTGCCCGCCTTCTGCACCGCCTTGAGATACTGCAGCACGGCCGAGTAAGTGCCGGAATGAATCATGTTCGGCATCTTGCCGGTGCGGGCGAAGAATTTCTTGCCGAATTCACGACTGTCCTCGTCGCGATTCCAGTAGTAGCCTTCGGTCAGCGTCAGTCCCTGCGCAGCTTCAAGGCCGAGGCCATGGACTTCGGCGAGCGTAAACAGCAGTGCCGCCAGATGCTGGCCGCCCTGGGTAATGCCGAATTCTGCGGCCTGCTTGATGGCGTTGGCGGTGTCGAGCCCGGCATTGGCCAGTCCAATCACCTTGGCGCCGGAGGACTGCGCCTGCAGCAGGAAGGACGAGAAATCCTGGCTCGCCAGCGGATGGCGAACCGAGCCAACGACCTTGCCGCCATTGGCCTTGACGAAATCGCTCGTCTGCTGTTCCAGCGAATAGCCGAAGGCGTAATCCGCCGTCAGGAAGAACCAGGTGTCGCCGCCCTGCTTGACGAGTGCACCGCCGGTGCCGACCGCCAGTGCGTGCGTGTCATAGGCCCAGTGGAACCCATAGGGCGAGCAGGCCTTGCCGGTCAGATCAGTGGTCGCCGCACCCGTGACAATGTCGATCTTCTTCTTTTCCTTGGCGATGGCCTGGACTGCGAGCGCCACCGACGAGGTCGTCAGTTCCATGATCGCGTCCACCTGTTCGGTGTCGTACCACTGGCGGGCGATATTCGAAGCGATATCGGCCTTGTTCTGGTGATCGGCGTCGACGATCTCCACCGGTACACCCAGCACCTTGCCGCCGAAATCCTCGACAGCCATCTTGGCCGCCTCGACCGACGACTTGCCGCCGAAGTCGGCGTAGACGCCAGACTGGTCGTTCAGAATACCAATCTTCACCTTGCCGTCGGATGCACCATCAGCAAGCACTGCGGTGCTGCTTGCGAGCAAAAATGCCAGCGACGCAATCAAATTCTTTCGCATATGTCTCTCCTCCCAGAGATTGGCCGGAACACAGATCTGTTCAAAATTGGCCAGCCGCCCCCCTCAAAGCCACCAACCGATCCCTCAAGATCACGGAATTGCGCCGGCGAAGCAAGGCCGCTTTACAACCAATTGCAAACAGTATCTGTTCGTTTTTGAACAGACTGCCAATCCGAGGCCCCGCATCCAGTGAATGCAGGGCGTTCGGAGGCAGGGGATGGAAGTTAGGGCGAACCAAACAATTGTGCAGACAGGACGGCATTAGACGAAAGACCAATCGCCGTCCTCCTCGGGCCAGCTGGGCAGACAGTAAACATGGATGGCAAACCGGCCGCAATTTACCTGGGACGACCTCCAGTTCTTTCTGGCCGTCGCCCGCACCGGTCAACTTTCAACGGCAGCCCGGCAGCTGCGCACCAGCCATGCGACCGTTTCGCGACGGATCGACCGGCTCGAATCTGCTCTCAATGTCAAGCTCTTCGAGCGCAACCCTCGCGGCTATGTGATGACGGCCATGGGCACACGTTTCGTCGAGACGGCCGAGAAGATGGAGCAGGAGACAGAGCGCCTGCGCACCGACCTTGCCGATGGATCGATGACGCAGCGCGGCGTTGTGCGGCTGAGCGCGCCGGAGGGCTTCTCCAACTTCTTCTTCGCGACGGTGCTGCCGCGGTTTGCAGCGCGACATCCGCACCTGTCGCTTGAGCTGGTAACGATCCAGCAGATCATGTCGCTGTCGCGCAAGGAGGCGGACATCTCCGTCGTGCTCGATGAACCGAAGGGCGGTCCCTACTACGCGGAGAAGCTGACGGATTATCATCTGCAGGTCTATGGCTCACGGGACTATCTGGCGACGAGCGCGCCAATCACCCGCCGCGACGATCTTCTGATGCATCCCTTCATCAGTTACATCGAGGAGATGATCTTCGCACCCGGGCTGGACTATCTCGGCGACGTACACCCGCGCATCAAGCCAAAGTTCCAGAGCTCCAGCATTTTCGCGCAGCTGACCGCGACCAGAAACGGGCTCGGCCTTTGCATTCTGCCGTATTTCTTCGCGAGCCGTTACCCCGAGCTTCAGATGGTGCTGCCGGGCGAGATCGACCTCAACAGGCACTATTGGATCAGCTGCCATCGCGACCTGCTGCAATCGCCACGCGTGCGTGCCGTCTTCGACTTTCTGCGCGAAGCCACGGCCGACGAGGATGCGCGGTTCATTCCACCCTGGGTGAAGCGATAGGGCCTGCTCGGGGAACGCGCCGGGGCCTGCGTGTTGACGCACCATGCCCGCAGAGCTATGCCCAATGGACGTCGGCGGCATACCGACAACACACTCGAGGAGGACGGACCATGCAGCACACTCGCGAGATCTTCGACTGGGCCGATCCGTTCCGGCTTGTCGAGCAGCTGACGGACGAGGAGCGCATGGTGCTGGATACGGCCCACGCCTATGCGCAGGACAAGCTCGCGCCCCGCGTGCTGGAGGCCTTTCGTCACGAGAAGACAGATCCAGGTATCTTCCGCGAGATGGGCGAACTCGGACTTCTCGGACCAACCATCGCGCCTGAATATGGTGGCGCCGGCCTCAGCTATGTCGCATACGGCCTGATCGCGCGCGAGGTCGAGCGCGTCGACAGCGGCTACCGCTCGATGATGAGCGTCCAATCCTCTCTCGTCATGGTGCCGATCGATGCTTTCGGTTCGCAGATGCAGAAACAGAAATACCTGCCGAAACTTGCGACTGGCGAATGGATCGGCTGCTTCGGACTGACCGAACCCAATCACGGGTCAGATCCCGGCTCCATGGTGACGCGGGCGAAGAAGGTCGATGGCGGCTATCATTTGACCGGTGCCAAGACATGGATCTCCAACGCCCCTATCGCCGATGTCTTCGTCGTCTGGGCCAAAACCGAAGACGGCGTCATCCGCGGTTTCATCCTCGAGAAAGGATGGAAGGGACTGTCTGCCCCCGCCATCCACGGCAAGGTCGGGCTTCGCGCTTCGATCACAGGCGAAGTGGTGATGGACAGTGTCTTCGTGCCGCAAGAGAACCTTTTGCCCGAGGTGACAGGTCTCAAGGGACCGTTTACCTGCTTGAACTCGGCCCGTTTCGGCATTGCCTGGGGCGCACTCGGCGCAGCCGAGGATTGCTACGTCAAGGCCCGCCAATATGTGCTCGACCGCAAGCAGTTCGACCGGCCGCTTGCCGCCAACCAGCTGATCCAGAAGAAACTCGCGGATATGGCCACCGAGATCTCGCTCGGGCTGCAGGGGTGCCTGCGTCTTGGTCGCATGAAGGAAGAGGGCCATCCGCCGGTGGAGCTCACCTCCATCGTCAAGCGCAATTCGTGCGGCAAGGCTCTCGACATCGCCCGCATGGCGCGCGACATGCTCGGCGGCAACGGCATCTCCGACGAGTTCGGCATTGCCCGCCATCTGGTCAATCTCGAGGTCGTCAACACCTACGAGGGCACCCACGATATCCATGCGCTGATCCTCGGCCGCGCCATCACCGGCATCGCCGCCTTTGCGAATTAGGACATATTCGTCGTCGGGCAAATTGAAAGAGGTCCGACAATGTGCAAGCCTCTGTTGAGCGCGGGACGAACCCGTATCGCAAGGGGGATCGCATATGCTTCTGGTTCTTGCATTTCTGATCGGTATCGTCGCGGGCCTGCGTGCCATGACGGCACCTGCAGCCGTTGCCTGGGGCGCAGCACACGGCTGGTTCGACGTCTCGCAGACGCCATTCGCCTTCATGGCGTATCGCTGGACACCCTTGATTTTTACGCTTCTGGCCGTGCTGGAGTTGGTCACCGATCAGCTGCCCTCGACACCGTCGCGCAAGGTCCCCATACAGTTTAGCGCGCGCATTATCATGGGTGCCTTGACCGGCGCCACGATCGGCGCTTCCGGCGGCATGCTGGTGGGCGGATTGATCGCTGGCATCATAGGCGCGATCGTCGGCACGCTGGGTGGCGCCGCAGCCCGCAGCAAGCTCGCCTCCGTCTTCGGCAAGGACCCGCCGGCGGCCTTCATCGAGGACGCGGTGGCGATCGTCGGCGCCCTGGTCATCGTGGCAGCGGCGTGATGCGGAGCTTCGATGCAATCGTGATCGGCGCCGGCCAGGCCGGACCTTTTCTCGCTGCCCGCATGGTCGAAAAGGGCATGAAGGTAGCGCTGATCGAACGAAAGTTCCTGGGCGGCACCTGCGTCAACGCCGGCTGTATGCCGACCAAGACTCTGGTGGCGAGTGCACGTGCAGCGCACGTCGTTCGACGTGCCGGCGACTATGGTGTGACGATTCCGGGCGAAATCGGGATCGACATGACGGTGGTTCGAGACCGCGCCCGAACCGTCACCCTCAATGCGCGAAATGGGCTGATTGGCTGGTTCGATGGCATGCAGGGCATAACCGTCATTTACGGGCATGCCCGCTTCGAAGATGCCCGGACAGTGACCGTCAATGGTGAAAAGCTGACCGCTCCCCGCGTCTTTCTGAATGTCGGCGCAAGGCCGACTGTCCCCGATATGCCGGGCCTTGCCGACGTCGATTACCTCACCAGCACGTCGATCATCCAGCTTGATACGCTGCCGAAGCACCTGGCGGTCATCGGCGGCAGCTATATCGGCCTCGAATTCGCGCAAATGTATCGGCGCTTCGGTGCCGACGTGACTGTCATCGAACGAGGTCCGAAACTGGCGTCGCGTGAAGATGCCGATGTTTCGGATGCGATCGCCGATATTCTTCGTTCGGAGGGCATCACGGTGCATACAGACGCGGACGGCATCGCCTTTGCGAAAACCCGCAACGGGATCGCCGTCACGGCTGGCGCCGGCAAGCCGGATGTCCACGCGACCCACGTGCTCGTCGCCACCGGACGCAGCCCCAATACCGATGATCTCGGGCTCGATCTCGCCGGCGTCGCAACCGACAAGCGCGGCTACATCATCGTGGACGACAAGCTCGCGACCAATGTCGAAGGCATCTCAGCGCTTGGCGATTGCAACGGCCGCGGCGCCTTTACCCACACATCCTACAACGACTTCGAGATCGCCGCCGCCAATCTCCTCGACGGCCAGGACCGCAAGCTCAGCGACCGCATCCCCGCCTATGCGCTCTACATCGATCCGCCGCTCGGCCGTGTCGGCATGACGGAGAAGCAAGCGCGCGCTTCAGGGCGCGAGATCCTGATCTCCACCCGGGCGATGAGCCGCGTCGGGCGCGCCAACGAGCGAGGTGAAACCAAGGGGTTCATGAAGGTGATCGCAGATGCCGAAACCAAGCAGATCCTCGGCGCTGCCATCCTGGGCATCGAAGGCGATGAGGCGATCCATGGCATCATTGACGCGATGAACGCCAGGGCGCCCTACCCCGTGCTGCAATGGGCAGTGCCAATCCATCCGACGGTCTCGGAAATGATCCCGACATTGCTCGCAGACCTGAAGGCGGTTTAGCTTGAGAGACTGCTGCCAAAACCGTAACCCCTGAAGGTGGCCTTCGTGTCGATCGAACCGCTGATAGAAAACTACGGCTTGCTGGCGATATTTCTCGGCACTGCGTTCGAGGGGGAGACGGCTGCTTTTCTCGGCGGTGTGATTTCGCATCGCTCTCTGCTCACCTACTGGTCAGCCTCACTCGCCGCGTCGGCCGGGTCCTTTGCCGGGGATCAGATGTGGTTTTTTGCCGGACGTTACGCAGCCCAGTGGAGCGTCGTGCGCCGACTGATGGAAAAGCCGGCGCTTGCGCGGGCAACCCAGCTTCTCGAACGGTATCCCACCGGCTTCATCTTTGCATTTCGCTTCCTGGTCGGATTGCGGACGATAAGCCCCGTCGTCATCGGAACAACACGAATTTCCACCCGGAAATTCCTTGTCCTGAATGCAGCGGCGGCGCTGGTCTGGGGGCAGTTGTTCACCGCCCTCGGCTACATCTTCGGGCACGCCATCCAACAGGCATTGGGCAATCTTCCCATCCATCGCCATCTGCTGATCGCCCTTGGAGCCGCAGCCGTCATCGCCGCTGCAGCCCTTGCGTTTCGCAGGACGAGACCGAGCGTCAGGCCATCCTAGGTCGGTGAGGGAGGGCCTTATCAGTCCATCACGATCTGCAGTTTCACGTCGCTCGGGCGCGCCTCGACAGCCCGGTCGAAGGCTTTGATGGAATCCTCGAACCTGTACGTTTGCGAGATCAACGGCTTCAGGTCGACGCGGCCCGAACCGAGCAGCGCGATCGAACGCTCATACTGATGGGCATATCGGAACACCGTCTCGATGCGGATCTCCTTGGTGGAAGCCGTCGACACGTCGAAGCCGATCGGATTGACAGGCAGCCCGACCGCAACGATGACGCCGCCCGGACGGGGTAGTTCCATGATCGTTTCCCATGCTTTCGGCGAGCCGGAGCATTCGAAGATAACATCGGCGCCCCAGCCGCCCGTCAGTCCTGCGACCTCTTCGGCAAGGTTCGTCTCGCGAATATTGACCGGGATGACACCCTGGTACTGGGCGGCGATATCGAGCTTCGGCTGGGCCAGATCGGCGACGATCGCCCGGGCGCAGCCGCCGGCAAGGGCGGCGATCGCCACCATCGTGCCGATCGGGCCGGCGCCGAGCACGACGGCCGTGTCGCCGGGCGCGATCTTCGCTTTGGTCGCCGCCTGCATTCCGACCGCGAACGGCTCGACCATCGCGCCTTCGGCGAAACTGACATTGTCCGGCAGCTTGAACGTATAGTTGGCGGGATGCACGACCTCGGGCGTCAGCACGCCATGGATCGGCGGCGTCGCCCAGAAGGCAACGGCGGGGTCGACATTGTACATACCGAGCCGGCTCGCCTTGGAATTTGGATCGGGAATGCCCGGCTCCATGCAGACGCGGTCGCCGATCTTCAGGTGCGTAACGCCCTCGCCGATCTCGATGATGGTGCCGGCAGCCTCGTGACCAAGCACCATCGGCTCATTGACGACGAAGGGACCGATCTTGCCGTGCGTATAATAGTGGACATCCGACCCACAGACGCCGACCGTGTGAATCCTGATCTTCACCTGACCGGGACCTGTGTCCAGCGGCAGGTCGATATCGCGAAGAGCGAGTTCATGCTGGCGCTCCAGCACCAGCGCACGGACCTTGGTCATCGTCAGCTTCCTTCCCTATCGCCCGCCGCCTGAATCGCGCGAGGCTTTGGGAGGATTATAAGGCTGTAAGCCTCCGCAATTCAATTCCATTGCGAAGGCTTTTGCTCATCAACTGATAAAATGCTCAACCAAACCTGACGAGGTTCAGCGTCGGCAGCGGCCCGCCCGGGAACTGCGCGAGCTTGCCGCCAACGGCGATCGGACCGAGGTCGATACCAAAGAAGCCGAGCTTGTCGATCAACGCGCCGACCTCTGCTTTGGCGCTTTCCTCGTTGCCGGAATAAAAAAGCACCCGCCTGCCGCCTTCGGCCCGGGGATCGCCGGAGACGAGCGCCGACAGGAGGTGGTTGAACGCCTTGACAACGCGGGCGCCGGGCACGAGATCGGCAACGATCTCGGTCGAGAGACGACCGTTGAGCTCGGCCGGTTTGAAGAGTGGAGCCTCGATCGGGTTGTTGGCGTCGATCACGATGCGGCCTCCCCAATCGGGCAGGCCGTCGAGCGCCTCAGGCAGCCTCGACCAGGGAACCGCGACAAGCACCAGGTCGGCACCTGCAGCTTCCTCGATGGAGCCTGCCTTGATGAAGGGCTGAAGCTCGCTTTCGAGAGCCGAGAGTGTTTCGGGACCGCGGCTATTGGCGATGATGGCGGGGAGGCCGGCCCTGGCGAGCGCACGAGCAAACGCTGCGCCGATGTTGCCGGCGCCGATGATGCCGATAGACATTGTCTTTCTCCTTTGATGGCAGGGGTAAGAGGATCCGGAAATCAGGCAGTGAAGCCGCCGTCGGCGACGATCTCGGCGCCGGTCACGAAGGCTGCTTCGGGGCTGGCGACAGCGGCACCCGAGGCAGCCAGACGTTTGGCGATAGCTGCGCCGATTGAACGGGAGCCGCCTTTCCTGAGAGATTGTCCAGAGTGCTGGTCATTGTCTGAACTCCAAGGTTTCGTTGTTTCGATGGAGTGAATATCGTCGTTCAATTCCCTACGGATAAGCGGGGAGTATCTTGAATGAATTTCAAGCATTCGTTGAAAATGCGCATGACCTTTATGCGATGTTTATTTTTGTCCGGCAAAGGCCCACTGGAACCCTTATCTCAGTTGGGCATATGAACGCCCAGCAAACCGGGCCTCAACGCCTGACGCGTCAGACCTGCGGTTGAGGTGGCAAGCGGATGACATCGGTGTCGCGTTCAACGACGGGCTCTGCACGAACGACCAAGAGAGACGACATGAACCTTTCCGACATCATCCGCCCCGACCATACGTTCGTCGGGGTCGTTGCAACGACAAAATGGCATGGGCTGCAAACCATCGCGCAGAAGGCGGCAGAGGCATTCGCAATGGACAGCAAGACAATTCTTCGGGCGCTGGAAAGCCGCGAAAGTCTCGGCTCGACCGGCATTGGCAACGGCATTGCGGTGCCGCATGCAGTCGTCGAAGGCATGACCCATCCGCAAGGCTTGTTGATCCGCTTTGCCCGTCCGCTCGATTTCGAGGCGGTCGACGACGTGCCGACCGACATCGCCTTCGTCCTGCTATTTGGCGAGAGCCACCGCGGGGAATACCTGAATGTCCTTGCCGCCATAGCGCGGCAACTGCAGTCGCCCGGAATTGTAGCCTCGATGCGCAAGGCAAAGACCGCAGAAGAATTCTATTCCGACTTCCTAGCCGATTCCCGTGCATAGCAGACCGGAAACGGCGAACCTGTGAAAGGTGACCAGACGTCGCGCTGGAAGAGGAAGCCTTCGACCTGGTCGTCGATCGGATGACCCGGACTGGTCGCTTCCGACACGTTCCTCAACGCGCAGACAACCGCCGATGCTGAGGCCGGTCTGCGGGCCCGCAACGTGGGTTAACCGCTGCCATAGGCATCGCAGACGCGGACATGTTCGACCTCCTCCGGCCCCGATGCAACGACGGCGTCGGCTGCGTACGGCCACGAGACTGACATGATTGCTGCGGCGGCGCAGGCTGAGGACGGTTTCCCCAACGACATAAGATGCCCGATCACGTGATGGGGGGAAGCCTTGTCAAACCGTACGCAAACACGGCGCTTGTGATGGCCACAGGAAGAAACGAATGGCTCGACTTCATGCAAAATATTGAGGGTGCGACTTGGGGATGACGTTTGCGTGCCGCTCCCGGCTCGGGTTGGCCGCGGCCAACGCGAGCACATTCATTTCAAAACACGGCGTGAAATGGCACTCCATTCTAGGAGCCCGGCACCGAACAGAAACAATCTGCGTTTCATTATACGACCATGTTGGTAGAGTTTCGGCCACAAACGAAGGAGGTTTCCATGCAGTCATTACGGATCACCCGGCTTTTCGCGGCCGCGGTTCTGGCAGGCAGTGTCGCCATCGGTGCTGTCGCTCCCGCATTCGCGGATCAGACGCTTCTCAACGTATCCTACGATCCGACGAGAGAACTGTATAAGGATTTCAACACCGCTTTCGCTGCGAAGTGGAGGAAGGACACCGGTGAAACGGTCGCGATCCAGGCCTCGCATGGCGGGTCCGGGGCTCAGGCTCGGTCCGTTATCGACGGCCTGGAAGCCGATGTCGTGACGCTGGCACTCGAAGGCGACATCGATGCCATCGCCAAGAAGACCGGAAAAATCCCGGCCGACTGGAAAACCAAGTTCCCGAACAATTCGACGCCCTATACCTCCACCATCGTTTTCCTTGTCCGCAAGGGCAATCCCAAGGGCATCAAGGACTGGGCCGATCTGGTCAAGGACGACGTTCAGGTCATCACTCCCAACCCGAAGACCTCTGGCGGCGCGCGCTGGAACTTCCTGGCTGCCTGGGCCTGGGCCAAGCAGGCAAACGGCGGCGACGAAGCCAAGGCACAGGATTACGTGACGAAGCTCCTGCAGCACGTTCCAGTCCTCGATACCGGCGCCCGCGGCGCGACGACGACCTTCGTCCAGCGCGGTCTGGGCGATGTTCTGCTTGCCTGGGAAAACGAGGCTTATCTGTCGCTCGAAGAGCTTGGACCCGACCAGTTTGAAATCGTAACGCCTGCCTTTTCGATCCGCGCGGATCCGCCGGTGGCCATCGTTGACGCAAATGTCGACAAGAAGGGAACGCGCAAGGTCGCCGAAGCCTACCTCAACTACCTCTATGCCGATGAAGGCCAGAAGATCGCCGCCAAGCACTTCTATCGCCCGATCAAGCCAGAGGCAGCCGATCCGGCCGATGTCGCCCGGTTCCCGAAACTGACGCTTGCGACCATCGACGACTTTGGTGGCTGGAAGGAAGCGCAGCCGAAATTCTTTGGGGATGGCGGCGTATTTGACCAAATCTACAAGCCGGCCCAATAATACACCGCATGAAAGCACATAGCCCCACGCGGTGGCGGTTCAAGCGGCCGAGTGTCATTCCAGGATTTGGAATGACGCTCGGCTTTACCTTGATCTGGCTCACCCTTCTGATCCTCATTCCTCTTTCGGGCCTTGTATGGCGCTCGAGCGAACTCGGCTGGGAGAAATTCTGGTCGATTGTCGTTGATCCACGCACAGTGGCTGCTCTTCGCATCAGTTTCGGCGCCGCGTTTGCTGCCGCCTGTCTCAATGCCGTATTCGGAATTGTTCTTGCCTGGGTGCTGGTGCGCTACCGCTTTCCGGGCAAGCGCGTCATCGACGCCATGGTCGATCTGCCCTTCGCCCTGCCGACGGCCGTCGCGGGCATCGCGCTTGCGACGCTTTACGCCCCCAACGGTTGGATCGGGCAATTTCTGACCCCGCTTGGCATCAAGATCGCCTTCACCCCGCTCGGCATCGTGATCGCGCTTGTCTTCGTTGGACTTCCCTTCGTCGTGCGTACCGTGCAGCCCGTCATGGAAGAGATCGACAAGGAAGTGGAGGAGGCCGCCGCCACCCTCGGCGCGAACCGTTTCCAGACGATCTTCCGGGTGCTGCTACCGGGTCTGGCGCCCGCCGTCCTCACCGGTTTTTCGCTTGCCTTTGCACGCGGCGTCGGTGAATACGGCTCGGTTATCTTCATTGCCGGCAATCTGCCGTTCAAGTCGGAGATCGCACCGCTCTTGATCGTCATCAAACTCGAAGAGTACAACTACGCCGCTGCGACGGGCATTGCGGCAATCATGCTGGTGCTCTCCTTCGCCATGCTGCTCGTTATCAACATGATCCAGAGCTGGAGCAGACGGAGGTATGGTTATGGCACTTGAGACTGGTGTTAGATCAGCAAAGGTCCGCTCCGTCGTCACCGAAAACAAGATCGCGCGCTGGACACTGATTGTCGCATCGCTGGTGTTTCTGGCGTTGATCCTGCTCCTGCCAATGGCCGCGGTCTTCGTGGAAGCGTTCCGCAAGGGCGCTCCGGCATTCTTCGCGGCTCTGCAGGATGCCGAGACATTTTCTGCGATCCGGCTGACGCTGATCGTCGCTGGCGTCAGCGTGCCATCGAACCTCATCTTCGGCGTCGCCGCCGCCTGGGCAATCGCCAAGTTCGAATTCAAGGGCAAGGCATTCCTGACGACGCTGATCGACCTGCCCTTCTCCGTGTCGCCGGTGATCTCGGGCCTCGTCTTCGTGCTTCTGTTCGGCGCCAACACCTATCTTGGCAGCTGGCTCAGCGCCCACGACATCAAGATCCTTTTTGCCGTGCCAGGCCTGATCCTTGCAACCATGTTCGTGACTTTTCCCTTCGTCGCGCGCGAACTGATCCCGTTGATGCAGGAACAGGGCATCGGGGATGAGGAGGCGGCAATTTCGCTCGGCGCCAGCGGCTGGCAAACCTTCTGGCACGTCACCTTGCCCAACATCAAATGGGGCCTGCTCTATGGCGTGCTGTTGTGCAACGCCCGTGCCATGGGAGAGTTCGGTGCCGTCTCGGTGGTCTCCGGCCATATACGCGGCCAGACGAACACCATGCCGCTGCAGGTGGAAATTCTCTATAACGAGTATAATTTCACCGGCGCCTTCGCCGTTGCTACCCTGCTTGCCCTGCTGGCGCTTGTAACCCTTGTTTTGAAGACGCTGCTCGAAATGCGATACAGCGATGAAATCGCCGCCAGCCGGCGGCACTGAAGGAATTAGAATGGAAGTTCGCGTTCAAAACTTACGCAAGGAATTCGAGCGGTTTCCGGCCCTGCACGACGTCTCGCTCGACATCCACTCCGGTGAACTCATCGCCTTGCTTGGACCTTCCGGATCCGGCAAGACGACATTGCTGCGACTGATTGCCGGGCTTGAAAGCCCGACCGAGGGCCTGATCTACTTCGGCGATGAAGATGCCTCGAGGAAGACGGTACAGCAGCGCAATATCGGCTTCGTATTCCAGCACTACGCGCTGTTCCGGCACATGACAGTGCTCGACAACGTTTCCTTTGGCCTCAAGGTCCGCAAACCGTCGCGCCGCCCGACGAGGGCCGAGATCCGCAGACGCGCCCTCGAACTGCTCGACCTGGTGCAGCTTTCCGGCCTGGAGAAGCGCTATCCGGCGCAGCTCTCCGGGGGACAGCGCCAGCGCGTGGCGCTTGCACGCGCCATGGCGGTGGAACCCAACGTGCTCTTGCTCGACGAGCCGTTCGGCGCGCTCGATGCGCAGGTGCGCAAGGACCTGCGCAGATGGTTGCGCGAGATCCACGATCGGACCGGACATACCACGGTCTTCGTCACGCACGACCAGGACGAGGCAATGGAACTTGCAGACCGCGTCGTCGTCATGAGCCAGGGGGCGATCGAACAGGTTGGCACCCCTGACGAAGTCTACGACAATCCGAATTCGCCCTTCGTGTTCGGCTTTGTCGGTCAGTCGAACTGTCTCAAGGTCACGATTACCGATGGAGAGATCTGGTTTGAGGATCGCCCTCTTGGTCTCAAGGCCGAGGGCGAGCCGGATGGCGATGCGCAGCTCTATTTCCGCCCGCACGACATCGAACTGCGTGACGGTTGTAGCGGTTGTATCGCCGGTCTCTTGACCAGCGCTCGCCGCGTCGCTGGAACGCGGCATATCGAAGTCGATATCGGCAATAGCCATCCCTCGATCGAACTCGAACTTCCCCCGGCTCAGGCTGACAGGCTCGATCGCAGTCGCATTGCCTTCCGCCCGACGCGCTGGAAGCTGTTTAGAAACGCCTGACAGGCCTGCTGCAAAGGTCACTTTCGTCACATCGCAATCATTCCGACAGCCGCTCTAAAGCGCGGCTGCCCTGAAGCTGGGCATTTGCTTGGCGTGCCGATCATTCTGCGTCAAATTAGGATGAACGAATCGCCCTCAAAGGTCGATCGGAGTGTTTTCTGGTGCGCGGATCCAAAAAACGCGCCAACGGTCGCAGCAGGAATGAGCCCATGAACAGTAAATCTATCGACACCGACGTTTTTGATCTCGCCCCCATCGCGATGTGGATTGAAGATTTCAGCGGCGTGAAAGAGCAATTTGATCGTTGGCGAAAAGACGGCATCGAAGACATTCGCGCGTTTTTGAAGGACGATGTCAGTCGCGTGAGAGCGTGCTCCCAGCAGATTCGCATCCTGCGCGTGAACCGCAAGACGCTCGACCTGTTCGAGGCAGAGAGCCTCGACCATCTCGTCGACAATCTGTCCAGGGTCTTTCGCGACGAGATGCTGGAGAGCCATGTCAACGAGCTGGCGGCCCTTTGGGAGGGCAGGACCGAGTTCTCTGGCAGCGCGGTGAACTACACCTTGTCCGGCCGCCGGCTGGACATCCAGCTGCGCGGGGCCGTTCTGCCAGGGCATGAGCAGACGCTTGGCCGACTCCTGTTGACGACGGAAGACGTGACGGCGCGTGAAGAAGCACGACGCAGCGAGCGCGAGAACCGGCGCTATGCGGAAGGGATATTCGAACACTCGCCGGTATCGCTCTGGGTCGAGGATTTCAGCCGTATCAAAGCTCTCCTTGAGGACGTGCGCAACCGAGGCATTGTCGACTTTCGCGTCTTTACCGACGTTCATCCGGAGTTTGTGCGCCAATGCATGAGCGAGATCCGGGTCATCGATGTCAATCAGGCGACGCTTGATCTCTTCTCTGCGCCCGACCGGCGCACACTTCTCCATCGCCTCGGGGAAATCTTCCGTGACGACATGGAAAAACACTTCCGTGAACAGCTGATCGAGCTGTGGAACGGTAACTTCTTCCACCAGCGCGAGGTGATAAACTATGCGCTCGACGGCTCCGAGCGCTTCGTCCTGCTGCAGTTCTCGATACTGCCCGGGCACGAGGGCGACTGGTCGCTGGTCCAGGTGGCCCTGACCGATATCACCGCGCGCAAGAAGGCCGAGGCCTATCTCGAATATCTCGGCAAGCACGACGTGCTGACGAAGCTGCACAACCGCGCCTTCTATATGGACGAACTGAACAGGCTCGAGCGCAAGTCGCTGCGTCCAGTTTCGGCGATCGTCATAGATCTCAACGGCTTGAAGGACGCCAACGATCAGCGTGGGCACGATGCAGGCGACGCCTTGTTGCGCCGGCTCGGCGAGGTTCTAAACGGTGCCGTCTCGTTGCCCAACCATACGGCGCGAATCGGCGGAGACGAGTTTGCCGTCCTGATGCCGGGAGGCGACAAGCAGAATGCCCTGGCCATGGTGGAGACCATTGGCGAACTGCTGAAGATCAACAATCAGTTCTACTCCAATGCTCCCTTAAGCATTGCACTTGGCGTCGCAACCAGCGAACCGGGGGAAACGATCGAGGCCATGGTGAGACGCGCCGACCTTGCCATGTATGACCACAAGCGGGCACATTATGCCGACCGTCAGGATGCGGATCGCCCAGATGAATTGTCGTACCAGGCAACCGACCCTTCCGTCGCCTTCGGCTGATATCCAAAGGCGCGAACGCAAACTGTCCTATAAGACGACCATCGCCCCTGCCGGCGGCGGACAATGCCGAGCCGGGCCCTATTGCTGCGGCCTGTCAGCAAAATGCTGCATGGCATAGTCCGCCGCGCTTTGGTTGGACTTGCGAGCGTCGTCGAGCCAGAATGGGAACAATTGCCACTGATGGATCATGCCGGGCCACACTTCGGTCGTCACGTCGACGCCCGCCTTGCGCGCCTTGTCTGCCAGACGCTCTGCACCGTCCCGTAGGGCATCCCCCGCACCGACCTGCATCAGCAACGGCGGAAACCCGGTCATCTCAGCATAAAAAGGTGAAACTCGTGGATCCTTTGGGGAGCGCCCCCCGAGATAAGCCTTGCTGGCAGCCTCGAGCCCGAGGACGCCCAACACGGGATCGCTGCCTGCATTCGCTCCTGTTGAAGCCCCGATGTCCGACAGATCCGTGATCGGGCTCATGGCGATGACGGCCGCCGGCAGTGGACCCTTCAGCTGCATTTGTCGAAGCACCGCTTCGATCGCCAGATTGCCGCCGGCCGAATCGCCGACCACCACGATGTTGTCGTTCTGGTAGCCAGAGTCGAGCAGCCAGCCGTAGGCTGTCAGCGTATCATCGATCTGCGCAGGATAGGGATACTCGGGCGCCAACCGATAGTCGATCAGGAGGACGTCGGCCGACGTCGCCTTGGCGAGCGATCCGGCCAACACGCGGTGCGTATCCGGCGAGCCGCCGTAGAACGCCCCGCCGTGGACAAAAAGAATCGCTCTCCTGCCGATCGGGTGATGAAGGCGCGCCGGCCAAATTAATTCGGCATCCACGCCGCCGGCATCAACGTGCCTGATTTGCACACGCGATGGCCCGGGCACCTCAGCCATCAGGCGCTCGAACGCGGAGCGCCGTTCACGGAGGCTGTCTGCACCGGCGTAATTCTGGTGCCAGAGGCCGAGGAGCTTTTCGACCTGCAGCTTCGAGGCGTCGGTTTGCACCGCGTGATCGAGTGCGGATGCAGGCGACGGGAAGACGGCGAAGGACAGGCTGGCGGCAATGGCCGCGATCAGCGCACGCCAGGCGTGCGTGACATGTCGTTGTAAACTACGCGCACAAAACACTGCGATGCCTCTCCCCTGCAAGGCGACTGTCAAGATCCGAGCAGAACGTGACACGACTGAAAACGGAGTCAAGGCTTTCGAGCGTGACTGTTGGCCGGGACGCAACATCACCCTGGCCGACACTCCTGCCGACAGGGATCGCGCAACCTTGGCGGCCATCGAGGCAAGCCGCGCTTTGCACATCACCATCACTTCAGACCGTCAGGTCTGGTCGAGCGTGACGATGGCTTTGATCGGCAGATGGTCGGACGCAACACGAGCAAGCGGTGTGTCGTGCGCGCGCACAGCCGAGACCACCCCCTTGCGGTTCGACATGATGCGGTCCAGTGCCAGGACCGGAAGCCGGGCGGGAAAGCTCGGCACGGCGGCAGGCTGCGGACCGAAGATGGATTGAAATGTATGCAACGACGAGCGGTCCCCAAGACGCCACTCGTTAAGATCGCCGAGCAGGATTGTCGGCGTATCGGACTTGTCGGCCATCAGCTCGACCAGGACTTTTGCCTGTTGTGCCCGCGAATGCCGCAGCAGACCGAAATGGGCGGCAATGATGCGCAGTGCCCCGCCTTGCTCGAGCTCAAGCTCGGCCACCAGCGCGCCGCGTGGTTCCAGTCCGGGGAGATTGATCAGATGGACGTCCCGCACAAGGCCCTTCTTGAAAAGGACGACATTGCCGTGCCAGCCGTGGGCTTTGGCCATGCCACTGACGGGAACGGGAAGCAGGCCCGTTTCGCGTTCCAGTCTGGCCAGATCGAGGATACCGGTACGCTCCCCGAAGCGCGTGTCGGCCTCCTGCAGGGCAATGACATCAGCGTCGATCTCGTGAATCACGCGGCTGGTGCGCTCAGGGTCGAAACGCCGATCGTTTCCGACACCCTTATGGACGTTGTACGACGCGATGAGCGTGCCTTCGGCGCGCGGATGCATCTCGGGATGCGCCGCATCCAGACGTCTCTTGCGGTTCCTGATCGACGCCAGGATGCTGGCGGGCAGATTTTCTCTTCTGGCATGCATCGCTGTCTGTTGGCGCTCCGTTTGAACAGGTGGCTCCGTTGCGAGTATAGGCGCTGCGATCAAACTTGCCACGGCCAAGCGTCGGGAATGATCAAAGATATGGCGAACCGAGCCAGAGTATCTTGTCGAGAAGCCGACCGGCAAAGGACCGGGCCCGCAGCGCGCTGAGCGTCACCGGCGAAGCCGACTTGATCACCTCGTCGATATGCTCATCGATTTCGGCGGCAAATCCCTCGTTGAGAACTTCGAGATCGATTTCAAAGTTCAACCGCAGTGACCTTGGATCGAGGTTCGAGGATCCGACGTAGGACCAGGCTCCGTCGATAGACAGCAGTTTCGAGTGGCTGAATGCACCGCTCGAGCGCCAGATGCGGCAGTAGTTGCTGACGATCTGATCGAACTGGGCCGTCATTGCGCGATCAACGAGGACGAGGTTGTTGACAGCGGGCACCACGATATCGACATCAACGCCGCGTCTTGCCGCTGTCGAAAGCGCACTGATCAGTTCCCGATCCGGCAGAAAGTAGGGGGACATGATCCGGATGGATCTGCGCGCGACGGAAAACGCGCCCATCAGCATCTTGTGGTTCGTCTCGATCCTCCTGTCGGGGCCCGACGCCACAACCCGCATGAAGACGGGGTCGCCAGGCTCCCGCTCGGGGGCGGCGATCCGCCATTCGTCCCCCGTGAGTTCTTCCTCGGTGGTAAAGCGCCAGTCTTCAGCGGCCACATCGAAGAGATCGGCGACGACCGGACCGGTGACCAGGAAGTGCGTATCACGCGCAAATTTCTCGCCCGCCACCTCGCGGGTGAACCCCTCCCTGATATTCATCCCCCCTGTCAGCGCCACTCGGCCGTCGACGACGAGGATCTTGCGGTGGGTGCGCAGGTTCGCATACGGCAGACGCAGCCCCATGATAACGTTGCCATTGAACACCGCAACGGTGACCCCGCCGTCGGTGAGATGCCGGAGTATGCTGGGCACCGAGTAACGGGCGCCGACGGCATCGATCAAGACCCGCACTTCAACGCCACGCCTGGCGGCGGCGATCAAGGAATCAGCGATCCGCAGACCGATCCTGTCCCGATCAAAAATATAGGTTTCCAGCAGCACGCTCCGTTCGGCGGCGTCAATCGCCCCCTTCATCGCCGCATAGCAGTCGTCGCCCGTCTCGATCATGTCGATCGTGTTTCCGGTTGCGAGCGGACTTCGGGCCACTCTGTCGCCAAGCGTCTGTAGGGCGGCGAAGCGTTGGCCGAAACCACTGATGACCAGCTCCGCCTTCGCGTCGAAACTTTCCAGCTCATCGAGATCCGCCTCGGAAATCAGGGCGTCACGCCGGAGGCTTAGAGAGGTCCGACGCATGCGATTGATACCGGCAATGGCATATAGCATCGCACCGATGATGGGAGACAGGACAATCACGCCGACCCAGCCGATGGCAGCGCGCACCTCTTCCTTGGTCATGGTGGCGTGAACAGCCGCCACCGCCCCCATGGCAAATGAGACAATGAAGAGAATATGCGGCCAATAGGTCGATATGAGATAAAGCATGGGTTGAAAATATAGCTGAGAAGATCCTTAGCAAAAGTCACCGAACCAATAAAAACGTCAGTGACGGTGCCTGAAATCTCGCAAACGCGTGTCCCGGCATCCTTTTGACCGCACCTTTGAGGTAGAAATCGCTGAAAGCCCATTTCCGGCACCTGTTTGCTGACAAGAGATTCGCCTGCGATGACACGGGGGCCCGGCGTTCACCGAGCCAATCTGCCTCGGGCCTGCTTGATAGAATCTGACGCCTGGTACCAGCGCAGAAACCTCCAGCGCGGGTCGTGGAAGGCGTTCCGACCCTGCCCGCAAGCAGAAAACGGGTGGTTGGGTCCTTTGGTTGTTCGTCACTTCGACAAGGCGACGCGCAGTTTATGCCGAACCTCACTTTTGCATGACGTCGCCTCACGCTATTCTGAAGACCCTGAGGTGGAGATTTTGCAGCATGGCGAAGCTCGTCTTTGGAATGAACCAGTCACTGGACGGCTATGTCGGCCACCTGGAAATGCCGACAGGCCCCGCACTCTTTCGTCACTGGATAGAGCAGGTGCGCGACCTGACGGGCAGTGTGTACGGTCGCCGCATGTACGAGATCATGCGCTATTGGGACGAAGACCATCCTGAGTGGAGTACGGAGCAACACGAGTTCGCGGCGGCGTGGCGGCGCCAACCGAAGTGGGTCGTGTCACGCTCGTTGAAATCCGTCGGCCCCAACGCCACACTTGTCGAGGATGACATCGAGGCGGTGATAGGTGGCCTGAGGGCTCGGCTCGTTGGGGAGATTGCTGTTTCCGGACCAGAGCTCGCACGAAGCCTGACCGACCTTGGTCTTGTTGATGAGTATCGGCTCTACTTCCACCCCGTCGTGCTTGGTCGCGGCAAGCCATTCTTCGCCGGCCCGCGGCCACCGCTCCGCCTTGTTTCCACCGATCACGTTGGCGAGGATGTCGTTAGGTTGACGTACGTTCCGGCTTGATCACGCGTCTCGCCAGGAACTGCGCAGACGCGTCGAGTCCGCTCTGGGTCGCGTTTTCCCGTTTGGCACGCCGAACACCGCAATCCTGGCGCGTCTGATCTGGCGAGGCGCTGCCCATTTTTTTGACGTAGAACTCGCTAAAATTGTATTCAATCCCATGACTCGCATTTAGCACGCACGGGTTATGGTCGGGGGGAAGAGTTTTAGGGGCTGAGCGTTGCTGACAGATACCGAGGTCACATATTTTCGAAACCGTATCGACGACGTTCTGCAGATGGGGCGCATGTCCAAGTGGCAACGTGGGTTCCTTCTGGACATGCGAGCGAAGATCGAGCGCTACGGGGCGAGGACGCGCTTTTCCGAAAAGCAGTTTTCGACACTGAAGAGATTGACTGCGATCAAAGGCGACACCAACCTGCGGCTTGCCGTCAGCAACAGGACCCCGCGCACTCGACATCATCGATGGCATTGGGCGATGAGCCATCGAGAGCAGAAGCTGCTGTTTATGGCAGCAGTCATGGTCGTGGTTCTGATAGCGTCATTGAGCAGACAGATCGTCGACAATATGAGCTTCAGCTTTCCATCGATGTCGACTTCGGAAGCGTTCCAGGCAAGGAATTACTCTGTCACTGACGGCGATACGATACGAATGGACGATGGTACTCGCGTGCGTCTCATCTATCGCGGTGACATGACACAAGCGGGCTGCGACTGGAGGATCACGGAGACATTGAGTATGACCAGCTAATATATAGATATTATGATTACGCACAATTGTAGACCACAAAAAGTGATGTTATATCGTACATCCGAATACGCAAGTTTTAGTAGAGCACCGGGCACTTGACCGCCCTCACACCGCCCCCCGTGTCAATCAGTCATGGACTGGGTAGGAAGCGAATGCTTGCGCAACTCGGGGCAGGATGCGGAAATGCACTATAATATCAGGGCATTGCAGATTTTCGAGTGTGTCTATCGGCACGGATCGATCATAAGCGCATCCGACGAACTCGCGATTACCCCAAGTGCCATCAGTCACCAACTGCGCCACCTGCGGATACAGGTCGGAGAAGCTCTTATTGAAAAGAATGGCAAAAAGCTGATCTTCTCTCAACGTGGTGTTCGTCTCGCCCAATCGTTGAGTTTCGCTTTTTCACACATCCAGAGCTCCGTGTCTCAGAGCATCAGCGACGGTCAGGGCGTATTGCGCGTTGCCGCCTGCAGTTCCTTCGGATCGGGATGGCTCATCCGCCGGATCAAGCAGTGCGCAAATCTGGCAGATCTCAATATCCAATTGAAGATGCAGTCGTTCGAGCCCGATCTCAGCGACGCGGTCGCAGACGTCTTCTTTACGACGGAACCGCTGAAGGAGGGCTTTTGGAGTACGAAACTTCTCGATGAGGAACTCGTGGCGGTTACTGGACGTGACCGATCACCGGCACAAGGTGGCCCTCGATGCATGCTGATTTCCACCAATCCGGACCACCGCAAGATGGGCGAGGACTGGGCCAGATTTGCCAGTTTCGTCCAGCAGGAAGAGATCCTTCAAGACGCGTCCTTTGTTGGCGCCAGTCATTACATTTTCGCCTTGGAGATGGCCGAGCATAGTCTCGGCGTCGGCCTCGTCCCTCATTTTCTGGCTGAAAGTGCCGTCGCAAGGCAACGGGTGGTCCTGTGGCATGAGGGGAGGATGCCCTCGGGCAGATCCTATTTCATGAATATCAAGCAGGCCCGCAGGCAGGAGCCACAGATAAGGGACTTTGCCTCCTGGGTGCGACGGACCGCAAGCGAGGACGTATGAATGGATCTGTTTCACAATTGGATTTTCCCATCTTGAATTGAGCTCATGTCAACGAGGTTTAAACAGTTGTCCTTGTCGGGAAAACTGTCAGCCTCCTGGTCCTCGGCGAGTTATCTCGAGGGCTGAAACAGGCAGCTAGCCCGCCATTTTGGATGACCGCATTCGTAGCCAGGAGAAAGCGACCATCCCGGCCCGGCCACAGGATGCCGTGATTGCGAATGGTGATGGTCGACGTTCGCGATCAGGACCTTGACGACCTCGCCTTGACCGAACGGCCGTCGGTGGCCTCAAAGCTCCACTCCCGGTCCCGAGGCGACAACAGGCCCACTCGCTGGGCTCGGATTGCCCAGATTTTCGTGCAATGCGAATTCGCTTGAGAAACGCACACCATCGTCAAAGATATCGACGCATTGGTTCGAGGGCGACGTGCATTCTGGCGACCGGCATGAACGCGCTTCCGAACGCACCGCCTGCATTGCATGATAAATTCTCATTCGGCTGAGATCTTCTCATGCTCAGGCACGCCGACCTATAAAAGGTCCATCGCCAGGCTACGCCGGCATCATATCCCCCGCATGTGAGAATAGATCTCGCGAACATATGAGGGTGGCCTCGTTCGAGAACCCTCGGGCGTCGAGGCAGAGCTCACCAGCGTCATTGGTGCAGTGTTCTTATCGCATTGACTTTCAACGCTTAAATCCAAATACTGCTAGGCGTCTTGAGGCGTTTTCGATGACCCCGGCGACCGACCGTGCTTGCGGCATTCGAAAGCGGCAAGATTGAACGAACCGCCGATCGCCCGAACACGCAAAACCACCGGTGTCGCAAAACGGATAAATACGTTGCAATGGGCGACGCAATCCTTCCGCGAGAAAATCGCCTGAAAACCGTCCCATCAAATTTGATGTATTGCGGGTCAGTAACCGCAAATTAGACTTCAACAACCGCTCAAAACGCTGGGGTAAAATGCGTTGTTTGTTAGCAGGGACGGCACGGAGGGTAGAGTTGGAATTTAAGATTGGTCTCCAGAAACAATACACCATGTGTTTGTGCTCGAGTGCTGCACCCTACAGCGCTGTACGGCACGACGCACCCGGCAACCTGTTCTTGTCGTCCTCCAGTCGAGCGATCGATTGTTCACGATGAAGGGGTCGAAAAAAGTGCCTGCTTAGGTCGCATTGCCGCATGCGCCCTGTCCATCCACTGAGGATGCCATCGTCACCGAGCAAGCACTTCTGGTGCCGACCCGCGACGCGAACTCGCGGGTCGGCACTGCGGTATTCGGTGTTGGATGCGTGTGTCACAGGGCGGCTGACATCGCCCGAACACTGCCCACATCGCGTGTAACAATAGCCAGCCGCATTTCGTATGACAGGATAGCGTCACGACCTGACGACCAACATTGCTGAGATCAACTCGTCCTATCGAGAAGGGAAATAACTTGAGCTTCAACATACGACGTAAGGACTGGCGATACGCCGGGTCCACGGACTTCAACATGAACATGCTGATTGACGCACGTCGTTTTCGACAGTCCGGGTTCCTTCCGGGGCACGGCGACTGGTGATAAAGATAACGCTTCAAGAAGACAGGTCGTCGCGCCTGGGCCACGACATGATGGAGATCTGCGTTGCCGAGAATTTTCAGTACTACGTCGCACTTCTATTCCCTCAGGCCGACAAGACCTGTTTCTTCGAGAATGTGATCGCCACCAACTGGCCAGAGGACCTGGTTAAGAAATACAGGCAGTCTGATCAGTTCTTTGCCAGCTCATTCATGGATCGGTGCCGCCAGACGACGCTGCCGGTCGTATCGCCTTCAAGCGCATTGTACTCAGGCTTGAACCGTGACGTGGACCTGCCTCGAATAGGAACCGAGATCTGCGGTTTCATTCTGCATGATCCAAGCGGCTCCCGGTATCTTGTGATTTTCAGTGGCGCTTCATCAAATGAGCGCAACATTCATACCGCCTTCATACGATCACTGGCGGCCGTAAATGGCTTTTTCGAGCTGAGGTTGGCAAACAAGGGGCGGCCCCTTTCAAGGCGGGAGGTCGAATGCCTGCGATGGACGGCGGCTGGAAAAAGCAGCGAGGAAATCTCCATGATCCTCGACCTGTCAGCCGCGACCATCAACGCCTACATCAAGTCCGCGATCAGAAAGCTCGATGTCACAAACAGAACCCAGGCGGTCGCGTTGGCCTGCCGTTTGCGCATCATCTAGTTGAGGCGATTTCGAGAAGAATACTGATCGCCGACGGTTCGCGAACCACTCGAAATCTTGTCCTTCTTTCACTCGGCATGGCGGGCGGGATTGATTCACTGTCTATCGGACAGAGGATGGGCAGGAGGCACTAACTTGCTTCCGATCGAGAATAGATAAAGCTATCATCCAATCGTTCTTGTGTTCGAATGTTCAATGCTGTCGCGCGACACCATTTGCTCCAGCCATTTGCGGAATGCTTGCAGCGGGGGGTAGTGGGCCCGGTCCTGTGGCCAGACCAGCCAATAGCTACCCCCTCTGACGGACATCTGCAAAAGCGGGGTAAGGCGCTTTTCACGGAATTCCATCTCCGCCAGGTAGTCCGGTAGCAGTGCCACGCCCAGCCCGGAAATCGCTGCCTGTGTCATGGTCGCGAACTGGTCGAACAGCATTCCCGTGGTAAATGGAACGTCGGCGCCCTGTGCCTCAAACCACATCCTCCACGCGCTCGGCCTTGTTTCGAGCTGAAGGAGCGGCCAGCGGAGGACGTCGGTCGGGGAAGCAACCGGATAGCTATCCAGCAGAGACGGCGCGATGCAGGCCGTCAAGCGCTCATCGAACAGTTTCATATGGCCGGCGTCGCGCCAGTCGTCTATCCCGTAGTGGATCGCGGCATCGAAGCTTTCAGCCGCGAAATTGAACCGCCTCAGCCGAGTGGCGAGATTGACTGTGATGCCCGGATACTCGTTCAGAAAGTCACCCAGCCGTGGTGCAAGCCAGCGCGTCCCGAACGCCGGCAATATAGCGAGAGAGAGCGTGCCGCCGCCAGGGTTGGCGGTGAATTCCATGCTCGAACGCTGAATCAAGTTTAAAGCGCGGGAAATATCCTTGCCGTAAGCCGTCGCGGCATCGGTCGGCACGAGCCGTTGGCGGTGCCGCTCGAAAAGCGGCCGGCCGAGCTGTGTCTCCAATGTCTGCACCAGCCGGCTGACCGTGCTTTGCGTGAGGTCCAACTCCCGTGCAGCGGCGGCCGTCGAGCCCGTGCGCAACACCGCCTCGAAGGCGGAGAGGAGGCTGAGAGAGGGCAAGAAACGCCGCTGGCGCATGTCTCATCCTATTCATTTTATGAATTACAATAGGGGTAAATAGCGTTATTTCGAGGCTACTTCAACCTGTAGATACATGGTTCAGCACCAACGGAACAACGCGCAGCTTGAAGGAGAGAGAAATGTCCGCCAGCAATCATGACAAGCAAACCTCGAAGGGCGGCCCGTTTGCATGGAACGATCCCTTCCTGCTCGACGATCAGCTGTCGGAGGAAGAGCGCATGATCCGGGACGCGGCGGCGGCATTCGCCGAAAACGAACTGCTGCCTCGCGTGAAGGAAGCCTATCTCGACGAGCACACCGATCCAGGGCTCTTCCGGCTCATGGGCAAGGCGGGCCTGCTCGGCGTCACGCTTCCGGAAAAATACGGCGCCGCCGATGCCAACTATGTTTCCTACGGCCTCGTGGCACGGGAGATCGAGCGCGTGGACTCCGGCTATCGCTCGATGATGAGCGTGCAGTCTTCCCTGGTGATCTTCCCGATCTTCGCCTACGGCTCCGAAGCGCAACGCGACCGTTATCTGCCCGGCCTCGTGTCCGGTGAGCTGATTGGCTGTTTCGGCCTGACGGAACCGGACGCCGGCTCCGATCCGGGCGGCATGAAGACCCGCGCGGAAAAGATCGAGGGCGGCTATCGCCTGCGCGGCACGAAAATGTGGATCTCCAACGCGCCGATCGCCGACGTCTTCGTCGTGTGGGCGAAATCGGAAGCGCATGACGGAAAGATCCGCGGATTCATCCTCGAAAAGGGCATGAAGGGTCTCTCCGCGCCGAAGATCGGCGGCAAGCTTTCGCTGCGTGCGTCGATCACGGGCGAGATCGTCATGGATGGCGTCGAGGTCGGCGAAGATGCGTTGCTGCCGGGCGTTTCAGGCCTTGCCGGCCCGTTTGGCTGCCTCAACCGTGCCCGCTACGGAATTTCCTGGGGCGTGCTCGGGGCGGCGGAGGATTGCTGGCTGCGGTCACGGCAGTACGGGCTGGATCGCAAGCAGTTCGGCAAGCCGATCGCCGGCATGCAGCTTTACCAGAAGAAGCTCGCCGACATGCAGACGGAGATCGCGTTCGGCCTGCAAGGCAGCCTGCGCGTCGGCCGTCTGATGGATGAGCACAAATTCGCGCCGGAAATGATCTCCATCGTCAAGCGCAACAATTGCGGCAAGGCGCTGGATATCGCCCGCCAGGCGCGCGACATGCATGGCGGCAACGGCATCCAGATCGAATATCATGTTATGCGCCACGCGCAGAACCTCGAAACGGTCAACACCTACGAGGGCACGCATGATGTCCACGCGCTGATCCTCGGCCGCGCCCAGACGGGCCTCCAGGCGTTCTTCTGATGGACGCCGGCAACAGAGCCCCGCTCACCGGGCTGAAGGTCGTGGAACTGGCCCGGATTCTCGCCGGGCCATGGATCGGCCAGACACTGGCCGATCTGGGCGCTGAGGTCATCAAGGTCGAAAGCCCGGCCGGCGACGATACCCGCAGCTGGGGGCCCCCCTTCATCGAGCGCCCCCACGGCAAGGGCGGTACGGAGACGGTCGCCGCCTATTTCCACGCCGCCAACCGGGGCAAGACCTCGGTTATCTGCGATTTCTCGAACACAGACGATCTCGGACGCGTCAAGGCGCTGATCGCGGATGCGGATGTTGTGATCGAAAACTTTAAGGTCGGGGGTCTCAGGAAATTCGGTCTCGACTATGAAAGCCTCGCCGCCGTCAACCCGCGCCTGGTTTATGCCTCCGTAACAGGCTTCGGTCAGGACGGCCCGCGCGCGAACAATCCGGGCTATGATTTCCTCGTCCAGGGCCTGTGCGGCATCATGGACCTTACCGGCGATCCGGACGGGGAACCGCAGAAAGTTGGCGTTGCCTGGATCGACATTTTCACCGGCCTCTATGGCGTCATCGGCATCCAGGCGGCTCTTGCGGAGCGGGAACGCTCCGGCCGCGGCCAACATGTCGATCTCTCGCTTCTCGATGTCGGGGTGGCGGCTTTGGCGAACCAGGCAATGAACTTCCTCGCCGGTGGCGCGGTGCCTCACCGCATGGGGAACGCACATCCTAATATCGTGCCCTACCAGGTGTTTCCGGCGGCTGACGGACACATCATCATCGCCTGCGGCAATGACCGCCAGTTTGCGAGCCTCTGCACCGTGCTGGGTCTGGGCGCCATCGCCGGCGATCCGGCCTATGCCACCAACCCGGCCCGCGTGGGCAATCGCAAGGCGCTGGAGGAGATCCTTTCCGAGAAGACGCGCCTGCGCACCAAGCAGGACCTCATTGTCGCATTGGAAGGCGCTTGCGTGCCGGGTGGACCGATCAATACCGTGGAGGAAGCCATCGCGGATCCGCAGGTCAAATCTCGCGGTATGAAGATCGAACCGGAAGGCGTTCCGGGCCTGCGCACACCGATCCGGTTCTCGAGAAGTCCGCTGGTGCTGGACAAGACAGGTCCGATTCTGGGCAGCGGAAGCTGGGGATTTGGCGCACCGGCAGAACCGGCAGAGGAAGATGGTAAGGAATGACTATTCAGACGATAGGCGTCATCGGCGCCGGCCAGATGGGAAGCGGCATTGCCCAGGTCGTCGCGGTTGCTGGCTTCGACGTAACGCTGACCGACATCAATCCGGACGCGCTCAAGATGGCGGTTTCGCAGATTTCCGCCAACCTCGAAAAGCAAGTGGTGCGCGGCAATCACTGAAGAAGACCGGCGAGCCGCAGAGGGGCGCATCGAAAAGCGTCTTGCGCTTTCCGACGTCGGACATTGCGATCTCGTCATCGAGGCGGTCACGGAAAAGGAGAACATCAAGCAGAAGATTTTCGACGAACTCGTCCCGCACCTGAAACCCCACGCCATCCTCGCCTCCAACACATCATCCCTCTCGATCACGCGGCTGGCCAGCGGAACACTGTGTCCGGACCGGTTCATGGGCCTGCATTTCATGAACCCGGTTCCCGTCATGCAACTCGTTGAGCTGATCCGCGGCATCGCGACAAGCGAGGAAACGTTTCAGTCGGTCCGCGCCGTCGTCGAGCGTCTCGGCAAGACGCCGGTTATTGCCTCCGACTTTCCAGCCTTCATCGTAAACCGCGTCCTCATCCCGATGATCAACGAGGCAGTCTTCGTGCTTTACGAAGGCGTCGGCTCCGTAATCGACATCGACCAGAGCATGAAGCTTGGGGCCAACCACCCGATGGGGCCACTGGAGCTTGCCGACTTCATCGGCCTCGATACCTGCCTTTCGATCATGCAGGTCCTGAACGAAGGTTTTGCCGATCCCAAATATCGGCCATGCCCGCTGCTGGTGAAATATGTCGAGGCTGGTTGGCTGGGCCGCAAGGCCGGTCGCGGCTTTTACGACTATCGCAGTGGTCCGCCCATCCCCACTCGTTGAACAGGGAGTTACCGCCATGAAAGTTCTGGTCACCGTAAAACGGGTGGTTGATTACAACGTGAAGATCCGGGTGAAGCCGGATGGCACAGGCGTCGAACTCGCGAACGTAAAGATGTCGATGAACCCGTTCGACGAGATTTCGGTCGAGGAGGCGCTGCGTCTGAAGGAAGCCGGCAAGGCCGAGGAAGTGATCGTCGTGTCGATCGGTCCGGCCAAAGCCGAAGAAACGCTGCGCACGGCACTGGCCATGGGCGCCGACCGGGCGATCCTGGTCGAGACCGACGATCAGGTCGAGCCGCTCGCAGTTGCCAAGATCCTCAAGGGCGTCGTCGACGCGGAACAGCCGGGTCTTGTCATCGTCGGCAAGCAGGCRATYGACGACGAYTCGAACCAGACCGGCCAGATGCTGTCGGCGCTGCTTGGCTGGGCACAGGGCACGTTTGCCTCGAAGGTCGAGATCGGAGTTGCTGGTCCTGGGGGCAAGGCTCAGGTGACCCGCGAAGTCGACGGCGGCCTGCAGACCATCGAGTTCACGCTGCCGGCGGTCGTGACGACCGATCTTCGCCTCAACGAACCGCGCTATGCCTCGCTGCCGAACATCATGAAGGCGAAGAAGAAGCCGCTCGACAAGAAGACACCGGCCGATTTCGGCGTCTCCACCACGCCGCGCCTCAAGGTCCTGAAGACCGAAGAGCCGTCAGGCCGCAAGGCAGGCGTGAAGGTCAAGTCGGTTGCCGAGCTCGTCGAAAAGCTCAAGACCGAAGCCGGCGTCCTCTAAGGTTCGAGAAAGGGAGATTCTACCATGGCCATTCTTCTTCTGGCTGATCACGACAGCAACCACCTTTCCGAGCAGACCGCCAAGACCCTGAC